>CANHIJ010000045.1 GCA_947460575.1 Verrucomicrobiales bacterium | reverse complement strand
GGCGCAGCCGGAATGGGGGAATATCAAATGCGCAGTTGGCGGGGGTGGCATCGGCACATGGCCATGGTCATGCTGGCGACCTGGTTCATGCTCGAGCAGCGGATCCTCCTGAGCGAGGAACTGCCCCTGCTCAGTGCCGAAGATATCGCCTGGGTGCTGGAGAAATACCTCCCCAAGCCGCAAGCCACCGAGGCCGAAGTCCAACAATCCCTCGCCCGAAGACACCGGCGAAGGCAAATCGACATCGATTCCCGGAAACGACGGAATCCGGAAATGCTTATTGATGTTTTATAACACAGTAGAATTAAGAGCAGGCCGAATGGGCTGGGCACTCAAATGGCCAGGCCAACAGAGATTTAAACTCTAGAGGCCAATTTGGCCGTGGCCGGGAGTGGAGCGGGGAAGCCGCTGGTGTTGGAGTCGGATTGAGAGGTGGAGGCTGCGCCATTTTTTTTGAGCCCACCTAGGCTGCGGAGGGAAAAGCTTTTGGGGGAGAATCAAAGGCGGCAGGCGCGCTTTTGGCCTATCGCCTTGCAGGCGTCGACCCGGAGGCGTAATCGTGAATTCAACTCATGGAAACCAACCTCCTCGGCCAACTTCTCCTGACCGGCGTCCCCGGTCCGGCCCTCGACTCCGATACGGCACGCCGATTTAAGGCCCTTCAGCCGGGAGGGTTCATTTTATTTGGCCGAAATATCGTGTCGCCTGAGCAGCTTCGGAAGCTGATTGAGGACCTGCGGGATTTATCGGATATTGAGCCGCTCATTACGATTGATCAGGAGGGGGGCCGGGTTTCGCGGCTTCGCTTGATTGGCAGCGAGCCGCCTAATGCCCAGGCGCTCCGCGAGAAAGGCGACCCCTCGCTGATCACCCGGCATGGTCGGCTGACTGGGGAGCTGCTGCGGCTTTTTGGGTTCAATCTCGATCTTTGTCCGGTGTTGGATATTTCTTACGATGATGAGGCGGATAATTCGCTCAAGGGCCGCTGCTATGGGCGAAACGCCCAGGAAGTCATCAGCAACGCTGGCCTCTTTAACCGGGCTCTGCGCAAAGAGGGAATTCTCAGCTGTGGCAAGCATTTCCCGACCTATGGGGCCGCCGATGTGGACCCGCACGAGTTTTTGCCGGTGATTCGCCGCACCAAGCAGGAATTGCTCAAGGAGGAGGTGCTGCCCTTCAGCGCCTTGCTGCCGGAATTGGACTCGATGATGATCGGCCACGCTTGGTTTCCCGATTTTGACCCGGCGCCGGAGCGCTGGCCCTCCAGTCTCAGCCACAATATTATTACCAAATTTCTGCGAGACCAGTTAGGATTCGACGACGGCTTGGTCATGACCGATGATCTCGACATGGGGGCAATTCTCAATGAAGTGACCTTTGAGCAGGCGATCCAGGAAGCGGTGCGGGCGGGCAATGATCTGACTATGATTTGCCATCGCATTGAGATGGTAGAGCAGGCCCACACCCACTTGGCGGCCTTGCCGCACGCGGTGTTGGATGCGGCGCTGGCCCGCATTGAGCGAGCCAAGCGGAAGTTGGTGCCGCCGGACGACTGGAGCCTGGATCGTTTTTTGGCGATCAACCGAGAGATTCAGGACCTTCGGGTGGCGACGTTGGGGCCGGAGCGAGCGGCTAATTTGTCCGTGGAAGACGGCAAGCGCAGTCCGGTGGAGTTATATTGAGGGGGCGAATTGAGGGCATCGAGCGCACTTGAACCGGCGCGGCTTTGGCGTCTCTTGTGGGATGCTTCCCGAAATTGAACAGCTCCTCATCCTCCAGGACAAAGACCAAGTGCTGCGGCGTTTGCGGAACGACTTAAAAAAGATGCCGCCGGACGCCGAAGCCGCTAAGGCTCGTTTGGCGGGGGCCACGGCGGCGGTGGCGGCGACCAAGGAGGAGGCCCAGCGCAATGAGGTCGCTATCAAATCGCTGGAGCTGCAGATTCAGACCCGGCGGGATACGATCGTTAAGCTCAAAACGCAGCAATTTGAGACCCGCAAAAACGAAGAATTCACGGCTTTGGCGCACGAGACCGCGCGCTACGAAAAAGACGTCGCCAAGCTAGAAGACGAGGAGATGGGGCTGATGGAAACAGGCGAGGTATGGCAGGCTAAGCTGCAGGAGGCTTTAGCGCATCATGCGGAAACGGAGGCCTTGGTGAAGGAGGAGTTGGGCAAAATCAAGCAGCGCTATCTCAACGTGACGGCGCAGATCAAAGAATTTGAGGGCCTCCGCGGAGGCCTCGCGGCGCAGGTGCCGGGCGAGCTGCTGGAGCGCTACGACCGCATTTTAGCGAGCCGGGGAGAGGTAATCGCGGAGTTGAATGGCCACGTCTGCGCGGGTTGCCACATGAAGGTCACCGCGGCCACCTTCAACGAAGCTCGGGCGGAGAAACAGATCGCCACCTGTCCCAACTGTGGGCGCATGGTGTACATCGCCCACTGGGACGACTAGGCCCAACAGGCGCGGTGAAGGGATTTCCCTTTGCAAAGGGGTAGGGCGAGGGTTTTAGAGCAGGTTGGTAGACTTCCCCCAAATTTTATGAAATACGATCTCATCGTCATCGGCAGCGGCCCCGCCGGATATGTAGGAGCCATCCGCGCCGCGCAGTTGGGCCGCAAAGTGGCCGTGGTGGACTTTGATCGGCCCGGTGGCACCTGCGGCAACTGGGGCTGCATCCCCACCAAGGCCCTGCTCAAGACGGCGGAACTCTATCACCTTCTCAAGCACCGGGCCGCCGAGTTCGGCCTCAGCGTAGACGGCCTCGGCTACGACTGGGACAAAATCATCTCCCGCAGCCGCAAGGTCAGCGACAAGTCATCCTCCGGCGTGGCTTTTCTTTTCAAGAAAAACAAAGTCGATTACATCCCCGGCACCGCCTCTCTGGCGGGGGAGGGAAAAGTAGAGGTCACTAACCGCGAGGGCCAGACCTCGGTCCTGGAGGGGGAAAAAATCCTCATCGCTACGGGCTGCGCCACGCGCGAGCTCCCCAGCTTACCCTTCAACGGCAAGACCGTCATCGGCAGCAAGGAAGCGCTGACCCTTTCTCCGCAACCCAAGGAGATCATCATCATCGGCGCGGGGGCCATCGGCATCGAGTTCGCCTATTTTTACAATGCCTACGGCACTAAGGTCACGGTTGTGGAAATGCTGCCGAACGTCCTCCCTGTGGAAGACACGGAGGTCAGCGTGGCCTTGGAAAAGTCGCTCAAGAAAGCAGGGCTGACTATCCTAACTTCCACAAAGGTTACCGCCACCAAGGACACAGGCAGCGGAGTTGAAATCACCGTAGAAGGGCCCGACGGGGTGGCTCGGACCCTCGCGGCGGAGGTGGCCCTGATCGCTATTGGGGTAAAGCCCGTCCTTCCCGGCGGCCAACAGCCCAAGTTGACGGAGCGCGGCTACATCGCCACCGACGCCAACTATCAAACTAGCATCAAGAACGTCTACGCGGCGGGAGACATCATCGGGCCCCCTTGGTTGGCGCACGTCGCGAGTTACGAGGCCATCCAGTGCATCGAGGGACTGTACGAGGGCAAGAAGCCCAAGAAGGTCACGGTTTTCCCTGGATGCACGTACTGCCACCCCCAGGTGGCCAGCGTTGGCCTAACTGAGCGAGCGGCCAAAGAGAAGGGTTTGAAATACAAGGTGGGAGTGTTTCCGTTCCTCGCCAGCGGCAAGGCTACGGCCATCGGCGAGACTGAGGGTTTTGTTAAACTCATTTACGGCGAGCCCCACGGGGAAGTGATCGGAGCCCACATCATTGGGGCCGAGGCCACCGAGATGATCGCGGAAATGGGCCTAGCCATCACCGCGGAGCTAACCAAGGACGACATCCACGCCACGATCCACGCCCATCCGACCCTGAGCGAAGCCATCCACGAAGCCACGGGAGTCGCCGAGGGACACCCTATCCACCTCTAGAGAAAGGGCTTCCCCCCCGGGCGGCCGGGGGGGCTCAACTCCAATGCGGGGCTGGGGCCATCACTTGGAGGCTGCCGCGCCGGGACAAATGAAGGGTTCGGCTGGTTCCGACCCACTCGCCATCGACCTCGTAGGGGACGTCTTGTTCCGCGAGGACACTGAGGCGCGCCGTTTGAAAATAACTGACGGCGCGGTGGGCGGCATAGCGCCCGCTGAGCAGGGCGCGTCCGATAGCATAAAAGTCGCTCCAGCCGTGGCGCGGCATCACCACCACGTCAATCAGGCCATCGCTCAGCAAGGCCTGGGGAAAGAGGGGGAAGGGCCCCCCGTAGCGGCGTCCGCTGCCGATCAGGACGGCGGTGCCGCGGCGGGGCAGGTGCCCGGGCGCTTCCACCTGCAGCATAGGCGCGGGCCGCCGCAGCACTTTCAGGCCGGCCAGCACATAGCTCAGGGGGCCATAGCGCTTCTTTGCTTCCCAGGTGGTTTCCGCAATGATAGCGGCGTCTAAGCCGATGCCTGCCAATTGCACAAAGCAGCGGCCGTTGAGATCCCAAAGGTCGACGCTGCGGGCCTGGCCCTCCGCGATGGCGCGCCAGCACTGGCCCAACTGGCCTGACGGTAGGCCTAACTCAGCGGCGAACACATTCATCGTCCCTGTGGGCAGGACACCCATGGTGGTGTGCGCGGCAGCCCCGGCCTGGGCGATGCCTTGGACGACCTCGTTGACGGTGCCGTCGCCGCCGGCGGCGACGATGAGGGGAGCTCCGTCTAAAGCTAGGGTCTCGGCGAGCCGCCGCGCATCCCCCGCGGCGCGGGTCTCGTGGAGCACAATGCGCGGGCTAAAACCGCGGATGAGGTCGACGCAGCGCCCGGCAGTAGCGCCGCGGGCCCCGGGATTCACAATCACGGGGATCGGTTGCGTTTCCGCGAGCGGTGGGGCAGTTAGGGAGCGGGCCATTGCGGCAATATATCAGGCACGATCAGGGCGCGCGACTGCCAAATGGCGGACCGAGCGGGCGAGGCGGCACCCTCACAGGAAGGGAAAGAACTGGGGCGCGAGCACGCCAAATGAGTTCAGTGCCGATCTCTAACGGTCCTGGCGAGTTGGTGGAGAATGCGGCTTAGGGGCAGGCGCCCCGTCTCGTTCCAGCTCATGGCGGTGAAACCTGGGAGCGTGGTATCGACCCAGGAGGCAACTAAATCGAGGCTAGGGATAATGACGAGGGCCCACTTTCCGGCTTGGCCAAAGGCGCCGAAGGTGTCGGTGGGGGCATCTGGCCAGAGCCGCTCGCCCGCGGCATTGCACCCATTCGTCCACCACGTATAGCTATAGCTGCCCCAGGCGTCCTCCTGGTTCTTGCCCCCGCCCAGGCTGCGCTGGCCTTCTAACATGGTCGCATCCGTTCCGGCGGTACGGGCTAGGGTGGGGGGAAGCGGGCTGGCCCGGGCGAGGTGGATCCAGGATTCGGGCAGTAGGGGTTTTCCATCCCACTGACCACCTCGTAAATAGAGCAGGCCGAAACGGCAGAAGTCGCGCGGAGAAATGTGCAGCCGTCCGACGGATCGACGCTGGCCCTGCCGACCTAAGGTGGGCGAATCTTGGAACTGGATGTCGCGGTAAAGCATGGGCTCCATCACCTCGCGGTCGATCTTGGGGTCGGAAACCTGATATACCTTTTCAAAAAGGGTGTCGATGAGAAGCGCCATCTGAAAGTCGGAATAATCAAACGCACGGCCTGGGGCCTCGGAGACGCCATAGCAGGATGTCTGGGAGACAAGATGGCGCCAAGTGATCTGGCGGTCCTTATACTGTAGATCTGCATTTAGGCTATGGAGGCCAGGTTGGGAGTCCGCCACGGGTGCGTCCAAGCTCGGGAGCAGTCCGCGCACTACCGCGGCAAATAAAGCGTGGGCGATAAAGGGCTTGGAAGCGGACCACACATTGCTCCGCAGTTCCGGATGCCCCCAGTGGTAGGCCATTTTCCCGCCGCGCACGATACAGCCGCTACCGCGCAAAGTGCGGGACAAGCGCGCGAGGCGTTGGCCGTCCATGCCGACGGATTCGGGGGTGACCTGTTCCCAATACTTGCCGGGAAACACGCGCAGGGCCCGGGTGGACCGCCAGTGCCATCCCCAGAATCCGATGCTCAGCGCGGCGGCCAGGGCAGCCGCCGCGGCCCAGCGTTGTCGAGTGCGGAAACGTCGAGGGCGCTCCGCCGCCTCGGGTAGGGGCGGCGGCGGGGCGGCAGGCGAGGGGATCACAGAGAACATTAAAGATTATTCGAATAGGCTAGAGGCGCCGTAAAATGACAAGTTTTTCACAATCGGGGGAATGAGGACAGATTCATCAGAACGGCTCGAGGATGAGGCTCTTCGCTACGGCTAGGATCGGCAGATGGGCCAGATCGCCTGACCCGGGCGGAGCCCTGAGAAATGAGGGATGAAATGCAGAACGCGCTTGAGGGGGACCCTCGGCTTAACTAAAGAGCGTTTGTTGAAGACATTGACAGATGAGACCCCTCAATCTTCCGGGCCTCCCGAGGGGCGGGGACCTTTTTTGGCCATTGTGCGAGGATGCCGCCCGCAGCACTGGATCAAGAATGTGCTCCTGCTGTTGCCGTTGGTGCTGTCGCACGACTTCCAGCGCGCCGGGGTGTGGGCGGCGGCGGCCTGCGCCTTTATTTCATTTAGCCTAGCGGCTTCGGCGGTCTATCTGTTCAACGACGTGATGGACCACTCGGCGGACCGCCTTCACCCCGTTAAGCGGTTGCGGCCTATCGCGGCGGGGCAGTTGCAGCCGCGAGAAGCCATCCTAGCGGCATTGATGTTGCTGGGGTTGGCGGCCGCGGCGGCCCACCGGGCGGGAGGAGCCTTCCAGGTTTTGTTTTGGAGCTATTTGGTGGCCACGACCGCCTACTCGCTGGGGCTAAAGCGGATCCTGCTCGTGGACGCGCTGCTACTGGCGCTGTTTTATGTATTGCGCCTCTACGCCGGCTCGCTGGCCACGGAAACCCCCGTGTCCCGCTGGCTGCTGTGCTTTTCCTTGTTTTTCTTTTTGGGATTAGCATTTCAGAAGCGAGTGGCTGAGTTGTTGGATTGGAGCGGGTCCCCACCTGCGGTGCGGCACCGGGGGTACCACCTGGAGGACGTGGCCATGGTGACTAACTTGGGAATTAGCTCGAGCTTTCTGGCGGTGGTGGTGTTGGCACTGTATATCCAGTCTCCCGAGGTTTCCGAGCACTACCATTTGATCGGCCCCCTTTGGGCGGTGCTGCCGCTGTTGCTATACTGGGTGAGCCGCCTGTGGGTGCTGACGGGACGTCGCCAGATCAAGGAGGACGCTATTGCCTTTGCCTTGCGGGATACAGCCAGTTATGCAGTGCTGGCGCTGATCGTTGGATTCATCCTACTCGCCCGACCCTACTAGCGCATGACCAGCCCTGAAAGCCCTACGCCGACCCCCGAGCGCCCACCGGCGCACCGCGTCCTGTTGGTTGTACTTTGGTTAGTAGCTTTGGCCGGTTACCGCGCCGCGGCCACGCAGTTGGCCTCATCGCCGCTCTATGGGCGGGACAACGTTTGTTTCCGCGCCGACACCAAGCGCGCGTTGGGGGATCTCGTGGGCACGCGCCTACAGGATCATAACCACACCACCGGCCATCCCAATTTTGTGATATGGCATCAGCCCTTGGGGAGCGCGGTGCGGGAGTGGTACCGGGCAGTCGATGCGGAGCTAAAACCCGCCGAGGCCCGGCGCCAGGCCGCGCCCTGGGTCACGGCTGCGGCTGGGGCGAGCGCGGTCGTCCTGATGTTCTCCCTGCTGCGCCAGTGGCTTCCGTCCCGCCGTAGCCTGCTCTTCGCCCTCATCTACGGAGCCTCGGCCAGCACGGTGTTTTATGCCGCGGTCCCCGAAACCTACATTTTTTCTGGCTTGGGCTTAACTGCGATCGCTTGGGCGGCGGGGCGGCGTGGAAGGGGGGCGAATGCGGCCTGGCTATGGTCCGTGGTCTATGCGGCCTCGAATCTAACGATCAACTTCGTCCCAGCGGTGCTTTGGGCCGGGGTGCGCTTTCCGCCCCGCCGCGCCTGGCGCCAAGCGGCACTTTCGCTCTTGGCCAGTGGGTTGCTCCTGATGGCCCTGAGCCTGCTTCAAGCCCTGATCTACCCCAAAACGACGCTCTTCTTCCTTCCCAGTTCCGTGGGGCGCGAGGCCGGGTGGTTGTCCTGGGAGGTGTTCACATCTCCGTGGCCGACCTTGCGAACCATCGCCCAGCACCTTTGGTTTACTAACATTATATCCCCGGAGCCGAGGTTGGTGGAAGTATTGGGCTTGCCCATGGCTTCGGTGGAGTCAGGAGATTGGGCTTCGATCCGGCCTGCGGCGCCGCTGTTGTGTTTGTGGGTGCTGGTGCTGGGGGGAGCCCTGGGCGGGTTGTGCCAGCGGCGGGCCTGGTCACCGCCTTTGTTGGCGGCGGCGAGTTGCCTAGGTTTTTACGCGGCCTTTTTCAGCGTTTTTGGGCACGACCGCATGCTGTACACCGCGCTCTGGACTCCCATGACCATCCTGGTGGCCGCGATTGGCACGGAATTTTTTCTCGCTAGGCACGCGCGCTGGGCCCGGAGTTGGGATGCCCTGCTGGTAATTTTGGTCCTGGGGATGGGCTGGCACCACTGGCATTTCTTGGGCAAACTGGCGGCCCTGGTGACAGCCTGAGGGCCTGCTTTTGGAGCGCCGCGCCGGGCGGCGGCTCTGGTTGGCAAGCTCATTGCCGCTTGCTGGCGGGGCGCGTCGCGGCAAAATGGCAGACGTGAAGCTTTTCCTCTGGTCCCTTTTGGTTCCCGCCGCCTGCGCCGGGCTGCTGGCTGGGCTTGTTGCGAAAGTGGTGATCCCGCGTTTTCTCCTCCAGGCCAACCAGGAAATGGTGGCTGATTTGCGGGGGGGGCTCAGCGAATGCCATGCCGAAACGGGTTCCTGGCCGGATTTGAGCGACGCGCGGCAGTTCGGCCTTTTGATGTATAACGTGATCGGAGCCGATGGGCGCCGCATTCCGGGCGGCTACATGAATGGGCGGTCGGGCGAGTTTAGCGGGGGAATGCTTCCTGATGTTTACGGGCAGCCCCTCAAGTTCAGCGTGGTCGGCGACCAAGTGCTGGTCGCCAGTTCCGGGCCCAACCGGATCTGGGGCGACGCCGACGATGTTAGCTCGGACCAAGTGCAGGAGCGCTGGCAGCCTGCAACCCTAGCCCAGGCGCGCGCGGAAGCGGAGCAGCGCGCCGCGAAAAAGAAGTCATAATTTCGCCTATGCAGACCTACCACGACCTGTTGCGCCTCGTGCTGCGCGAGGGAAAAGCCCGCCCGGACCGCACCGGCACCGGGACCCTATCGGTTTTTGGGGCCCAGTCTCGCTACCGCCTGGCGGAGGGCTTTCCGCTGCTTACTACCAAAAAAGTCCACCTCCGCTCGATTCTTCACGAGTTGCTCTGGTTTATCAGAGGGGACACCAACGTTCGCTACCTGCAAGAAAACGGGGTCACCATTTGGGACGAATGGGCGGACGCCGAGGGGGAATTGGGCCCAGTCTACGGCGCCCAATGGCGGGCCTGGCCCGCGCCGGATGGCAGGCGCATTGACCAACTGGCTCAGGTTATTGAGCAAATCCGCCGCACCCCGGACAGCCGCCGCCTCATCGTGAGCGCTTGGAATCCAGCCCAGATTTCCGGCATGGCCCTGCCTCCCTGCCACAGCCTCTTTCAATTTTATGTGGACCAGGAGGCGGGCACGCTTTCCTGCCAGCTCTATCAGCGCAGCGCCGACCTTTTTTTGGGGGTCCCATTTAACATTGCGTCCTACGCGCTACTTACCCACATGGTGGCCCAGGTCACTAACCTGCGCCCCGGCGACTTCGTCCACAGTTTCGGCGATCTCCATCTCTATCAAAATCACCTCGATCAAGTCGAGGAGCAGCTGAGCCGCCCGCCCCGCCCGCTTCCCACTTTGCGCCTCAATCCGGCGATTGAATCTATCGACGATTTTCGGTACGGGGATTTCGCGCTAGAGGGCTACGATCCCCACCCCGCCATCAAGGCCCCCATCGCGGTCTGAGCATCGCGGCCACGCTCTGCGCTTTTTAAAACCATGGCGGAAACCCTCACTAAACAGCTCGTGCCTCCCAACTACATTGCCATCGCCGCCATGGCCGCCAACCGCATCATCGGCCGAGCTGGCGCGCTGCCTTGGCAATTGCCGGAGGACTTGAAGTTTTTCCGCCGCACCACCACTGGGTTTCCTATCTTAATGGGGCGGAAGACTTGGGAAAGCCTTGGCCGCCCCCTGCCAAACCGGCGCCACTTGGTGCTCTCGCGGACTTTGGCAAACACCGCGGGCGTGGAAGTGCTGCCCGACTTAGCGGCGCTGGATGCCCTGGGCTTATCGGGGCCGGTTTACGTCATTGGGGGCGCGGAGATCTACCGCCTGCTGCTCCCCAGGATTTCCCAAATACTGCTCACGGTGCTGGATCAGCCCGCGGATGGCGACACCGCGTTCCCCCCCTTCGAAGCGGATTTCGTCCTCGCTGATGTGCTCCATCGCATGCCAGGGCTGGCGGAGTGGCGCCGCTATCTGCGGCGGGCCTAGCTTCGCGCCGGGCCGGGCCAGAAACGCCATCGCCGGTTGAGAAAATTTTGGCCCCTGCCAGTATGGCAGGCCTATGACTTTCCCCCAACTGCTCCAACAGCGCGTCGCCGCGTCGCTCCGCTCGCTTGGCTACGCCCTGCCGGAGGGCTTCGCGGCCGCGGTCGACCCCGCGGCCGACCCCCGCTTTGGCGACTACCAGACGAACGCCGCCATGGTCCTAGCCAAGGCGCTCAAGACCAATCCCCGCGCCCTCGCCGCGGAACTCGCCGCCGCCATCGACGTCGCCGGGCTGGCCGCGCCCCCCACCGTCGCCGGGCCCGGCTTTATCAATTTTTCGATGGCCCCCGAAGCCCTCGCCGCCCGTCTCGAACTCCTCTTGACCGATCCTAAGCTGGGCACCGCCGCCGCGTCTGAGCCCCGAACCATCGTGATCGATTTCAGTGCTCCTAACGTTGCTAAGCAAATGCACGTCGGGCACATTCGGAGCACGATTATTGGCGACTGCCTGAGCCGGATTGCCCGCTTTGTGGGCCACACCGTCATCACGGACAACCATATTGGCGACTGGGGAACCCAGTTCGGCATGGTGCTCTATGGCTGGAAGCGGGACCTCGACGAGGCCGCCTTGCTGCGCGACCCGATCCGCGAACTACTGCGCCTTTACAAATCGGTTAACGCGGAGAGCAAGGCCCAGGAAGAGCAAATGAAGGCGGGAGAGCGCGCCGATACCCCGGTGCGCGACGCCTGCCGGGCTGAGTTAGTCAAGCTGCAGGCCGGCGACCCGGAAAACCGGGCCATCTGGCAGCGCTGTGTGGACGTGTCTCTCGCGGGCCTAGCTACGGTATACGACAAGCTCGACATCCGCTTCGACCATTATTTGGGCGAAAGTTATTACAACGACCGGCTCCCTTCCCTGGTGGCGGAACTGGCAGCATCCGGGCTGGCCCGCGAGAGCGAGGGCGCCCTCTGCATCTTTCCGGAGGGGGAGTCGGAGGCAGCGCCTTTCATGATCCGCAAGCGCGACGGCGGCTACGGCTATGCCACTACCGACCTAGCAACGGTGGAGCACCGCCTGCGGGTTTGGCAGGCCACCGACGTGTGGTACGTGGTGGGGGCGCCCCAAGCCTTCCACTTCCAACAACTCTTTGATGCGGCCCGCCGCTGGGGACTCCGCGGCAACCTCCAGCACGTCGCCTTCGGCAGCATTCTGGGCGCGGATGGCACCATGATGAAAACCCGCAGCGGCGAGAGCGTTGGCTTGTTAGAGGTGCTCGAGGAGGCCGAGGAGCGCGCCCATGCCGTGGTGCAGGAAAAAAATCCCGATTTGGCCGAGGCCGAGAAGGCCGAGATTGCCCGCGCCGTGGGCATCGGGGCGGCGAAGTACTTGGAATTGAGCCAGCACCGTCTCACCGACTACAAATTTTCCTGGGAGAAGATGCTCGCCTTTCAGGGCAACACGGCACCGTATTTGCAGTATTCCTACGTCCGCACCCGCTCGATTTTCCGCAAGCTCGAAGGTTCCGCTCCAGCCCTGGAGGGACCCTACCAGATCACGGAAGACGCCGAGCGCTGGCTGGCCCTCACCCTGGCCCGCTTTGCCGAGGTGGTCCCGGCGGTGCTGGAGGACTTCCGCCCGAACCTGCTAGCGACCTACCTGTTTACGCTGGCGCAAGCGTTCCACAGCTTCTTTGAAGCTTGTCCCGTGCTGCGCGCCGAAGGCCAAGTCCGCGCCACCCGCTTGGCGCTTTGCGAAGCGACCTCGCGCACCCTTAAAACCGGACTTGGCCTGATGGGCATCCGCACCACCGAGCGGATGTAGTGGCCTGGGAAAACGCGTTAGGAAAATGCCCGGCCGCTCCACGCGGAGGCCGGGGAGAAGTGGGCCGCGCGGGCTGGTTTTCCCGTTGTTGCCAGCGCGCTTGGTCCTTATGAGTATGTGCCGGAGGCGCCTGCCTCTGGCGATTGCAATGAATGCCCTGCGTATCCTGGTAGTTGAGGATGAAGTCCTGGTGGCCCGTGACCTAGAGGCGACCCTGACAAGGTTGGGCTTCGAGGTTACCGCCCTGTGCCGCAGTGGCGCCGAAGCGCTCCAAGCCCTGCGGCGTCAGCAGCCCGATGTCATCCTCATGGACATCCAGTTGCAGCCGGGCATGGACGGCGTGGAGGCCGCCACTTGCTTGCAGGCGGAGCACCCCGCGCCGGTTATTTTTTTGAGTGCTAGCGGGGATGAAGCTACGTTGAGGCGGGCCCGCGCCGCGCAGCCTTATGGCTACTTGCGCAAACCGTTTCAGGAGAGCGAACTTCGCTCTGCGATTGAGTTGGCCCACGCGCGGCACAGCGCCCTGCGCCAACTGCAGTCTAGCGAAGACCGCTTTATTGCCACGCTCCGCAGTTTGGCGGAAGGCGTTATTTCCACGGACATGTTGGGGATTGTCAATTTCATGAATCCGGTGGCCGAACAGCTTACGGGCTGGTCGGTCGCTGAGGCCGTGGGTCGGCCCCTGCACACGGTTTTCCGCGTCTCCCTGCCGAGCGGCGAACGACTCGACCCCTCGGCGCTCGTCTCCGGGGCGCCGAGCCGCACCATTCTCCTGACAGATCGCGAGGGCCGCCCGGTTCACATCGAGGACACAACCACCCCCATTCGCGATGCCGATGGTGCCCTCACCGGCATCGTGGTTCTCTTTCGCCTCCCGGCGGCGGAGGTCGCCGCGGGCCTGCCGCCGCGGGCCCGCTCGCTCGACGAGGCCTTCGCGAGCAGTCCCACACCGAACCTTGCGGGCATCGTCGGCAGCATTGCCGATCCGCTGTTGGCGCTGGATGCGGATTGGCGCATCACCTATCTGAATCCATTAGCGGCTGGGGTGCTGGGCAGTTCTCGGGAATCCCTCCTCGGGCAGTTTTTCTGGGACATCCTGCCGCCCAGTCTGCACCGGCGTTACTACCATGAGTTTTCAACCGCTCTGGCGCACCGCAGCCCGGCTTCGTTTGAGCTGGAGCACGAATCGCAGAGCGCCTGGTATGGGGTCCAGCTCTACCCCTTTGGACAAGGGTTGCTAGTGCTGATGCGGGATATTACTTCCCGAAAGCTAGGAGAACAGCAGCAGGATAAGCTGGAAAAACTGGAGTCTCTCGGCTTCTTGGCGCGCGGGTTCGCCCACGATTTCAACAACATCCTCACAGTCCTCCTGGGCAACCTTTCCCTGGCAGAACTCCAATTAGAGCCGGAAGCTGCTCCGCGCCAGGAGTTGGCGGCGGCCCGTCGCGCGGGCCTTCAGGCGCAGAATTTGGTGCAGCAACTGCTCACCTTTGCCCGCGGCGGGGCCCCGATTCGCCAGGTGGTCGATTTGGCGGCGCTGCTGCGGGATTGGTTCGCCGACTGGCCGCGCCGCCCGGGACTTGCTTATCAGCTAGATGTTCCGCCGCAGCCGTGTCGCGCCGAAGTCGATCGGCACCAGATTCACCGCCTCTGCAGCAACTTGGTACGCAACGCCGAACAGGCTCAGCCGCAGGGCGGCGCGGTCTCCCTGCGGCTCAGCGCCCATGCCGAATCCCTGGTTTTGGAAGTGGCGGATCTCGGCGAGGGCATTGATCCCGAGACCGCGAGCCATATTTTCGAACCGTACTTCACCACTCGCGCGGAGAGCAACGCCAGCGGGTTGGGCCTAACGGTTTGTGAATCCATTGCCAAAGCCCACGGCGGAAGCATCGCCGTGGACAGTCGCCCTGCGGCGGGCACGTCCCTGCGGGTCACTTTGCCGATCGCGCTGCAGCCCGATCCGGGCGAGGTCCCGGCGGGGGCGCGGGACATGGCACCTCCGACGGCCCGGCGCCCCCGGCGAGTATTAGTGTTAGAAGATGAGGCCCTCATCCTCCAACTCATGGTCAACAATCTCAGCGCGGCGGGCTGCGAAGTCGCTGGCACAACCGACGGCTTGGAAACGGTGGCCCGCTACACCGAAGCCCTATTGGGAGGAAGGGGCTATGACCTTGTGGTGATGGATTTGTCCATTCCCGGCGGGATGGGTGGCGCTCAAGCGATGGCGCAACTCCGCCAATTTGACCCTGACGTCCGCGCCATCGTCTCCTCTGGCTACAGCGATGATCCGGTGATGTCGCGCCACGCCGACTATGGATTCTGCGCCGTCTTGCCTAAGCCCTATCAGCCTGAAGAGCTGCGCGATCTGGTCCTCGGCCTGCTCGCTGATGGCCCCCAAGTCTAGTGCGGGCGCCCGTTGGGGCCCTCTCCGGCGACCGGTCGCTTGCCGGGTAGCAGCGATCGTGCACTCATCGTCAAAGCGGCCAGGAGCACCGTTTGAGTGAGGAGAATCCAGGCCCACTTGCCGGCGGTGGGCCAGGCGAACAAGTCTGGCACGAGTGCCGCGGGGTGTTGGAGAAGGGCCAGGAATTGGGCCCCGGGCGAAGGGGACGGCCCGGTCCCCAAATGGGCCGCGAGGAGGGCCGCCGCCCCGAGCAGGGATCCCATCCAAAGGCGGCGCGAGGGCCACCAGGCGGGATCGCGCAGCATGAGGATGAACCAGCCAAAGGCGTTGACGAAGAATACGCCCACGGTGCGCTCATTGAAGGGAAAGGAGAGCTCCATGAGCCACTCGATGGATCCGTGGAGGGCTACCAAACTTAGGCCAATGACGAGGGCGGCGCGCCGGTCGAACACGGCTAGGACAGCGAGCAACTCGAGGAAGAAACCCGCGCCGAACAGGATCCGGGCGAGGTCGGGGTGGCGCATCAGCCAGTCGGCCGCGGGGGGGATGCGATGGCGGTAGCGGTCGGTGGCGGGATCGGCGGTCGCGGGGGAGGCCGCTGGGGGCACCCCTTCGATGAAGGTATGGTCGAGGTTATTGTAGAAGTTTTGGCGGTGCGTTTTGACGATTTCGGTAGCCACGTAGGGCGAGTTTTTTAGCCACTGGCCGCGGGACTCGTCCCACTTGGAGCAGACTGAGACGGTGTAAGTGGCGGCGGCGATGGCGATGGTGTAGAGCCACAGCCAGGTCCAGTTGCCTGGGGCGGCCCAGGTGGGCGCGGGCCTCCGGCGCATCTTGGCTAGGGTTCGGGAGCCCGCCAGGAACCACACCACCAGCGCTTGCGTGAGGAGGGTCAGGCTGACCATCTGAAAGCCGTGGTGGGCGGCGCCCTGGGAATTGTTGAGGGTGCGGATGGCGATGTGGAGCAGGGCCAGAAACGGCAGGGCCACCGGCAGGGCCACCCCCAGCACATAGCAAATCAGAGCTAAGCGGGCCCCGAGGAGGCACTGGCTCCAAAAGGTGGGGTCCGCGAGGCGGCTCAGGTCCCAACCCAGGGCCTCCCAGAGAGCAGGCCACGCGGCTAGGCCTACGGGCTTGGGTAAGCTGGGGTAGGTGGGATAGAATTCCAAACTGCGCCAGACCACGACCGCGAAAAGCAAGCGCAGCCCGAAACCCTCGAGTCGGCCGACATCCCGCAGGCCAGTGCCGCCGAGCAGCGCCGTCCTCCAGCCGTGGCGTCGAACATCCAAAAGCAGGGCATTCATGCTAGTTGCTCGCCTCTTTCACAAAGGTTTCGTGGAAGCCGCTGGGCCCCACGTGGATTTCCCCGCGCCAGAGTTGCACCTGACTTGGCAGGGGGGTGCCGCGCTGCTGGGACTGGGCCACAAAGCCGTCCAGTACCTCTTTGGCGATGCGGGCGCGGACCTCCGCCGGGATGCGGGCCTTGACCCGCTGGCCGTGGGCAGAGCCCCACTCGTTGAGCTCGGTGTTGAGGCGTTTTTTCAGCTTGGGAGCGGTGTCGCCAGTCAGCGACTGCACCGGCAGCGGGGCCCCTCCGGAGTCAGTTAGGAAATAGTAGTCCACGGGGCGGGGGCCGGGATTGCCGTACATGGGGAAGTGAGAAAAGGGGTAGTGTTCCCCGGTTTTCAGGCTAAAGAAAATGGCAGCTCCCATGAAGGCGGCGAGGCCCAGGTAGCGCCCCGCGCCCCGCCAGCGGCGGCGGTCGGCGGCCGGGGGGGCGAGGAGTGGAGCGCTCATGGCCCCAACTTGGGGAGGGCCGGGCCTGGGCGCAAGCTGCGGTTTCAGGTTGATTTTGGGGGGCGGCAGGCGAGGTCGGTCCATGCGCAATGTGATTTTCGATTGGTCGGGAACTCTGGTGGACGATCTTCCTCCGGTGGTGGAGGCCACCAATGCGGTGCTGCGCCGCTACGGCCTCGCGGCGATGGACCGCGCCCGCTTCCGGCGGGAATTTTCCCTTCCCTTTGCGGCCTTTTATGAGCGGCTCATTCCTGGAGTGGACCTCGAGGAGTTAGAGCTAGTGTTCCGCCCCGCCATGGCCGCCAGTACCGAGCCGGTCACCCTGATCCCCCAAGCCCTAGCTTTTTTGGAGCGCTGTGCCCGGGCGCGCTGCCGCATGTTTGTGCTCAGCGCGGCTCCTCCGGAGGCGGTTCACGCCCAGGCCGCGGACCTCGGCTTGAGCCACTTTTTCGAAGTCATCTATGCGGGGGTGCGCGACAAAACCCACCGGATCTCCGGCATCCTCGCGGAGCATCAACTGCACCCCCCGGACACGGTGATGATCGGCGACATGCGGCACGACGTGCACGCTGCCCAGGCCGCGGGGATCCGCTCCATCGCGGTCCTGACTGGCTACGAATTTCCGGAAGTGATCGCGGAGTCGCGGCCGGACATCACGGTGGCCGACCTCTCCCATTTGGCGGCACTGTTAGAGGCGGGGCGGGCGGAGGTGCTTTGAGGAGGTGCCATAGAGTCCGTGGGCCAAGCAAAAACCGCCGCCCCAGCGAAGAGGCGGCGGTTCGGGCGGAGCGGGCGGATTTCGCGCTTAGAATTTGTAGTCGACGCTGAACTGGAATTGGCCGCCTTTGTCGTTGGTTTCGTCCGTAGTGACCGGAATGCCGTAGTCGATCTTGACCGGGGTGCCCACGATGGGGAGGTTCACGCGGACGCCCAAACCGATGTCGGCGTTGTAGTCGCTGGTGCTGTAGTCCCAGGAGTCGGGGTTAACGAAGCCGGCGTCGGCGAAGATAGCGCCGCGCACTTTAGAGACGATGGGGAAGGTGACTTCGGCAGTGAGCCAGCCGAGGGTATTGCCTCCGAGGGGTTCACCGTTGTTGTCGCGCGGGCCGACGTCGCGGTATTCAAAGCCGCGCAGGTTATTGGCGCCGCCGAGGAATTGGCGTTCAAAGATCGGCACGGTGTCCGCGTCGCCGGTGGTGTCTACCGAGGCCAGCTCGCCCTGGATGCTGAAAATGGCTTCATAGGGCATTTTCCAATACTTCTGGCCCGAGAGGCTCAGGCTCACGGTCTCGACGTCCCCGCCGAGGAAGCTGCCGCTGAAGTTGCTTTCCACCATCACTTTGTGGCCCCGGGTCGGCATCTGGAAGCTGTCGCGGTTGTCGAATACCCAGGCGCCGCCAAAACGGCTCTGCAGGAAGTCGCCTTCCTCTGCCTTGATGGCCTCCGAGGCGTCTTTGTCGATATCGTAAATCTCGACCTTCTGCAGAGTATATGTTAGACGCAGGTCGGAGTTGTCTCCGAGGGGCTTGCGCAAATTGAGGCTACCTCCGATGTCGCGCTGGTCGTAGTAGTCGCTCAGGTAGGTTTTTTCGGTGTAGAAGAGGTCGCCGCCGAGGGAGAGCCGCTGCCCCATAAAGTAGGGCTCAGTTAGGCTCATGATGAAGTCCTTGCGCCGCGACCCAGCCTTTAAGCCGAGGCGGAAGCGCTGCCCCGCCCCCGTGAACGAGGGCCAGTTAGTAACGTCGAAGTTCTTCTGGGTCACTTCCATGAAGCCCACCAGGTTGTCGATGGAGCTGAATCCGGCCCCGAACTGGACCTGGCCGGTCGGCTTCTCTTTGAGGTCGATGTTGATGTCCTTGAAGTCGGGGCCGAGGTCGGAGGAAACTGGCATGAAGCTGACATCTTCAAAGTAGTCGAGGTTCATCAGGCGGGCCCGCGACTTGTTGATCTTGATCGAATTGTATTCGTCAGTGGGGGCCAACGTCAACTCGCGGCGGACGACATCTTCCTTGGTTTTCTGGTTTCCGGAGATGCTGATTTTTCCGACTTTGAACTGGTTGCCCTCTTCGATGGCGTAGGTGACGGAAACTTGGCCGGAGGCCTTTTTGTCGAGGCGCGGGGTGACCTTGGCGTCGGCGTAGCCGCGGGAGCCGTAGTAGTCGGCAATGGTGGACAGGTCGATTTTCATGTCGGCCAGGGAGTAGGCCTGGCCGGCTTCGAGTTGGAAGACGGGGACTAGGTCGGCGGTTTGGTAGAGTTTATTGCCGGCCACCGCGACGGCGGCCACGGTGTAGACCGGTCCTTCGGTGATGCGGTAGATCAGGTTGACATTTTTTTCGTCGACCCGCTGGGGCTGAACATCGGTTACTTTGGCGTCGAGGTACCCGGCGTTTTGGTAGAACTCTTCGAGGGCCTTGATGTCGGCTTCGATTTTGCTGCGCTCCACGCGGCGTTTCAAATCCCAGAACTTGAACCAGTTGCGGTTGTCGCTGGTGATCACGTCTTTGAGTCTGCCGTAAGAAAAAGAGCTAGCGCCCTCGAAGACCACGTTTTGCAGGATGCCCCGGCCGCCCTCGTTGATGGTGAAAACCGCGCGGGAAAAGCCGCGGGTGCTGCCCTTGGCGACGGCGTAGTCGACCGCGACGTCGGGATAGCCCTTGGCTTTGTAGAGCTCGATGATGCTGTCTTTGGCTTTGGCTAGGCTGGCGTCGTCCACGGAACCGCCGACTTTGAGTTCCACTTCCTGCCGCAGGCGAGTGGCGCTGAAGACGGTGTTGCCCGTGAACTCGACGTCTCCCAGCCCGGCGCGCGCTTCGGCGGTGACGGTTAGCTTGATGCCCCCGGCCACCGGAGCGCTGGCGATTTGCACGTCGAGCAGGTCCCCGGTGTTATAGAGGGCGCGGATGTCCTCTTCCTCTTTTTCTTTGGTATAAACTTCGCCTGTCTTGAGGCGCATGTTGGAGAGGATCCGCTCGCGGTCGATGGTGGCCTCGCCCTTGAAGCGGATTTCGATGGAGCGCACCACCGGCCCCGCCGCGGCGCTTGGAAGGGCGGGTTCCTCGACCCCCGAAGACGGCGCGGCGGCGCTTGGCAGGGCCTGCGCGGAAAGCGCAGCGGGCCATGCTAGGGCGCAGGCCAGTGGTGCTAGGGAGAGGAGGAGCGGACGGGGCGCAGCCGGACGAGGGAGGAGGGCGGATGGGTTCATCGGGAAAAAAGTGCACCCGCCGGGTCGGCGGGGACGCAGGTTGGTTCGCTTTTCTTAACGAAAAGGCTGGGGCGAGACTATCTTCAACCTAGAAAAGCGCAACGCTGGATTTGACCGCGCGGAGCGGCAGGGGCGGGGACGCGCCGGGGGACCCGGCGGCCTCCGCAGGCGAATTATCGGGATGGGGGAGGTGCGGCGGCGCCGGGGCTCAGCAGATTTCTAGCACTTTAGCGACGACCTGCTCCGGATAGGGGAGTTGGATCTTTTCCATCGGCATGGAATAGATCGCGGGGGCGTCGATGGCGCTGATGCGCAGCACTGGGGCATCGAGGTCGTCGAAACATTTTTCCTGGATCATGCTGGCGATCTGGGCCCCGACGCCACAGAAGGGCTTATTTTCTTCGACGTAGATGGCTTTACTGGTCTTGCGCACGCTGTTGAGGATGGTTTCCTCGTCGAGCGGGCGGATGCAGCGCAGGTCGACCACTTCGCAGTCGATGCCGTGTTCGGCGGCGAGGATTTCGGCGGCCTTGAGGCAGGTGATGACGGCGCGGCCGTGGGCGATCAGGGAAATGTCAGCGCCCTCGCGCTTGATGTCGGCCACGCCGAGGGGAATGACGTACTCTTCCTCGGGCACTTCCCAGGTTTCGCCGTAGAGCACGGTGTTTTCCATGACGTAAACGGGGTCGTTGTCGCGGATGGCGGCCTTCATGAGCCCCTTGGCATCGTAGGCGGTGGCGGGGCAGACCACCTTCAGGCCGGGGGTGTTGGCGATGAAATTTTCCGGGGTGTGACTGTGGGTGGCGCCGACGTTGGTGCCGCCATTGGCGGGGCCGCGAATCACGATCGGGCAGTGGATTTTCCCTCCGCTCATGTAGCGCACGCTGGCGGCGTTGTTGATCATCTGGTCCCAGGCCACATAGGCAAAACTCCAAAACATCAGCTCCATCACGGGGCGCACTCCCAACATCGAGGCCCCAATCCCCATGCCGATGAAGCCGGCTTCAGAAATCGGGGTGTCCACTACCCGCTTGTCTCCCCACTTTTTCCATAGGCCCTCCGTGACTTTGTAGGCCCCGTTGTATTGGGCGACTTCTTCGCCCATGAGCACGACGTTTTCATCGCGGGCCAGTTCTTCATCAAGGGCTTGGCGGATGGCTTCGCGGTAGGTAATGAGAGGCATGAGAAAGTGAGGGAAGGTGCAGCGCGGCCGGGCCGCCAAAGCTGCAGGACGCGCACCATCGCCGCAAACGGAAAACTGAAAACTGAAATTTTTCCCAGCTTCGGCACCCCCATATTAAGCTAGGCCGCGATCGGCGACCTCGTCCTCGTCCAGGCCCAGGTAGTGCCCCAGCTCGTGGAGAAAGGTGGTCTCGACTTCCTCGGCAAAGCGCGCGCGCTCCTCCTCGGCCCAATCCCAGAGGCTATCCAAAAAGAGCAAAATGCGCGGTGCGTCCTCGGGCCCGGCGGGCTCGCCCTCCGCCCGGCTCAGCCCGAGAAACAGGCCGAGGAGCCCATCGCCGTCGCTCTCGCCCTGTTCCGCCTCCCAGGCATCTAAGGTTAGCAAAATGGTGGGGCACTCCGCGGCGGCGCGGCGCAGCCCCTCGGGAAGGGCCCGGCGCACATCCTCTACGGTGTCGCTGGCGAGGGCCGTCAATTCGGCGAGGCGGGCGGGGTGCATGGCGGTAGGGCAGATTTGAAGGGTCAGTCCCAGAGGCGCCGCGCATTGCGCAGTCCGTCTGCGGTGATGCGGCCATGCGTTTGGCTGGCGAGGCGATCCAAATAGTTGTTCCATTGGAGGGGGCGCAGGGCCAGGACTACTCCGGGGCCGCTCCATCCGACGCTGGGATCGTGAATTTCCCAGCCGAAGTCGGAGTGGCGCCGCCCATAGTCTAAGCGGTGAATCCAAGCGCCGCACTCGTCCTTGCGCCAGAGTGCGGCATCGTTGCCGGGGATCTCCGGAGCTTGCCGCCACACCCGCTCGACCACCTCGCGGTCGTATCCAGCGGGGAACCAGTCAGTGGCGTTCATGGGTGAGGCTAGGACTTTGGCTGCTCGCCTGACAGGTAGTCTTGCCAGGCCTGGGGCAGGGGAGAGGCCTCCACGCTGCTGGCCAGGCGACCTTCGTTGGCGGGGGCGAAAATGGTGCTGGTGCCGTAGACCATGAGGACGTCCTGGGAGCTGCCTCCGCGCAGGGCGTGGGCCACTCCTGCGGGGATGATGACCCCTGCATTGTTAGCACCCGGAAGGTCGTCTCCGTAGAGGGTAAAGCGCATGGTGCGCCGCGGCAGGCCGGGGCGCTCGTCTACGAGCAACATCTCGACAATTCCCTGGAGGAAGAACATGGCATCCCATTGCTCCCGGTCGTAGGGGCGCAGCGCGAAGTTTTCCGGCTCCTCTAGGAAGAGGCGGCGAAACCACGCGGCGGGGTCCACTCCTTCCGGCAGGTGCGGCGGGTGGATGTGGAAGCCTTTGGCAGTGCCCGCGAACATCCTCGCGGCGGCCCACTGGCGGGGCCACATGCCAATGTGCCCCAGCGGGCCCTCCTCGCTCCGGGCGAACTCCCCAAAAAAACCCCGCTGCGGCTGGGCATAGACCTTTCGCGGAAAAAGCACCACCCCAGGAATCCAGGCCTCTTCCAGCCCTGCGGGGACGGCGCTGCCGCTGATTTCGCGGGCCTCGACCCCGCTCGTTCCGAGCCGCTCTGCCAAGCTGGCCTGCGCGTAGCTGCGGAGTTCCAATTGTCGGCGCGCGTCCGGCGCAATGCCTTTCCAGAATTCGTCTTGATGCATGGGCGTTTAAAAAGTGGGGCCTCCACCATGGGCGCGGTTGACAGGAAACGCAAGCCAGCTCGGGTCAGCGCCGGGGTGCTGGGGCCAGGGGCAAAGCCGCGGCGCGCGGGGCCCCTTTGGGCAGAGCTTCCGGCTGGGGCACCCCGTTTTCCGGCGATCCCTTGGGCAGGGCCTCGTCCCGGAAAAGCATCCCTTCGGACGTAAACTCTTGCAGCCAGTCAAAGTGGGTATCGGCGTCGCGATCCTCCAAAAGCTTCCACAGCACCCCTTCGCGGTAGACGCGCCGCCGGACCACCGGGCCCTTCCCGCCGCGCCGCAGGTCCACATAAAACGGCTCATTGTACCCGTCAAAAGTAGTGCGCTCATCCATCGCCCCGTCCCGGTCGATGTCCCGGTCCCGGTAAATCAACTGCCCGCGCTGCCAGATCCACCGCAGGTCCATTTTGCCGTCAAAGTCCCGATCTTCCAACATGGATAGGAGGGCCCCGCCGGGAGTGTATTCCCGGACCACATCGGGCTCGCCGTCCCAGTTGAGATCCTCCCGCACTAGGATGTTTTCGGGGTTCTCCCAAGTGGTGGTCCCGGGCGAAACCTTGCCGCGCATCGCCTGCCGCACCACCCAATAGAGCCCCAGCGAGCTGCAAGCGATGGCGATACAAATGATAGGAATGCTGCTCTTCTGCCGGGCCCGCGGGCCAAAGCGGCGGCGCAGGGGGCTGCGGGCGGGCGGTTCGGCGGCGGCCCGCGGAGTGCCCGCCGTTTCCGAGGGCGGCAGTTTTAACAAAACCCGCGCCGCCGCCGCGGCCTCCCCCACTGCCACCGTCAGCGAACAGCCGCCAGAGAGGCGCGTCCCGCTTCCCGGCGGCGTGTAAAAATGTTCCTCTACCCGCGCCTCAATCGCGTGGTCCGCCAGGGACGACTGGGCCTGCTCCGCATCTTCCCGCCGCGCATAGGTGCGAAGCGTGCGCCGAGCCAAAGCAGGTTGGGGAGTATCCATGAGTTCCAGGGCGCCTTTCTGCGCCATCCCAACAATTTCGCCTTCCCGCCGCACAGTTACAAGCCGATCCCTCAGCGAATTGCGCCCTCAGCGGCGCTTCAACCAGCCCGCCGCCCCCAAGTACAAAACGGCGGGTACCGCGGCGCTCAAGCCCAAGGCCAGCCCCGGCCGCGCATTGCCACTCGCCCCAATGGCGGCAAACATCAGCCCCATCGGCAGGCAGCCGCAGCCCAGCGCCGCATAAAAACGGCGCCGCGGCATTCCCGTCAGCCCCGCCATGCAGGACGTCATCTCCGGCAACAGCGGCATCCAGCGCGACAGCGCCACCAGCCAGCCTCCCATGCCTCCGCTAAAAATCCGCGCCGCCCGCGCCCGGTCATCGGCTCCCAATAGGCGATCCGCCGCGCGCTGCCCACAGCGGCGGCACAACTCATAGGCCAAACTCCCGCAAAGAAACGAGCCCGCCGCCCCGAGGGTGCCTCCAAGCGCGAATCCGTACCCATATCCCAAGGCGCTGATCACGCTCGTCGCCGGCACCGGCAGCACTAAGTCGGCCACCAGCAATCCCAGGCCTGCCAGCCAACCCCAGGCCCGCCCCTGCGACTCCAGCCAAGTCCGAGCCCCCGCCTCACCAAAGGCTGCCATAAACCCTTCTCCCAGCAGAAAAAAGGGGATCAGCACCAGCGCCGCTAATCCCAACAATAAGGCAAATAGTCTCACCCACCATACACCCACCGCATCCAGGCGCCGTCAAATGGAGACCCGCCACCATGGCGGTACCGCTGCCGCGCCCGCCGCGCTTGTTGATTTTTCTATCCGCTTTCCGCACGAACGCCGAGCGAGTGGGCCCCAATATTGGCCGAAATCATTCCGGAGTCAGGAGATCGTAAAAGGCCGCGCCCATTGTTCGCCCCCAGCTTTGCCTCCGCGCGCGGCACCTAAATTATTATCCTCAGAAGGCGAATACTTTGCCCGCAGGCCACTCGCTCAACGAGAGCATCGGAGAGCTATGCGCTCCCCACAAATTCTCTCACATCTCGCCGTCTTCTTCTGAAAATGGGGTGCGCCCCGCCGCGCCTTGTCATTCGAGATGAACCATAGCCCCGCTCCGCCGTAGATAGCTGGTCGGAGGCGTCAGGCCATGCCAAGCGGAACCCTTACAACAAAGTTAGAATGCCAAAACATTCTAGATTATTTACCGTTGACATAAAACATTTTAATTGATTAGATGCTGCGCTTCCGACGTTTTTCTGGTTCTAGAACCGCAAAAAGACGGCGGCCACCATAGCAACGCAATTACCAAACCCACTATACATCCTGATGAAATCCGACCTGATTGACCGACGCATTAGCGACCTGGAACACGAACTCGCCAAATTGCGCCAGCGGAAGGTAGCCCAACTGCGCGAAGAACTCATCCAGTTGGAATCCGAACTCAGCGGATCCCGCCCCAGCAGAGCGTCACGCGGCTGGGCCGTCGACCTCGCCCCCGGCGCCGCCCCTGCCGCCGACGCGGCCCCCGTGATCCCGACCACCCGCCGCCGGTCCAGCAGGCGCATGAGCGACGAAGATTTGGTGGAGCGCCTCCGCAAAGTGGTCGCCGATGCCGGTTCCGAAGGCATCTCCGCCCGCGCCGCCGCCAACCAAGCCGGCGTCCTCTATATCCGCGCCAACAAAATCATGGCCGAAAACTTCACCAAGCAGGGCAGCGGCAAGTGGACCCGCTACACTTCCAAATAAAACCCCGTCCAAAGCCCTCCCCAGAGAGGGCCTAGGGAAACCCTGCCAGGGAGGAGGTCGCGCGCGGCTTCCTCCCTTGTTGTATTATTGGCCTGCCCCTGCGGAGGAGGGTGCCCCACTTCCCAGCAGCACCGCCCGGTCCACTTCCGTCAAATGCGGGTCCTCTTCGACCCACCTCACCGCCTCGGCCGCCGACTTCCGGTACCAAACTTGCAGCGTATCCTGTAGCGATTTTTGCCGGAGCTGCGCGTCCCCCAGGCTCGCTCCCCACAGCGCTGCGGCTTCGGGGTCCGTGCGGCGGATTTGATCGGCCAAGGCGAGGGCCCCGGCATCGCGCTCCGGCCCTTGGGCCTGTTTGGCGAGCCAAGCCGAGGCCGCCTGTTGATCGTCCCCCGCCCAGTTGCGGACTAAGGCCTCCACCGCTTCCGGCCGCCCTGGGCCCACCGCTTGTTGCTCCAGAAAAGCCGCCGCTTTCGCGGCATCGCCCGCTTTCCACTCCCGCATCAGCACCGGTAGGGCCTCCAGCTGCAGCGCCGCACTCAGCCTCCCGACCGCTTCCTGGGCCGCCCCGAAGTCCTGCTTCATCCAAGTCGTCAGGGTGTCCCTAACGGCTGCTCCCGCCAGTTTTTCCGGGAGCCCTTGGGCCCAGCCCAGCGCCTCTTGGGGGTGGCTGCGCGCCCACCAACTGGCGATGTCCGCGGCAATGCGGTCCCGCCCCGGCAACTCCGCCTGGTCCTTGACGAGCTGCATCGCCTTGGCCGAATCCGCGTGCGACAGCGCCTGAAATGCCGGTTTGAGCGCGGCGTCGCCAATGGCCGCAGGCTGGCGCTGCAGCCACGCCATCGCGGCCTCGGGATCCGACTTCACCCAGTTGCGCATCAAGTTGCGCGAAAACTCTTTATCCAACTCCCCGGGCTGCGCGGGCGGCGCCAGGCGCCTTTCTAAAAAGGCCTGCGCTCCCGGGAGATCTTGCGCCGCCCACTTGTTAAAAACCTGGGCCATCAGCCCGTCGCCCATCTCCTGATCGCCCTCGGGCGGCCGCGCTGCCCACATCGCCGCAAGCGCCTGCCCCGGGCCCTGCTCTAGCAAGGCCTGGGCCATCCCGTCCACTGACTGAAACAACAGCGCCAGCACCGACAGATCGCCCACCTGCTCCTGGGCTTCCATCATGGCCTTGAATTCTCCCATCACTCCCAGCATTTCGGCGGGAGGTAACTGGCGGCACCACTGCTGCAACACCGCGAGCCGCTCCAGCGAATCCGGCAGGGCTAGAATGTTGCGCAAGGTCTGCGTTGTATCTGCGCCCCGGGGCAGCACCAGCCCGCGCGCCGCGTCCTGCAGCGCCTTCGGAGCCCCGGCCGCCGCCGCCATGCGGCCCGCTTCGCTTCCGGTGTCGGCCCCCGGTCGCCCCGTCGCCTCCTCCCCCGGCCGCCCTGCCGCACCCCCCGCAGGCCGACCCACCAGGTAGCCGCCGCCCGCACCTAACAGCAGAGCAAAACCGCTCGGGAGCCAGCGGCGGGAGATGAGAAACGCGTTTTTCATAGGCAGTGGGATCCCCGCTACTATCCCTCCGGCGGGCCCCTTCCGTCAATCCTATCTCGCCGCCCCATCACGCGGCGCCTCGCGGGCCCGCGGCCTCCCCCAGCGGGCGCACCCCGTCCGCGCTGGCGATGCTTTCCACTGCCCCGCCATCTCGCCTCAAGAGCAATTCCCCACCCGGCCCCAACCCGCAGACCACCCCCTCCAGGACCTGCCCCGCCGCCGTCAAGCTAACCCGCCGATCCGCCAGCCAACTGCGCCCCCAGGCCTCCCGCCGCATCCCCGCAAAGTCTTCCCCTGCTTGGGCGATGCGCCCTTCCAAGGCCCGCAAGTAGCCGATCAAAAAGTCCGTCCGGTCCACCGGCAATCCCCCCCGCTCCATCCACACCGAAGTCGCGCTGGCCCGCAGGTCTTCCGGAAAATCCCCCGGCGCCAAGTTCAAGTTGAAACCCGTCCCCACCACCACGTGGCCGCCTGCCGACGCCCATGCGCTCTCCACTAAAATTCCCGCCACTTTGCGCCCTGACAAATAGAGGTCGTTCGGCCACTTGACCTCCGCCCGCGCGCTCAGCCCCGGCACCGCGTCCAAAGCATCGGCACCCGCCAGCGCCGCTGCTAGGGTCAGGCGCGACCAACCCTCCGGCGGCAGCGCCGCGCCCGGCCGACACAGCACCGACACTAAACCATTGCGCCCCGGCGGCGAAACCCAGCGCGCCCCGCGCCGTCCCCGCCCCGCGGTCTGTTCCTCCGCTAGTACCACGGTGCGGTCCGGCGCTCCCTCCGCCGCCAAGCGCCGCGCCTCGTCATTGGTCGATCCGAGCCGCTCCACATAGACCACTTGCCAACCCGGCAGCGCCGCCCGCAGCGCCCCCGCGTCCAAACCGCCTCCCTGGCCTAACGCTCCGCCCTCCATCAGAAGTCCGCCCCCCGAAAGTCCAGCGACAAGTCCAGTGCTCGTACCGAATGAGTCAGGGCGCCCGAGCTGATGAAGTCGACCCCCGTAGCCGCGATCTCTGGGAGGCGCGCCAAGGTGATGCCCCCACTGGCTTCCAGCTTCACCCCGCTCCCCCGCGCCAAGGCCACGCATTGGCGCATCGCCTCCAGGCTCATGTTGTCGAGCAAGATAAAAGACACCCCCCGCAAGGTGAGGAACTCCCGCAGCTGGTCCACGGTGTCCGCCTCCAGCTCTACTTTTATGTCGGGCTGGGCCGCCTGCAGGGCGTCAATCCCCGCCTGCAACCCAACTCGCCCGCCCGCCTTGGGCAGATGGTTGTCTTTCACCATGGCCATGTCGTATAGGCCCATGCGATGGTTCGTGCCCCCCCCCGCCCGCACCGCCGCCTTTTCAAGCCAGCGCCAACCCGGCGTGGTCTTGCGGGTGTCCAAAATCGTGGCCCCGCTGCCCGCCACCGCCTGCACATAGGCCGCGGTTTGGGTGGCGATGCCGCTGAGACGCTGCAAAAAATTCAGCGCGGTGCGCTCCCCCGTCAAAATCGATCGCGCCGACCCTTCCAGCTCTAACACCACATCCCCCACCGCGAGGCGGTCGCCATCGGCGCGCCCGGCCACCAGCGCCACCGCGGGGTCGACGGCGCGAAACACCGCTTCCGCCAAGGCCACCCCGGCCAGCACCCCCGCCTCTTTGGCCACCACCACCGCCCGAGCGCGGGCATCCGCGGGCACAAAATAGTGCGCCGTGACGTCTCCCGGTCCGACATCTTCCTGCAAGGCGAGGCGAATCAAGGCGTGAACTTCCGGGGGCAATTCCATGGGCCACCCTGCCTCGCCCCGATCGCTCGCGCAAGTTGGCAGCGCTCCTCAAAAGGAGGCCTGCAGCCCCAGCATCAGCCCCCGTCCCTCCATCGGCGCGATCTCCTTGAGGAAGGAGGTGTGTTGCCGGGCCTCGGCATTGAGCAGGTTCGTGCCCCGCGCCACCAAGTCCCATGTGACCGGCCCCTCGAGCAGGCGGTAGCTCCAGCCCGCGCTCAACAGAAAATAGGCATCCGTCGGCAACTCGAAGTCCGCATGGCGCTGCTGCGCCGCGGCAAATTGGCCCTCCAGGTGCCCGCTCCACCGCACCCCGCCAAACCGCAGCGCCGCCGACGTCCGGAACGGCGCCATCCGGGGCAGGGAGCTTCCCGTCCCCCGCTCCCTCGATATAACATAGTCCGCCTGCAGCTGCATATCCAGCCGCCTTCCCCGCGCCGCGGGCGTCGGCCCGCTCGGCTGCGTCCCGCCCCCGATCTCCTCCCCCTCCGCCGGGCCCAACAAATGCCAAGTGGCCTCCACCTCCCCTCCCGCGAAGTCGGCCGCCACCGCCTCATACGCATACACCGGCAACTCCGCTAATTCCCCTGCCTCCCCAAAGGAAACCCCTTCCCCCGTGGGAAACAGCCCGATGTAGTTGGCAAAGCGATTGTAAAACGCGCTCGCGCTGCCCGTCAAAAAACCCCCAGTCTTGCGCAGTGTTAGGTCCAGCCCCAGAGAGCGCTCCAGTCCCAGGTTCGGGTCGCCCCGCTCATAGGCCCCAGTGGCCAAGTGCGGCCCTTCGGCGAGCAATTCCACATAGGTCGGCGCCCGCTGCGTTAGGGCTGCCTGGAAGGCCACGCTGTAGTCCCCGGGTAGATCCAACACCATCCCCGCAGAGCCGCTTCCGGCATCAAAGCGAAAATCCGCCG
>CANHIJ010000044.1 GCA_947460575.1 Verrucomicrobiales bacterium | reverse complement strand
GTAGCCGACCCCGGCCGACCGCTGGCGGCGGGGCAGCCCTTTTTGGCCACGGCGGGAACCAGCCCCCTAGCGCTGGTGCTGGAGGGAAGCGATCCCAATGGCGGGGCGCTCAGCTACCGCATCGCCACCCCGCCGGCGAAGGGGACCTTGTCGGGGACGCCGCCGCGGCTCACTTACACCGCTGACGCCAATGCTAGCGGGGTCGACAGTTTTACCTTTGTCGCGAGCGACGGCAAATATGAGTCCGAGCCCGCTCGGGTGAGCATCGCGGTCAAGGCGCCGCCCGCGCCGCCGACTTCCTTAGAGCTCGACGCCCTCACGGTGCTCGAAAGCCGGGCCGCGGGGAGCTTTTTGGCCATGATTTCCTCGGCGGACCCGAACGAGGGCGAGGCGCGCCGCTTTGAGCTGGCGAGCGGGGAAGGGGACGGCGACAACGCTAAGTTCGCCGTGGAGGGCTTCCAGCTGCGGGCGGCGCAGAGCTTGGCCGGTCTGGCGGGGAAGAGCCTGCAGCTGCGGCTGCGCACGGTGGATGCAGGCGGGTTTTCGCTGGAGCGGGCTTTTGTTTTGCAGGTGCTGGCGCCCGCGCCGGGGGTGGTGATCAATGAAATTCACTTCAACGGGGCCGACAACACCGTGCTCAACGAATTCGTGGAGCTCTACAACGCTGGCGTCAGCCCAGTCGCCCTAACGGGCTGGAGGCTGTCCGGGGGAGTCGACTACGCCTTCCCCAGCGGGACCAGCCTGGAGCCCGGCGCCTATCTGCTGGTAGCAGAATCCCCCGCAGTTATCCTATCCAAGTTTTCCAAAGCGGCGCTGGGGCCCTGGGTGGGGTCGCTCAACTCTGAAGGGGAGACCTTGCGCCTGCGGGACCAGGTCGACCAGGTGGTGGACCAGGTGGACTACGCGGTGGGCTTCCCATGGCCGGTGGCCGCTGGGGGGGACGGAACTAGCTTGGAAAAAATCCATCCGCTGCTCGACGGGGGCTTGGGGGGGAGCTGGCGCTCGGCGGCCATTCCCGCGGACAATGCGCTCATCGACATCGCCTCTCCAGGGGCGGTGAACCGCCAATTCGCGGCTAGCCCGCCGCCCGCGAGTCGCCAGGTGGCCCATTTCCCCCAGCAGCCAACCTCCCAGGATGCGATTGTGATCACGGCCAAGGTGACCGACCCCGACGGCGTGGCCGCGGTATCGCTGAGCTATCAAGTAGTGCTGCCCGGCAGCTATATTCCCCGCTATTTGTCTAACATTCCGACGGCAACGAACATTGCGGTGGAGGCGCGCAAATTGAATCCGGCGTATGAATTGGAGGCGAACTGGACGACGGTGGCGATGGCGGACGACGGCTTGCAGCGGGACGCGCGGGGCGGCGACAGCGTGTTTACGGCGGTGTTGCCGCCGCAGGGGCACCGCAGCCTAGTGCGCTATCGGATTACGGTGTCTGATGGGCAGGGGAACCGCGTGCGAATACCGTATGCGGACGATCCGGCGGCGAACTTTGCCTGTTATATCTATGATGGCGTGCCCGCCTACGGGACGACGAGCGCGGCGGCGCTGCAGACGCTGCCGGTATATCAATTGCTGACCAAGCAAAGCGATTGGATTGACTGCATGGCCTACGACGGGAACAAGCAGTTGGCCCAGGGGATGCAGTCGCGTTTTTACTACAACTGGAACGGGACTTTTATCTACAATGGGGTGGCGTACGACAACATCACCTACCGGACGCGGGGGGCCAATGGGCGGTATCTGGGAGCGGGGAAGCGCTCTATGCGGTACAAATTTCACCGCGGGTCCTACCTCGACGTGCGCGACCAGCAAGGCAAGCCGTACGCCCAGAAATGGCAGACCCTGACGACGAATAAGGGCATCGAAAACCACGGTTCCCTGACGTACGGGCTCAATGAGTCGATGAATTTCCGGATGTGGAATGCCTATGGGGCCCCGGCTCCGTATGCGCACTTTGCCCATTGGCGCAACGTGACCACGGCGGCGGAGCAGGCGGATCCCTATCACGGGGACTTCCAGGGGCTGACTTTTGTCCAGGAGGACTACGATGCCCGCTTTTTGGATGCCCACGGGATGGCCAAGGGGAATCTTTACAAATTGCTCAACCAGACCAATGTCCCCCTAGAGCAGCAGCGCTACCAAGCCCCGCTGGCGCCGAAAAATGGGAGCGATCACAACTGGATTGAGGGAACCCTAGCGGGCTCCACGCCCGCCGCCACCGTGGCGGCCAATGTCAATTTGGATCAATGGAATCGCTATCACGCGATTTGCCAGGCGGTGCGCCACTATGACTACTGGCCCGACGCCAACAAGAATATGGCCTATTACTTTGAGCCGGTGTACACGACCCTCAATGGCAATCGGGGCAAGCTGTGGATCTTGCCCTTTGACACCGATGCCTCCTGGGGGCCGACGTGGAACAATGGGGAGGACGCGGTGTACAATGCGCTCTTTTCCTGTTCCACCGGCGGGGGGGATTCGTTTTCCAATCCGACCCTGTGGCCGGCCTATTTCAACGCGGTGCGGGAAGTCCGGGACCTGCTTTTCCAACCCGACCAGCTGAATGCTTTGATTGAGGAAACGGCGGCGGTGGTGGCGCCTTTGGTGCCGGCGGACTTGGCGCGCTGGAAGTCAGCTCCGGCGGATGTAGGCAACTACAGCGGAATCTCCGGCCCGGGGATGACTTCGCTGGCGGCCCTGGTGCAGGACTTGAAGAACTTTGCCTTTGTCGGCGGGTCTTGGGCGGGTGGTTCCGTGGGGACCGGGGGACGGGCCTCCTTTATGGAGACCTTCCAGGGGTCGTTGGGCGAGGGCTCGAAGATTCCGGGCAAACCCGTCCTGACGTATCGCGGCGGCGCGACCTACCCGGTCAACGACCTGCGCTTTTCGTGCAGCAACTTTTTGGACCCGCAGGGAGTGGAGAGCTTTGCGGCGATGCGGTGGCGCCTGGCGGAGGTGACCGACCCGACGGCGCCGTCGCACGTGGCGGGAGCACCATTTAAATTAGAGATCGCGGCGGGCTATGATTCTGGGGAAATCGCGGCGTATGCGTCGGAGTTTCGTTTTCCCGCGCGGGCCGCCTTGCCAGGACATAGCTACCGGGCGCGGGTGCGGTTGAAGGACAACACCGGCCGGTGGAGTCGCTGGAGCAGCCCGGTGCAGTTTACGGCGCGGGCGGCGGATCTAGCGGTTTACCAGCAATCGCTCGTGGTGACGGAGCTGATGTACCATCCGCTGCCGCCCAGTGCCGCGGAAGTCCTGCAAGGTTGGGCCGAGGAGGACTTCGAGTATCTGGAGCTGCGCAACGTGGGGACCGCGGTGGCCGATTTGAGCGACCTGCGCTTCACCAAGGGAATCAACTTCGACTTCGCGCCGGGCTACCCCCTAGCGCCTGGGGCCAGCGCCTTGGTGGTGCGGAATGCCGCGGCCTTTGCCTCGCGCTACGGGGCCGGGCGACCGATCGCGGGCCTCTGGCAGGCGGGCGATTTTCTGAGCAACGGCGGCGAAGAAGTGAAGCTCAGCTATGGCGCGGGCACCGAAGTTCTCGCCTTCACCTACAACGACAAGGCCCCGTGGCCGGTCAGTTCCGACGGGTCGGGGGACAGCGCGGTGCTGCGCTTCCCGGGTCAGGGCGGACTGGATTTGAGCGACGGGCGGAACTGGCGCCGTAGCGCCGCCGCGGGCGGCTCTCCGGGCGGGGACGATCGAGAAACTCTAGCAACCTGGGCGGCGCGCCAGGGTTTGTCGGGAGATCCGCTAGGAGATAGCGATCGCGATGGGTTGTTGGATTTGGTCGAATTCATGATGGGGACCGACCCGGCGGCGGCGGCGTCGCGCCCGGCCCCAGTGGCGGCCAGCGCCGACTTCGACGTGGCGGGCGCGGTGGGCCGCTACCCAACCCTGACTTTGGAGCGGAGCGACGTGCCCGGCTACGCCTGCGCGGTGGACTTTTCGGCGGATCTGGCAAGCTGGGCGCTGCCGGGAGTGCTGGTGAGCGCGGAGGTGCTGGAGGATGGGCGCCGACGCGAAGTGTGGCGGGCGCCGGTGGCTTCGCCGACCCGGCTGTACGGGCGGGTTCGGGTGGCTGCGCCTTGAGATAGTGACATCAGCTGGGCACGTGGCTTTAGCGGGCTGGTGTGTGTGAGGATGGGAAGGATGGGACGCATGGGGAGCAGGGGAAGGATGAGTCCCAGGCCCGGCACGCGTCGCGATGCGGCGTTCCTACTTTTTCCAGGACATTTGAGCTTTGATAGCCTGCCGCGCCATGGCGGCACCTTGAGAGGGCCATGAGAGGCCGGAGCGGCGAGGCGGAATCGGTGGACTTTCGTGAGGAAACTACGAGGGGTAGAAAGTCCTGCTTCATGGCTGCCTGGGCAGGACAGGCTCCGCGGCGCGGTGCCTTGCCCCCTTTCTTTTGTTTCGGTTTCTCTTGCCCCTTCAGCTGATGGCCCTTCCTTGCTGCCGTTTCTCCTCGCGCTGCACCGCTCGCCTATTCGCGGGGGCCTTGCTGCTGCCCGCGCTGCCTGGCTTGGCGGCGGATCCCGTGGTGAGCCGCCTGGCGGCCGTGCAGCGGGCCGGCACCAAGCTGGTGGATATCACCTACGATCTCGCGGCCGATGCGGCGGTGGCGGTGAGCATGCAGATTTCTGGGGACGGGGGAGCCACCTTCGCGGTGCCTGCGGTCGCGGTGACCGGGGCGGTGGGGTCTGCGGTCGGCCCTGGGACCGGGAAGGCGCTGACTTGGAATGCCGGGGCGGACTGGAATGGGCAGTTCAGCCCGCAGCTGCGGGTTAAGTTATTCGTGGGCGATGGGCCGATCGCTGCTGGATTAGCGGCGATCCCCGCTGGGGTTTTTTCGATGGGGGATCCCCTCAACGGCATCTCTGCCGCCCCCGTCCACGAGGTGACCCTAAGCCCTTTTTATCTGGGAAAAACGGAGGTGACGAAGGGAGCGTGGGACGAAGTGAGGGCCTGGGCGGTGGGGCGCGGTTACCCGGATCTCAGCGCTGGCGAAGGCAAGGCGGCGGATCACCCGGTGCAGACGGTGACTTGGTGGGATGCCATCAAGTGGTGCAACGCGCGGAGCGAAAAGGAGGGTTTGGTGCCGTGCTACGCGGTGGGAGGCAACCCGATGCGATCGGGGACCACCGCGCCGGAGGTGAACTGGACGGCCCCTGGCTACCGCCTGCCGACGGAGGCGGAGTGGGAGAAGGCGGCGCGGGGCGGCTTAAGCGGGAAGCGGTTTCCGTGGGGGGACACCATCAGCCACAGCCAGGCGAATTATAAAAGCAGCAGTTCCTACGCCTACGACGTCAGCCCGACCTCGGGAAATCACCCGAGCTATGCGGACGGCACCAAGCCCTATACGTCGCCTGCGGGGAGCTTTGTGGCCAATGCCTACGGCCTGCAGGACATGGTGGGAAACGTGTGGGAGTGGTGCTGGGACCGGTATGGGGCTTATAAAGCGGCGGCCCAGTCCGATCCCAGGGGAGCGACTTTGGGAGTGGGCCGGGTGTTCCGGGGCGGCGGTTGGGACTTCTATGCCTATGGCGCCCAAGTTTCTAACCGGCTCAGCGACTACCCGGGCAGCCAGTATTACGATCTGGGTTTCCGCGCAGCCCGCAGTTCCGTTCCTTCGACCGCCGCGACGACCTCAGACGTGAGTGTCGACACCCGGGATCCGGTGGCGTGGACTTTGTTTAGCGCGGCGGAGGCGGGGCTGGGGGTGGGGGATGTGGGGTTGGTTAGCTTGAGTCCTTTGGACAAGCTTTCGGTGGTCGGCGGCGGGGAGGCGCGGGATGGGACGGCGCTTAAGTTGATGGCGGCGGATGGGGCGGAGAGTTTTGGGGAGCGGAGCGTGGAAGGACCCGCGCTGGTGTCGTTTTGGTGGCGGGTGAGTTCGGAAAAGGACGGCGATTTGTTCAGCTACAGCATTGATGGCGCGCTGCAGGAATCGATCAGCGGGGACGGGGTTTGGCTGAATCGCTCGCTCAGTTTGGGGGAGGGGCGTCATGCGCTGCGCTGGACGTATCGCCAGGACGAGGCCGCCCAAAACTTTCAGGGTGCGGGTTTCCTCGATGAGTTAGTGATTGTGGAGATGGCGGGCAGCGGCCTGGTGCGGGGGAGTTTTCTCAATAGCGGGACGGCGGCCTCTTGGGAAGCGGCCACGACTAGCCTGCCGGGAGGAGCCAGCGGCGCGGCCCTCAAGACGGGGAGCACGCCGGACAACGGCCATGCAACCATCGGCGGCCGCTTCGAGGGGCCGGGCCTGCTGCGCTGGCAGTGGAAGGTTTCGGCGCAGATGGACTACGATTGGCTCGTCTGCGAAGTGAACGGAGTCGAAGTGGCGGGCATTTCTACCAAGGTGGCGGCGTGGCAGTCGCAGGTGGTGCAAGTTCCGGCGGGGGCGGAGGCGCGCTGGATTTACCGCAAGGACGCGGCCAACCAGTCGGGCGCGGACTCCGGTTACCTAACTGAGGTGCGTTTTGACAAGTTTGCGGCGGCCCCGGTAAGTTTTAACGATTGGAGTGCCGCCCAGGGCGGGATCGCGCCGCTGGAGTTGGCGGGCCCCGGGAAAATTCAGGGCGCGTTTGCCTGGTTAGGCGGCTTTGATCGGACAAAGGGTCCGGGCGAGGGCCAGTATGTGCCGACGGTGAGCGGCGGGTTTTACCGCTACCGCTACGCGATTTCCAAGACCGCGGGCGGGCAGGTGCAGCCGCAGGTTTCGCGCGACCTGGCGAGCTGGAACAGCCGGGGGATGAGCCAAAGCGTTTTGAGCGAAAACGAAGCGGCCGCGACCGTGGAGCTGGCGATCCCGGCGGCGGGGAGAATCTATACCCGACTGAAGGCCGACCTGCCTGCTTACAATCCTGACATGATTAAAGTGGCGGGCGGAGCGCTGCCCGCCGACTCCTGGGCTGGGGCGCAGAGCGTGGACGGGTTTTACATGGGGAAATACGAAGTGCCGTGGAGCGAGTGGCAGCGCGTGCGCACGTGGGCGCTGGCTAACGGCTACGCCCTGGGCGCGGGGGCGGGCCGCGGGGCGGAGTATCCCGTCACGGATGTGGATTGGTATGACGCGCTCAAGTGGTGCAATGCGCGCAGTGAGCAGGAGGGCTTGATTCCCGTTTACAGGGTGGGAGGGGCACCTTACCGGACGGGGGAAGCGGTGCCGGACGTGTCGGCTAGCGCCAAGGGCTACCGCCTGCCCAGCGAGAAGGAGTGGGAATTTGCGGCGCGGGGGGGCGTAGCGACGCGCGGCTACACCTACAGCGGCAGCAACGACGTGGAAGCGGTGGCTTGGTACAATGGAAATTCGGGGGGCACCACCCACCCCGTGGGAACGAAGTTGGCAAATGAGCTGGGCCTATTCGACCTGTCAGGAAATGCCTGGGAGTGGTGTTTTGACGCCTACGCGGGCCCGGGTCGGGCGATCCGGGGCGGCAGTTGGTACGGCAACACCAACGGCTGCCGAGCCACTTTCCGGAACTACAGCGGCGACCCGGACCTTCAGTACAATGTTCTTGGCTTCCGCGTCGCCCGCTCGTTAGTTCCCTAACGTCCTGTGCCGCGGCGTGCGGGAAGTGGAGCGAACGCCGCAGAGCCCGGAGTGAGGAACGGACGAAGCGGCGCCGCGAAGGGTGCGGAGCAGGCTGAGGCTCCTTCCTGCTGTGGGTGGGGGTCAATCAACCTAAAATCGTGAGTTGACTATCGTATTCGGTGGGCGCGGAGCGCTGGCGCAGGAGGCTTTCTCCTCGCTCATGGGCTTTTTCGGGCTGCCGCGCTGGCACCACTGCCGGGGTGCGGGCCCTCTTGGGATGCGGATCCGGTGGTGTCGCGGCGCTCACCACCGGCTACACGCTAGGATGCCTCCGGCATCGCCGCCCGGCTGGTCCACCGGCCACGATGTTGGGAGCTTTTACACCGGAAGGGTCTTACCCAAAGGGTGAGTCTCCGGAGGCAGAGACAAACGGCTCATGGTCCGCACACATCACGAAAATGACCTTATGGGCGAGTTTCAACTCCCGCTTTTAGGATCAGAGCCAAGCGGCGAGTTGGGCAAGGAGGGGTTCGGCGGGGTTGACGGCGAAGCGGGGACTGGCGTGGAGGAGGAGGCGGCTGCCTTCGAGGGTGCGGAAGCTGAGGACGAGGGGGGTGGGGCCGGGGTGGCGCTGCACGAGCTCGTGGATGTGGTGGAGTTCTTGGAGGGAGTTTTGCAGGACGTCGAAGCGGAGTGTTAGGGGGGCGGGGCCATCGGCGGAGGCGTGGGGGAGGCCGGGAGCGGCGGCGGCGGGTTCGGGGAGGGGTTTGAGGGATTGGGCGACGAGTTGGAGGGCGTCGCTGCGTTGGTCTTTTTCGATTTTGGCGGTGATTTCGACCACGCTGCCTTTTTCGAGGGCTTTGCCGAATTTTTCGTATTCTTCGCCCCAGACCATGACTTCGCTAGAGCCGGTGAAGTCTTCGAGGCGGAAGATGGCGAATTGTTTGCCGGACTTGGTGTATTTGACGGTGAGTTCGCTGATGATGCCGCCGAATTTTTGTTTGCCGCGGCGGTCTTTTTCGGGGATTTCGCTGATGAAGCCAAGGCGGCGGTAGGAGGGGGCCTCGAGGGCGCGGCGCCAGCGGTCGAGGGGGTGGCCGGAGACGTAGAAGCCGAGCAATTCTTTTTCGTCGGCGAGCCTTTGGGCGGCGGACCAGGGTTCGATGGGGCCGGAGTCGCTGCGCGAGGGGGGAGGGGGAGCGGCTTCGAGTTCTTCGGCGAAGAGGGAGAACTGGCCGGCGGCTTTGTCGCGCTGGGTGGAGGCGCCGGCGGCGATGGCCTGGTCGATGCGGGCGAATTGGTGGGCGCGGCCTTCGCCGGTGTAGTCGAAGGCACCGGATTTGATGAGGGCTTCGAGGATGCGTTTGTTGGTGGCGCGGGAGTCGACGCGGCGGGCGAAGTCTTCGAGGTTTTTGAAGGGGCCGTGGGCCTCGCGTTCGGCGAGCATCATTTCGCAAGCGGCTTCGCCGACGCCTTTGATGGCGGCGAGGCCGTAGCGGACGCCGCGCTGGGTGGGGCTGAGGGATTCGGGGAGGAAGGAGACGCCGCTGCGATTGACGTCTGGGGGGAGGATGGGAATGCCCATGGCGAGGCATTCGGCGACGAAGATCGCAATTTTGTCGGTGTTGCTGATTTCGTTGCTGAGGACCCCGCACATGAATTCGACGGGGTGGTTGGCTTTGAGATAGGCGGTTTGGTAGGTGACCAGGCCGTAGGCGGCGGAGTGGGACTTGTTAAATCCGTAGCCGGCGAATTTTTCGAGGAGGTCGAAGATGTCGTTGGCGCGGGCTTCGGGGATGTTATTGGTATCGGCGCAGCCTTTGACGAAGATTTTGCGTTGTTCGGCCATTTTGACCGGGTCTTTTTTACCCATGGCGCGGCGGAGCAAGTCGGCGGCGCCGAGGCTATAGCCGGCCAGGAGGTTGGCGGCTTTTTGGACTTGTTCTTGGTAGATGAGAATGCCGAAGGTTTCGCGGCTAACGTCTTCGAGGAGAGCGTGGAGGTATTCGACTTTTTGGGTGCCTTTTTTGCGGGCGATGAAGTCCGGGATGAGGTCCATGGGGCCTGGCCGGTAGAGGGCGATGAGGGCGATGATATGGTCGATGCTTTCGACGCCGAAGTTTTTGCAGAGGTTGGCCATGCCTCCGGATTCGAGCTGGAAGACGGCGATGGTGGCGCCGCGGCTGAGGAGTTGGAAGGAGGGGAGGTCGTCGAGGGGGAGGTTGGTGATTTTGAAATCGGGAGTGTGGCGGTGGATCAGTTGGACCGCGTCGTTGATAACGGTGAGGGTTTTGAGGCCGAGGAAGTCCATTTTGAGCATGCCCAATTCCGTGAGGGGGCTCATGGCGAGTTGGGTGACGACTTCGTCGGCGTTGCCGCGGGTGAGGGGGAGGAAATCGGAGAGGTCCTGGGAACCGATCACGATGCCGGCCGCGTGGATGCCGACGCCGCGGGTGAGGCCCTCGAGTTTTTCGGCGGTTTCGTAGAGGCGGGCGACGGCGGGGTCGTTTTCGAGGGCGAGTTTGAGGTCGGGATTTTTCTTTTTGGCGGAAGTGAGGGTGATGCCCAATTCGGCGGGGATCATTTTGGCGACGCGGTCGGTTTCGCCGTAGCTCATGCCGAGGACGCGGCCGCAGTCGCGGATGACGGATTTGGCGCCGAGGGTGCCGAAGGTGATGATGTGGCTAACGCAGCGGTCGCCGTATTTTTGGCGGACGTATTCGATGACTTCGGGGCGGCGGGTTTGGCAGAAATCGACGTCGATGTCGGGCGGGCTAACGCGTTCGGGGTTGAGGAAGCGTTCGAAGATGAGGCTGAAGCGGAGGGGGTCGCAATCGGTGATGCCGAGGGCGTAGGCGACGAGGGATCCGGCGGCGGAGCCGCGGCCGGGGCCGACGGGGATGCCGTGGTCTTTGGCCCATTTGATGAAGTCCCAGACGATGAGGAAGTAGCTGAGGAAACCCATTTTGGTCATGATTTCCATTTCGTAGTCGAGGCGCTGTTGGAGTTCGGGTTCGTGGGCGCGGGGGCCGAAGCGGACTTCGAGGCCTTGGCGGCAGAGGTCTTGGAAATAGGCTTCGCGGGGGCTGCCGTCAGGGGATTCGAACTGGGGGTATTTTTCGGAGGAGGTGGCGTCGAGTTTGATGGTGAGGTCGACTTTGTCGGCGATTTCGAGGGTGCTCCAGAGGGCTTGGGGGAGGTGTTTGAAGAGTTTGCTCATCTCCTTGGGCGTCTTGAAGTAGACTTCCTCGGAGTATTTGAGGCGGTTTTCGTCGAAGACCTTGGCGCCGGTGCCGATGCAGATGAGGACGTCGTGGGCGGCGTGGTCGCTGCGGTCGAGGAAGTGGACGTCGTTGGCGGCGACGGGTTTGATATCAAATTCCTGGGCCCACTGGAGGAGTTGGTGGGAGCACTTGCGCTGGGATTCGGCGATGTCGCCGTGGAGGTGGTCGTGGAGCTCGAGGTAGAAGTCTGGGCCCCAGCGCTCTTTGAACCAGGCGACGGTGGCGCGGGCGTGGTCGAGTTGGCCGGAGAGGATGGATTGGTTGATTTCGCTGTGGATGCAGCCGGAGAGGACGATGAGGCCTTCGCCGTAGGTTTCGAGGTCGGCGCGGTCGGTGCGCGGTTTATGGAATTGGCCGTCGAGGTGGGCGCGGGAGACGATTTTGGAGAGGTTTTGGAAGCCGGTGGCGTTTTTGGCGAGGACGGTGAGGTGGTAGTTATTTTTGAAGCCGGGGATTTCTTTGCGGAGTTCTTTTTCGCGGGGGGCGACGTAGAGTTCGCAGCCGATGATGGGTTTGATTTTGGCTTTTTTGGCGGCCTGGTAGAAATCGATGCAGCCGTAGAGGTTGCCGTGGTCGGTCATGGCGACGGCGGGCATTTTGAGTTTCACGGCTTTGGCGATGAGTTCGTCGATGCGCACGGCGCCATCGAGGAGGGAGTACTCGGTGTGGACGTGGAGATGGACGAAGGAATCGGGTAATACTGGGGTGGCCATGTGAGGAAATCCTCGTAGGCGAGGGCGGGGGCGGCGGCAAGGGCACAGCCCGGATGGGGGGGGCTGGGGGTGACAGAAAAGGCACCGGGTCGGGGTGGAGCGGGGCGGTGGGAAGGCGGATAGGTGGGGGGTGCAGGAGGAAAAAACGAGATGAAGCTGGCGATCGTAACGGATACTTTTCCGCCCGATGTGAATGGGGTGGCGATGACGCTGCAGCGGCTGGCGGCGGGGATGATGGGGCGGGGGCACGGGGTGGAAGTGGTGCACCCGGGAGGTGGGGAAGGTGCGGAGAGCGGAGGGTTTCGCGAGTTTGGGGTGCGGAGTGTGGCGGTGCCGGGGTATGGGCAGGTGCGCTTGGGCTGCCCGGGGTGGGGCTTTTTGCGGCGGCGTTGGGAGGCGGAGCGTCCCGACGTGGTGTATGTGGCTACGGAAAGTTTGCTGGGGGGAGCGGCGCGGCGGGCAGCGGGGCGGCTGGGGATTCCAGTGGTGAGCGGGTACCACACCCATTTTCCGCAGTATTTGGAGTCCTATGGGCTGGGGTGGTTGCGGCCGATGGTATGGCGGTATTTGCGGGGGTTTCACGCGGGGAGTCGGCGCACCCTCGTGCCGACCGAGGAGACGCGGCAGTTATTGGCGGGGAAGGGGTTTGGGGGTTTGGAGTTGATGGAGCGCGGGGTGGATACGGGGCTTTATGGGCCGGGGCGGAGGCAGGCGGGGTTGCGGGAGAGTTGGGGAGCGGGTTTGGGAGAGGTGGTGATGTTGTATGTTGGGAGGTTGGCGGCGGAAAAGAATTTGGGCTTGGTATTTGAGGCCTGGGAGTTGGCCCGGCAGCAGCAGCCTGGGGCTAAGCTAGTGGTGGTGGGGGATGGGCCGGAGCGGGCGGTGTGGGAGGCGCGGTATCCCGAGGCGATGTGGCTGGGGTTTCGGGTGGGGGTGGAGCTAGCGGAGATCTACGCGTCAGCGGACGTGTTGCTTTTTCCGAGTCGGAGTGAGACCTTTGGGAATGTGCTGCTGGAGGGCATGGCTTCGGGGCTGCCCACGGTCAGCTATCACTGGGCGGCCTCGCGGCGCTTTGTGGAGCCCGGGGTCACGGGTTATGCGGCCTGCCAGGAGAGCGATGCGGCGTGGCTGCGGCAGGTCCTGCGGGCGCTGCGGGAGCGGCGCCGCTGGGGGGCGATGGGAGGAGCGGCGCGGCAGGCGGTGCTGGCGCAGTCCTGGGCGGAGGTCACCGCAGTTTTTGAGTCGCACTTGCTCCAGGCGCAGGAGGGCCCCCGCGGGGGGCGCGGCGCTCCGCAGGTGTGGCCGCAGCCCCAACCCGCATGAAACGCCCTAAAATTCGCTATCGCACGGTCATTATATCCGATGTGCACCTGGGATTTGCCGACTGCAAGATCAGTCAGGTGAATCACTTTTTGCGCCATGTGCACTGCGATAAGTTGATTTTGAATGGGGACATCATCGACGGCTGGCACTTGAAAAAGTGGGGGAAGTGGAGCGTCGAGCACACCCGCTTTTTGAGGTTAGTGCTGAAGAAGGCGGAGAAGCACGGGACGGAGGTGGTGTATTTGCGGGGGAACCACGACGACTTTTTGTGGAAAATCTTGCCGTTCCAGTTCGACCAGATTTTGCTCGCCAACGAATACATTCACGAAACCCCGCAGGGGAACTATGTGTGCGTGCATGGGGACGGGTTTGATGCGGTGACGACGAACTTTCGGTGGCTGGCGCGGCTCGGGAGCATCAGCTACGCCATGTTGTTGATGATCAATCGAGTGTACAACTGGACGCGGCGGCTGCGGGGGAAGGAGTATTTTTCGATCAGCCGGGCGATCAAGGCGAAGGTGAAGCATGCGGTGAGTGCGGTGGGGCGGTATGAGACGTCGCTGCGGGATTTTGCGGTCGAGCGGAACTGCGTGGGGATCATTTGCGGGCACATTCACACCCCGGCGGACAAGATGATTGGGGGGATTCACTATCTGAATTCGGGAGACTGGGTGGAGAGTCTAACGGCTATTGGGGAGAAGGAGGAAGGGGGTTTTGAGTTGATTGAGTTTGGGGGCTTTTTGGAGCGCCTGGCGGCATTGGAGGGGGCGCGGGCGTTTATTGCGGGGGATGTGGGGGAGGACGAGGAAGGAGATTTTGCGGAGGAGGGGGAAGCGGTTTTGGCGGCGGGGTGAGGCTGGGGGAGGGTCCCGCTTGCAGGTTGGGGTCGAGGGGGTGAGGGGCGGGGGGTGGACTATTTATTTTTCAGCCTGTTGATGTTGGCGGCGCAGTTTTCGCCGGGGCCGGACATGTTGTTGTTGATGCGGAATGCGCTGGCGCATCCGCTGCGGGCGGGGTTGTGGACGGTGGGGGGGATCGCGGCGGGGCTGTGTGTGCACTTGGCGGCGGTGCTGACGGGGGTGGCGCTGGCGGTGAAGGAATCGCGGGTGCTGTTTCCAGCATTATTGTTAGGAGGTGGGGGGTGGTTGGTGTGGCTGGGAGTGGGGCTGGTGCGGGCGCGGCCGACGGGGGTAGCGGCGGAGGGCGGGGAGGGGCGGGCGCCGCTGGGGGATGGGGCGGCTTTTGGGCAGGGGCTTTTGACCAACCTGACAAATGCCAAGGCGGTGCTTTTTTTGGGCACGGTGGTATTGGCGTGGCTGGGGCCGTCGCCGGGGGTGGGGCGGCGGGCCGCGGCGGCGGGCATCATCGTGGGTCAGGCGCTGGTTTTTTGGAGCCTGTTTGTGTGGGCGCTGCAGCACCCTGGGGTGCGCCGGGTGTGGCTGCGGAGCGTGCGCCCGCTGCACTTGGCCTTTGGGGCGGGACTGATCGGGTTGGGCTTGAGTGCGCTGCGGGATGGGTGGGTGGCCTTGGCGGGGGGCTAGGATTTGCGCGGGGGAGCTTGGAGCCAGGTGCGGATTTCTTCTTGGGCGCGGAGGGGGGGGCCGGGGCGGCGCACCAGGGCGTTGCTGAGTTTGCGGTCGAGGAGGCGGGCCTTGGTGTTGTCGCTCCACTGGAGGTCGAGGCAGCGCTGGAGTTGTTGTTGGAGAGCGGGATCGTAGATGGGGCAGACGATTTCGAAGCGGCTGTCGAAATTGCGGGGGAGGAAGTCGGCGGAGCTGAGGAAGTAGCGGGGTTGGCCGCCGTTGCGGAAGGCGAGGATGCGGCTGTGTTCGAGGAATTGGTCGACGATGCCGATGGCGCGGATATTTTTGCTAGGGGGTTCGCCGGTGACGACGGAGAACATGCTGCGGACGATGAGTTGGACGGGGACGCCGGCGCGGCTGGCTTCGTAGAGGAGGCCGGTGATTTCGGGGTCGGCGAGGTTATTGAGTTTGAGGGAGATGCCGCAGTCGCGGCCGTGGCGGGCGTGGTCGATTTCGGTTTGGATCCAAGATTTGAGGCCGTGGCGGAGGCTGAAGGGGGCGGCGAGGAGGTGGCCGAGTTGGGGGGGTTGCCAGTTGGACTGGAAGAAGCGGAAGGATTCGAGGATATCGCTGCCGAGGCCGGGGTGGCAGGTGAGGAGGAGGTGGTCAGTGTAGAATTGGCTGGTTTCCTCGTTAAAATTGCCGGTACCGATGGCGCTGTAGAAGCGGTCGGAGCCGCCTTCGTGGCGGACCACGAGGCACATTTTGGCGTGCACTTTGAGGCCGGGGACGCCGAGGATGACCTTGACGCCGGCTTCTTGATAGCGGTTGGCCCACTCGATGTTATTTTTTTCGTCGAAGCGGGCCTGGGGTTCGATGAGGACGGTGACGTCTTTGCCGTTTTGGGCGGCGTTCATGAGGGCCCTGGCGACGCAGGATTGTTTGGCGAGGCGGTACTGGGTGAGGTAGATGGATTGGACGAGGGGGTCGAGGCTGGCTTCGCGGAGGAAGTCGAGGAAGTGGGTAAAGGAGTGGTAGGGGAGGTGGAGGAGGAGGTCGTCTTCTTGGAGGACGCGGAAGATGGACTCGCGTTTGCCGCTGAGGCGGGGGTGGGGGAGGGGGGCGAGGTGGGGGTAGGCGAGGTGGTCTGGGGCGGGGAATTTGACGAGGTCGCGGCGGTTGTGGTAGCGGAAGCCCGGCATGAGGATGTCGTCGCTGCCGAGTTTGAGTTTATCGGTGAGGAGTTTGAGGAAGGAGAGGGGGATGCGGGAGTCGTAGTTCATGCGGACGGCCTGGCCGGTTTGGCGGCTGCGGAGGCCTTCGGCGATTTTGTCGTAGAGGCTTTCGGTGACGTCGTCGTCGAAGCCCATTTCGGCGTCGCGGGTGAACTTGATAGCGTAGGCCTCGAATTTGTCGTAGGGGAGGCCGGTGAAGATGCTGGGGAGGCCGAAGCGGATGATGTCGTCGAGGTACATGACGAGGCGCTGGCCTTTGTGTTCGGGGAGGGAGACGAAGCGGGGGAGTTCGGCGGAGGGGATTTCGATGAGGGCGTGGGCGAGGCGGGTTTTGCGGCTAGCGCGGCCCATTTCGACGGCGAGGTACATGGGTTGGTCGCGGAGGGAGCCCAATTGGCTATAGCTGCGGACGACGAGGGGCATGATGCGGGGGCGGACCTTGGCGAAGAAGTAGTCGGTGAGCCAGGGTTTGAGGGCCTTGGGGACTTCGGTATCGCTGATGAGGCGGATGCCTTGAACGGCGAGGGAGGCGAAGATATCGTCGTAGATGCGATCGAAGAGGGCGGCGTCGCGTTTGATGATGCTGAGGGCCTCGCGGAGGGTGGCTTTGGGGTCGGGGAGTTGGAGTTTGCGGTAGTCTTTGCCGAGAAGGACGAGGCGGCGGAGCGTGGCGATGCGGACGCGGAAGAACTCGTCGAGGTTGGAGGAGTAGATGCCGAGGAATTTGAGGCGTTCGAGGAGGGGAACGGCGTGGTGGCCGGCTTCTTGGAGGACGCGGGAGTTGAAGGAAAGCCAGCTGACTTCCTTGCTGCGGAAGGGGCTGCCGTCTGCCAGCACCGGTTTGGAGTCGCGGCTGAAGGCGGTGGGGAGGCCTTCCGGAGCGGGGGGCGTGGCGGGTTGGGACATGTAATGAGGAGTGGGGCGGCGGGGGAATCATCTCCACGGCGCGGTGGTTACGATTCCGACACCGGCGGGGGGATGGGCCGCTAGAGGCGACTGGCGAGGATGGGGCGGAGGCGGTCGATGGTGGCCTGGGGCCAGAGGGCGCGGTCGGTGACGAGGGCGAGGTCGAGGGCGGCGTGTTCGGGCCAGAGGGGGGTGAGGGGGATGAGGGGGATGGCGGCGGCGATGATTTCTTTGGCGGCGGCGGCGTTGGCGTGGAGGTGGCCGAGGACGGTTTGGGCGTTGACGGGTGCCTCGTCGACTTTCCAGCAATCGTAGTCTGTGACCATGGAGAGGGTGGCGAGAGCGATTTCGGCTTCGCGGGCGAGTTTAGCTTCGGGGAGGTTGGTCATGCCGACGACGTCGAAGCCGAGTTGGCGGTTGGTTTGGCTTTCGGCGCGGGTGGAGAAGGCGGGTCCGTCCATATTGACGTAGGTGCCGCGGTCGTGGACGGGGCGGTTTTGTTGGCGGCAGACGTCGTGGAGGATGGCGCGGAGGGGGGCGCTGATGGGGTCGCTGAAGGCGACGTGGGCGACGATGCCATGGCCGAAGAAGGTGTGGTGTTCGCGGCGGCTGGTGCGGTCGAAGAATTGGTCGGGGAGGACGATATGGCGCGGGGCGTAGGCTTCTTGGAGGCTGCCGACGGCGGTGACGCAGATGATCCAGCGGACGTTGAGGGAGCGGAGGGCCCAGAGGTTAGCCTGGTGGTTGAGTTCGGTGGGGGAGATGCGGTGGCCGCGGCCGTGCCTGGGGAGGAAGCAGACGCGGCGGCCGGAGAGGCGGCCGGAGACGATGAGGTCGGAGGGGTCGCCGAAGGGGGTTGGGACGGCGCATTCGGTGCGGTCTTGGAGGCCAGGGATGTCGTAGAGGCCGCTGCCACCGATGATGCCGATGGCGGGTTCGGAGGGATCAGGGAGGGGGGAGGACATGGGGTTAGAGGAGACCGTTGCGCTCGAGGAGGGGGGTGAGTTCGGGGTCGCGGCCCATGAAATCGCGGAAGAGTTTTTCGGGGGGTTCGGAGTTGCCCTTACTGAGGATGGCGTCGCGGAAGGCTTGGCCGGTTTGGGGGTTGAGAATGCCTTCTTTTTGGAAGCGGCTGAAGCAGTCGGCGTCGAGGACTTCGGCCCATTTGTAGCTGTAGTAGGCGGCGGCGTAGCCGACGGGGCTGGCGAAGAGGTGGGTGAAGCGACGGGCCATGCTGGGGGACTTGGTTTTGAGGGGCATGAGGTATCCCTGAAGGAGGTCGTCGGTGAGGGCGTCGAGGTCGGTGGCTTCGGTGGGGGCGGGGATGCGGTGGAGGTCGAGGTCCATTTTGCCGAAGGCGAGTTGGCGCATGGTGGAGACGGCCGAGAGGTAATTGCGGGCGGCGGTCATTTTTTTGAAGAGTTTGGGAGGGATGGGTTCGCCGGAGAGGTGGTGTTTGGCGAAGCAGTCGAGGCTGTCGCGATCCCAGCAGAAGTTTTCCATGATTTGGGAGGGGAGTTCGACGAAGTCCCAGGCGACGTTGACGCCGTTGAGGGATTTAATAGGGACGTTGCCGAGGAGGTGGTGGAGGAGGTGACCGAATTCGTGGAAGACGGTTTCGACTTCGTCATGGGAGAGGAGGGCGGGTTGGCCGTCGACGGCGGGGGTCATATTGCCGCAGATGAGGCCGAGGTGGGGGAGGCGGTCGCGGTCGCCGGTGGGAGGGGAGCCGGTTTTGAGGTAATTCATCCAGGCGCCGCCGCGTTTGGAGTCGCGGGGGTGCCAATCGGCGTAGAAGGAGCCGAGGAGGGTGCCGAGGGGGTTGTGGATTTCGTAGAATTTGACTTCTGGGTGCCAGACTTCGACGGTGGAAGCGGGGGCAGCGGAGGGGGGTGCGGAGGGGTCGAGGAAGGCGGTGGGGCGCTCTTGGATTTGGATGCTAAAGAGTTGTTCGGCGATGTGGAACATGCCGCGGAGGACGCCGTCGATGGGAAAGTAGGGGCGGATTTCTTCGTCGTCGAAGTCGTAGAGGGCCTTGCGGCGTTTTTCGGACCAGTAGGCGGTTTCCCAAGGTTCGAGGGGGCTGGTGGGCTGGGAGACCGCTTCGGCTTTAAATTCTTGGAGTTCGCGAGTTTGGCGGCTGAAGGCGTCGGCGATGCGGCGGTGGAGGTCTTCGGTGAATTCGAGGGCGCGGGCGCCGGTGCGGGCCATGCGGCGTTCGAGGACGAGGTCGGCGAAGTCGGCCTTGCCGAGGAGATGGGCTTTTTCTTGGCGGAGGCGGAGGATGGCGCGGACGAGGGCGGTATTGTCCCAAGGTTCGGCGCGGCCGATGTTGCAGGTGCCGAGCCAGAGTTGGTGGCGGATGGATTCGAGGTCGGCGTGTTCCATGACCGGAACCATGCAGGGGGCCTTGAGGGTGAGACGCCAGGCGGGGTTTTCGGGGGAGCCGAGGCCTTTGGCGCGGGCTTCGGCGAGGGCGGAGGCCTGGGCGTTTTCGGGGAGACCGGCGAGTTGGGCGGGGTCGGTGAGGATGAGTTCCCAGGCGTTGGTGGAGTCGAGGACGTTTTCGGCGTATTTTTGGGTGGCGGTGGCGAGTTCGGCTTCGACTTGTTCGAGGCGTTGTTTTTGGGCGCTGGGGAGGTCGGCGCCGCTGGCGCGAAAATCGGCGAGGGTTTCTTCGAGGAAGCGCTTGGAGACGCCGGTGAGGGCTTTGGCTTCGGGGGTATCGGCGTAGGTTTTGAGGAGGTCCCAGAGGGACTGGTTCATCATGAGTTTGGTGTAGAACTCGGTGACCTTGGGGAGCATTTCGTTGTGGGCCTCGCGGAGGGCGGGGGAATTGCAGACGGCGTCGAGGTGGGTGACCTTGCCCCAGGCTTCGCCGAGTTCGGCGGTGCATTCTTCGAAGGCGAGGAAGGTATTATCGAAGGTGAGGCGGCCGCGGTCGGTGCGGCAGAGGGCTTCGAGGTTGGCCTCGGCGTGGGCGAGGGCCGCGGTGATATCGGGGACGATGTGTTGGGGTCCGAGGGTGGACCAGCGGATGTGGAGGGAGGGGTCGAGGAAGGGGTGCGGGGTGTCCATGGGGAAAGGAGGGAGGTGGGAAAAGCGGTGGGAAAGGATGGGCTGAATGGGGAGGGGATTCAAGGCCTTCGCGGGGAGGAGAAGAGGCCGAGGGCTTGGAGAAAGCAGTCGCGTTGGAAGGCGGCGCGGCTGGTTTGGGGGCGCGGGGGGAGGAGGACGGGCCAGTGTTCGCGGGTGGCGACGGTGGCGAGGCGGGGGTCGGGGTGGACGGCGACGGGATGTTCCACGAAGCGGAGGAGGGGGAGGTCGGCGCGGCTGTCGGAGTAGGCCCAGGAGTCGGGGAGGGGGAGGGCGAGGTTGGGGGGCAGGAGGTGGCGCATGGCCTGGAGTTTGGCCTCGTATTTGTTGTTGGGTCCGGGGATGGGGGGGCAGAGGGGCATGGGGTCGCGGAGTTGGACCGCGGTGCCGATGGCGTGGTGGAAGCCGAGGCGGGCGGCGATGGCGGCGACGCAGAAGGTGGGGCTGGCGGAGTTGAGGATGAGGGTGCGGCCGTCGGCGCGGTGGCGGGCGACTTCGGCGAGGAGATCTGGGTAGAGGGCGGGGAGAACGTCTTGTTCGACAAAGGAGCGGAGGAGGGCGTCGATTTCGGCGGGGCGGAGGCCGCGGAGGTAGGAGAGGAAGAGGCGTTTGAGGGTTTTGGTGCTGAGGAGGCGGAGGGCGCGGAGGAGGACGGCGGGGACGAAGAGGAAGAGGTAGGCGCGGCGGAGGGGGTGTTTTTTGAGGACGTGATTACAGAAAAGGCCCTGGGTGTCGTAGGGCAGGAGGGTTTGGTCGAGGTCGAAGATGGCGAAGGACATGCGGCGCGGAGGGAGGGGAATGGGGGGCTAGGGATAAGCGCAAAAGGGAAATGGGGCACGGTATTTCCGCGGGCAAATGCGGGGGCTAAGGGGGATTTTGGGGATTTGGCTGGTGGGGGGTGAGAAATGGGAATATGGGGTGAGGGAAGAAAATGAGGCGTTGGTTGTTTTGCGTGGCGATGGGGGGAGCGGCGTGCGCTTGGGGCGGGGAGGATTATTTGGAGGCGACGGGGTATCGGGCCTTGGCGGCGGAGTTGGGGGATGGGTTGCCGACGGGGGCGCGGGTCAAGGTGAGCCAGGTTGAATTTGGGGACGGGGAGTATTTGCCGCAGGGGGGGGCGGGGACTTTTGCGGGGAGCGGGGCCGTGTTTGGGGGGAAGACATTTAGCGCCAAGGGCGGGGCGTCAGGAGCGTCGGGGCACGCCTGGGCGGTGGGGGCGCATTTTTATGGAGCCAATGGGGATCCGGAGTTGGGTCGGGCGAGCCTGGCGCCGGGGGTGGCGGCAATTGAGGTGTATCGGGTGGACAGCGCGGGGAGTGCGGCCTCGTGGACGGGGCAGGCTTGGTTGGAGCCGGGGAGCTTGCGTGCGCCGCTGGTGGAGAGCGGGGCGGTGCAGAACCACTCGTGGATTTCGGTGGGGGGAAGCGAGCGGGCGGCGGCGGACAATGCGGCGCTGCGGCGCTTTGACTTTGCGATCCGGCGGGATGGATTTTTGGCGGTCACGGGGGTGAACAATGGGGTTTCGGCGGTGCCGAGTCTGATGGCTTCGGCCTACAACAATATAGCGGTGGGGCTGAGCAGCGGGGGGCACAGCCGCGGCGGGGTGTCGGCGTGGCTGGACGGGCCGGGGCGGCAAAAGCCGGAATTGGTGGCGCCGTTGGATTACACGAGCTTCGCGGCGGCTTTGGTGAGTTCTGCCGCGGCCCTGCTCCGGCAGGCGGCCGACGCGCAGGGGGGCGATGCCGTGAAGCCGGAGACGCTCAAGGCCATTTTGTTGGCGGGGGCCACCAAGGAGGAATTCCCCGGGTGGAGTCGGCGGGCGGGGGCACCGCTGGATCCGGTTTATGGGGCGGGAGAACTGGAGGTGGGCCATGCGTGGCACATCTTGGCGGGGCGGGGCCAGGCGGCGAACCAGGCGAGTCCGCGGCCGGATTGGGCGTGGGCGCGGGTGGCGCTGAGCGCGGGGGGAACCGCGGACTACGTGCTGCGCATTCCGCCGGGGCGGGTGGGGGCGGCGTGCTCGGCGGTGGCGGCGTGGAATCGGGTGGTGAGCGATGTGGCTCCGGGGAGCAGTTTTGTGATGGCGGTGGCGGACCTGGCTGACTATCAATTATCTTTGGCGCGGCTGTCGGGGGCTGGGGCGGCGGTGGTGATCGACGAGAGCTTGAGTGCGGTGGACAACGTGGAGCACATCTACCAGCGGCAGTTGCCCTCGGGGACGTACCGGCTGCGCGTGAGTTTGGCGCGGGGCGGGTCGGTGCCGGTGGCCTTGGCGTGGCGGTTGAGCACGGTGGAACATCGGCCGGAAGTGGTCTTGGCGCGGGCGGGCGGGCGGGATGGGCTGACTTGCCGCGGCCTAGTGACGGGGCAGGCGTATGTGGTGCAGAGCTCGGAAGATTTGATCGGCTGGCGCGCGGAGGAAGCCTTTGTGGCGGGGGGCGCGGAGCACCGCTGGAGCGGGTCGGGCGGGGAGGGTCGGCGCTACTACCGCCTGGGGGCGACGGACTGAGGGGGGTGGAAAACTCGCTGGCGGAAGCGGCGGGGCGAGGCGTTTTTAGGGGATGAACCGCCTACGCTTGACCGCCCGCAGCTTGAGATACTACTGGCGCTGGCAAGTGGGCTTGGCCCTGGGAGTGATGGTGGCGGCGGCGGTGATCGCGGGTTCGCTGGTGACGGGGGATTCGGTGCGGGCGACCTTGCGCCAGCAGGCCGAGTTGCGGCTGGGGAAAGTGGGCAGCGCGGTGGTGGCCGCGGACGGGTTTTTCCGGGAAGCGCTGGCGGCCGAGGTGGCGGGAGCGGTGCCGGTGCTCTTGGTGCAGGGGACGGTATCGGTGCCGGGGGAGGGGCGGCGCGCCAATGGGGTGACTATTTATGGGGTGCGCGACGATTTTTGGGGGCTGGGGCGGGCCCCGGGGAAGGGGGGAGCCGCGGGGCTGGCGGTCAATCAGGCGCTGGCGCGGGCGCTGGGAGTGGGCGCCGCGGGGGAAGTGATTTTGCGTTTTGAGAAGCCGAGTTTGCTGTCGCGCGATGCCCCGCTTTCCGGAGAAACCGACCAGACCGTGAGCCTGCGCCAAGCGGTGGCGCGGGTGGTCGCGGACGAGGACATGGGGGCGTTTTCGCTCAAAGCACAGCAGGAACCGGCGCTCAACGCCTACGTGCCGCTGGGGCAGTTGCAGGAGGCGGCCGGGCTGGCGGGGCGGGCCAATTTGTTGCTTTCCACTCAGGAGGACGCGGGGCCAGTGGCCCAGGCGGTCCAGGCCGGGATGACCCTGGATGACGCCGGACTGAACTGGCGGGCCGCGGGCCAAGCGCGGATTTTGGCCACGGGGCGCATTTTTCTCTCGCCGGAAGCCGCGGCCAGCGCGCGGGCCGCCTTTCCCCAGGCCAAGGGGGTTTTAACCTATTTGGTAAACCAAATCGTCAATGCCAAGGGGGGGGTGACGCCATACTCCATGGCCACGGCCGCGGAGCCCGGGATGGGAGGCCTGCCGGAGTGGCCGGAGGGCTCGGTGGTGATCACGCAGTGGTTGGCGGACGATTTGCAATTGCAGGTGGGCGACACCCTGACGGTGAAATATTTTCGGGTGACGCGGGCGCGCCAACTGGAAGAAGCGGAGGCCAGTTTTCCGGTGCACGCGGTGCTGCCGATGGATCACCCGGCGGTGCGGCGGGAGTGGACTCCAGATTTCCCGGGGGTTTCGGACTCGGAAAACTGCCGGGATTGGAAGCCGGGGATTCCGATCGACCAGAGCTTGATCCGGGATCGGGACGACGCGTATTGGAAAGAGCGGCGGGGGACGCCCAAGTTGTTTTTGACCCTAGCGGATGGGCAGAAATTGTGGACCAATCGCTTTGGTGGGCTGACGAGTTTGTGGGTGGAGTCGGAGGCGCCGCTGGGGGAATTGGAGGCGGGCTTGCAGGCGCGGTTGACCGCGGCGCAGGCGGGGTTGGTGACGGTGGGGGTGAAAGCGGCGGCGGGGCAGGCGGTGGCGCAGAGCATGGATTTCGGGGCGCTTTTTGTGAGCATGAGCGCCTTTTTGATTGGGACCGCGCTATTGTTAGCGGTGTTGCTTTTTAGGTTTGGGACCGGGCAGCGGGCGGGGCAGATTGGGCTGCTGCGGGCGGCTGGGTGGACGCCGGGGCAGGTGCGGGGGCTATTTGTGATGGAGGCGCTGTGGGTGGCGGTGCCGTCGGCGGCGCTGGGGACGGGGCTGGGGTTGTTTTATACGCAGTGGACCCTGGGGAAGCTGGAGCGCGATTGGGCGGACGCGGCGCTGGGCTTGACATTTGTGTTGTCGGTGCGGCCGATGACGCTAGTGGGGGCGTGGCTGGCCACGGTGGGCCTGAGCGTGGGAGCGGTGTGGTGGGCGGCGCGGCGGCTCGGGCGGGCGCGGCCGGTGGGGCTTTTGGCGGGGGGTAGTTTGGCCGAGGCGCTGGAGGTGGGAATGCCTGGGGTGGGGCGGCGCTGGCGCCTGCTGCCGCTGGGAGTGCTGGCGGTGGGCGGTTTGGCGCTGTTGTGGGGGGCTCCGCGGGCGGCGCAGCACCTTCAGCCGATGCTTTTTTTTGGGGGAGCGGCGCTATTGTTGGCGGAGGGTCTGCGGGTGTTGGGATGGTATTTGCAGCGGGCGGGGGCGGCGACGCGGGAGGGGAGCGCGCCGGGCGTTTGGGAGCTGGGGCGGCGCAATGCGGTGCGGCAGCGCGGCCGGAGCATGGCCATGGCGGCCCTGCTGGCTTCGGGGGTTTTCATGGTCGTGGCGCTGAATGCGTTTCGCCAAGACGCCACCTTGGTGCCCTCCGAGCGCCAGTCTGGGACGGGGGGGTTTGCGCTGGTAGGCAGCAGCAGTTTGCCGGTTTATGAGGATCTCAACACCGCGTCCGGCCAGGCCGTCTGGGGGCTAGAGGAAGAGGAAACCCGGGCGGTGCGCGTGGTGCCTTTCCGGGCCCGGGAGGGGGAAGAGGCCTCCTGTTTGAATTTGAATCGGGCGCAGACGCCGCGGGTCCTGGGGGTGGAAGCTCGCTTGCTAGCGGAGCGCGACGCTTTCCCAGTGGCGGCGGTGGCCTCGGGGGTAGCCTTGGCCAAGGGGGCCTCGCCGTGGACTTTGTTGAATCAGAAGCCGACTGACGGGAGCCTGCCCGCCATCATGGACCAGTATTCGGCCATGTTTGCCCTGGGCAAGCAGGTGGGCGATGAGGTGGTGGTGCCCGACGGGCAGGGGAATCCGGTGCGGCTGCGCTTGGTGGCGCTGCTCGCGGGGACGGTGCTGCAGGGGAATGTCATCATCGGGGATGCGGCCTTTGTGAAGCTCTATCCGGACACGGGGGGGTATAAGTATTTCTTGGTAGACGCCCTGCCGGAGCAGGCGGCGCGGTGGCAGGCGGGGGCGGTCCGGCAGCTCGCCAGCCGGGGTTTGGCCCTGCAGCCGACGGCCGAGAAATTGGCGCAGTACCAGGCGGTGCAAAATACCTACCTGACGATCTTTTCCACCCTGGGCGGCCTGGCCTTGGTGCTTTCCACCTTGGGCTTGGGCGTGCTGGTGGCGCGCCACGTGCTAGAGCGGCGGGCCGAGTTTGCCCTGCTCCAGGCGGTCGGCTTCCGGCGGCGCCAGCTGCAAAATATGGTGTTGGGCGAGCACTGGGCACTGTTTTTGGCGGCCATCGCGCTGGGCAGCGGCACCGCCCTGATCGCGGTCTGGCCGAATGTGCAGCTGGCCGGGGCTGGGGGAATCCCGCTGGGCGCGCTGGGGATTCTGCTGATAGGTCTGACCGGGGGCGGGCTTACCTTCTGCTACCTGGCGGCCCGCCTCGCCCTGAGCCGCCGCCTGACCGATTCCCTCCGCCATGAATAATACGCTGCTTTTCTCCATGCTTCTACTGGGCGGCCTGGCCGCCCGCGGCCTCGCGCAGGACGGGGGCCCGTCGACCTTTGACTTTGAGGCGGCGGCGCTGGGGCCGCTGCCGGAGAGCTTGGTGCTGACCGATGCCGAGTCGAAGTTTGCCATCGCGGCGGACGGGGACAACCATGTGTTGGAAATGAGCCCGGCGCCGCTGGTGGACGGCGGCGTTTTGGTGGGGGTCTCGCTGAAGGGCGGCGCGGAAGTGCGGGCGCGGATTCGGGCGACGGGGAAGCGGCGCAGCTTCCCGCGGTTTGGAGTGGGCCTGCACGGAGTGGGGGGGTTCCGCTGTTTGGTGGTGCCGTCGCGCAAGGAACTGCACTTGGTGCGCAACGAAGAGGTGGTGGCCCAGGTGCCCTACCTGTGGAAATCGGGCAGTTGGACCGTGGTAGAATTCAAAGTGGTCGCCAGCGCGAGCGGGGGCTCAGTGCTGGAGGCGCGGGCCTGGGAAGAGGGGCAACCCCGGCCGGAAGTGGCCCAGCTGAAGCACGAGGAGGCAGCGCCCCCAGGCACCGGAAAGGCCTCGCTTTGGGCCGCCCCCTACGCGGAATTGCCTATCGCCTTCGACGACGTCGTGGTGACCCCCCGACCCTGAACTTGGGGGGCGGTCCGCAAATGCGGGTGAGGAAGTGTGGCGCGAGGGCTTGTCCTGGGCGATAGTCTAGAAGCGGACTCCAATCCGGGAGGCCGCGGCTGACTAAAACCATCTAATAGAATCCACCTGATGAAATCAATCCTCCTAAGCCTTTTGGCGGTGCCCTTTTTCGCGGTCGCCGTGCAAGCCCAAGACGCCAAGCCCGAGAAGCCCAAGATGGATCCCGCGGCGGCTTTTAAGAAGATGGACAGCAACGCCGACGGCAGCGTGACCCTCGAGGAATTCAAGGCCAGCCCGCGCTGGAAAAAGAACGCCGACAAGGCCGACGAAGCCTTCAAGAAGCGCGACAAAGACAGCGACGGCAAGGTGACCCTAGAGGAATTCACCGCCAAGGCCGAGCGGCCCGGCAAAGCCGAGAAACCCGCCAAGCCCGCCAAGGAAGCGCCGCCTGCCGCTCCCGCCGAGCCCAAAAAGGCTTGAGGATGGCCTGAGCAAGGCAACCTAAGACTCCCCGCGAGGTCCTTTAGCGAAGCCGCCTTTCCCCCCGCGGGAGGGCGGCTTTTTTGGGGCCCCGGCTCCTCCAACAAGCATTCCAAGTGTTCGATGGTTTGGAAGCCGCTAGACAGTGGCCCAAGGCCCCTCAGTTCGGTCTCGGCGGTGTAGCGTGGACCGGCTTGGTGGGGTATGTTTAAACTAAAAGCGGGAGTTGACTAGCTTCATCCGCGAGCGCGAGGTGCTGGCACGTTAGGCTTTCTCCTCGCGCGTTGGCTATTTTGGGGGGACGGAGCGCTGGCACCCCTGCCGGGGTGCGGATGATGCGAAAACGGGAATCCGGTGGTGTCGCTCCGCTCAACCACCGTAAGCGTCACGGCTGGCACCGTTTGAAAGGAATGACAGAAGTGTGAGAACTTGGGAATGCTCTCACATCTATGCACGAGAGCAGTTTGATATTGAAACAAGATGTGATGGGCCGGGTGCGGGTCACCGCTGAGCGGTGTCGGCGAAGCCGAGGCCGGGGAACGCGCCGCCATTCTTTACACCCTCATCGAATCCTGCCGCAGCCACGGGCTGGATCCCTTCGCCTGGCTGCAAATTGTCCTCACCAGTCTGCCAACCCTGGCGGTCAGCCGGATCCCCGAACTCACCCCCGCCGCCTGCGCCAAAGCCGCCCGCACCGCCACACGTCAGGCCGCCTAACTAACCATCCGCGGTCAACTCAAAGACAACGCTGCCTTGCGCACCGCTTACGGTTGAGCGTTTGCTTGAGGACGACCAACCTGACGCTGGTTGCGCCGCGCTTCCAGCGCGTGGCGTGGGTTTCAAATCAAGTCTGAGCGCTCCTACAAGAAAAACTAATTCCTCACACCCGGCCATACAGACATGAATCTTTTGACTGCTGAAAAAGCCGCGACCTCATGGTAACATATCAGCCGCCAAAATCCGTGGATTCGAGCGCGCCGACTTCTGCGGCTTGGAATCCCGCCCAGGTCGCCAAGGTGCTCCGGCACCCGATCCATGTGCGGCTTTATTCCGCGGCACCCTATCTTGCTGACCTCTATCGCAGCGATCTGGAATGGCGAATCCAACACCCGTCGCAGTTTGGCTCGACGGCGTTTTCGCGCCCCCTCCTAATCCGAAAATTTCGGAAAAACTATTTCATCCCAGGCAGCTCGCAGGATCTGATCTATCATGCATCTTGCGTGGCAGCCTTTCACGAGCAGGTCCCCGGCTGCCTGCCAGAAGATCAGGATGTTTTCGACTATTGCCCGCCTCTGCGAAGCGAGATGCGCCAAAACTTGTGCGGCGATTTTTCGGTGATGCTGGCGTATTGGAGGCGACTCAATGCGGAAACGAGCCGCCGCCTGCAGCAGGATTTCACCCATGTGCTGCATGCCGACATTTCGGATTGCTTCGCGAGCGTGGACACCGAGGTGCTCGACGATCTCCTCAGCGAGCTCGGTGGGAATTGCGACGTGCTGCGGGGTTTTCAAGCCATCCACCAACATTGGGCGCAAGCCGACTGCCAAGGGCTTCCGCTCACAGGCAGTTCCCACCTACTGTTGAAAATCTATCTGAAAAAAGTCGATGCTCAATTAAAAGCGGCGGGCGTTCCCTTCATCCGGCTGCAAGATGATTTCCGGCTCTTCGGTCGCAGCAAGAGGGAACTCGCCAGCCACCGGGAGGAACTCCAAAAAGCCCTTCTGTCCCGTGGCATGCGCCTCAACACGACAAAAACGCGTATGGTGTCACGCGGGCCGCGGCCATCGGGCGCGTCGCCTTTCTCATGGGCGGACTTGCGGCGAACTTTCTCCCAAGGCATCCTTTGTCCATTGCTATCGGATGGCTTGAGCTTCCGGTTGTTTCGCCCCGTAAGTCTCCGACTTCTGCCCCTGTTCTGCGGGCATACCTGCTGGTCAGCTTGATCCATTGCCTTGGCTATGAACTTCAGCATCTGCATTCCAGCATACAATCGCGAGAAATTGATTTTTAGGGCGCTGCGCAGCTGCCTCGCTCAAACCGAAGCTGACTTTGAAATCCTTGTCGTGGACGACGGTTCCACCGACGGCACATCGGCCGCAGTAGAATCGATGACGGATTCGCGCATTCGCCTGATTCGACATGAAACGAACCGAGGGCATAGCGCGGCGCGAAACACGGCTGTGGCGGCGGCCCAGGGCGACTGGGTGGTGATGTTGGACAGCGACGACGAATTGCTTCCCGAGGCGCTCACGCGCATGCTTCAACTCGTGCAGGAATGGGGCGATCAGGTGGATGGTCTGGCGTTCATGATGAAGCGGGATGATGGGGGACTCTCCCCCCACCCGGCGTTCAAGAACGAACTCTGGGACTATGAGGGCTACATCCGCTGGCTTGACGACAGGATATTTTTCGACTGCCTGCGTTGCACGAGAAGATCGACCTTCGACCGCGTGCGATGGAGGGAATGGAAGGTGTCCGGGATCATTCTTTATTACATGGATTTCCACCGTGACTTCAAAATCTTCGCTTCATCGGAAACGTTATCTCTGGTCCACTCGGATGCCACCAACCGCATCAGTTGGCAGCGGCGAAAGCCAGAAATGGCAGCCCAAGCGGGCCGCGACCTCGGAGCTGAAATGGATGTCTTGCTGTCCAACCACGGGTCGTCGCTGCAAAGATACGCGCCGAGGCAATATCGGAAATTGCTGGCCGTGCGGGCTTCCTACTACTTTCTGACCGGGGCCACTTGCCGCGGGCTACGCCAGATCGCGGGATGCCTATGGCGCGCGCCCTTTCAAAGCGATTTGTGGCTCCAAATGGCCACGGGGCTCCTCGGCCCCGCGATTTTCTCCCGATTTCGCTCTATGCGCAAGCCTCCCACTTAAGCTCGCGTGCTTCATTCTACTGTGTTCAAATAAAACATGCTTTTTCGGCGGCTTGTGCGACCTGTGAAGTGGCTTCGATCGGATTTTCGCCATGAGGCGGGAAACCGGCGGCCCTAATAAAAAATGACTCTGCTCCCGCCTTTCGGTTGGGCCGACATCTCGTGGACGTGATTGGTTCAGTGGCCCATCTCTTCGACTTCGCCGCCTCCGGACGAAAGCTCACCCAACGTCGCACTCCCCGGATCGACCCGCTGGCACCTGGCGAGGTCACCAACTCCGGCGCCCCTCACGCGACATCCATCGCCGCGGAGCAAGCAGGCATCCATGTGCGCGGCTTGCTAGAAGCCAGGCCGGGAGATCGCAATTTTGAGGATATTGCGGAAACCGTGCCCGGTGCCGATCACCAAAAAGTGCAGCCCTTTATCTGTGACGCCCCCTGGGAAGCCTCGCGCGTGCTTGACTGGATCAGTGCCCGGGCCGATGCCGTCCTCGGAGGCACCCCGCTCAGCCATCTCATCGTGGACGAATCTGGCTTTAGTAAAAAAGGG
>CANHIJ010000043.1 GCA_947460575.1 Verrucomicrobiales bacterium | reverse complement strand
TGGTTGGCGGAGTTGGATTGACCGGCGACGAGGAAGACTTCTCCGATGCCGAGGTGCGCGACGGAGGCGGAGGCGATGGCTTGGCCCTGGCGAAGGGCGCGCAATTCGAGGCGGTACCAACCGCCTGCGGGGAGGTCGAGGGCGGCGCTGAATTCGGGCGGCCCGGGGGCGGTGGGCAAGGCCTGCCAGGCGTCGGGCAGGGATCCCTGGAGGGGTTGGCCGGAAAGGCGCCATTCGAGGGAGGAGTCGGCGGGCCGCAGTCCGGCGAGGCGAAGGGTTCCTTGGGTAGGGCTGCGCCGCTGGGTCACTTGCCAGTCGAGGGGCTCGCGGAGGGCGAGGGTTTCTGGGGGCGCGGCCAGCGCGGTGAGGGAGGAGGCGGCCGCGAGGAGGAGGGCGCAGAGGGGGCGAAGGGCAGGCATGGGGAGCTGGGGGAAAGCGTAGAGGGGCATTTAGGGGGTGTCCCGGGGCGGGGGCAAGGTATTTTGCGGGCCGTGGGGGGATCGGTGGGCCGAGGATGGCGCGGGGGCTGCGTCCGAAAGCTGGGCCAAGGCGTTGGCTGGGGTAGTGCGTGGCTAGTAGGCGCACCTCCTTTTTTACACTATGCAATCATCTCAGTATAAATCCCTCAGCAAGGTCTGTTTCTTTTTTGGATTTGCCTCGATCGTGGGGTCGATCGCGATTTGGTACCTGACGGGGGGGCGCACGGGGGAGGCGCAGGCGCACGGGGAGCGGTTTGGGATTTTTGTGGGCTTGTGGGCGCCGACGTTTTTTATTCTTTCCAATCGCTTCGACGGCTATGTGAGCAGGCGGACCAAATGAGCCATGGCTGCATGAGTGCCATGGAGCCGATGACCCGCGCGGGAGCCTTGAAGTCGCTGGCAGATTTTTTGCCGAAGGTGGCGACCTATCAGGGGGAGCGGAGCTACGTCCGGGACGGGCACCCCAACGTCTCCGGCCTGAGCGCGGCGCTGCGGTTTCGGTTGATTTTGGAAGACGAGGTGGTGGCGCAAACCCTGGCGCGCTACACGCTGGGGAACGCGGAGAAGTGGCTTCAGGAAGTGTGCTGGCGGCGCTATTGGAAAGGGTGGCTAGAGCAGCGGCCTGGGGTGTGGACGGGGTGGCGGGAACGGGTGGGCGCGCTGCGGGAGACGCTTTCGCCGGAGCGGGCGGCCCGGGCGGAGGCGGTGGCGGCGGGCCAAAGCGGGGTGGCCTGCATGGACGCCATCGCGCGCGAGTTGGTGGAAACGGGGTACCTCCACAACCATGCGCGGATGTGGTGGGCGAGTTTTTGGATTCACGCGGAGCGGCTGCCGTGGGAACTGGGGGCGGATTTTTTCTTTCGGTATTTGTTAGACGCGGATTCGGCGAGCAACACCCTCTCCTGGCGCTGGGTGGCGGGCTTGCAAACGCCGGGCAAGACTTACTTGGTACGGCTTTCGAACGTGGAAAAATATGGGGCGGGCTATCTCGCGGGCCGGGAGGAGGGCCGCCTTCGCCTCGCCGATGGGGCGATGGCGGCGGCTCCGGTAGAGGAGTCGGCGGAGGTGGGCCGCACCGCTGTTGCGGAGTATCCCGCGGAGCTGGCTGACGGCGGCGGGCGGGTTGGGCTTTGGCTGCATTCGGATGACCTGCTAGGCGAAGTGGGGCCGCTGGCGGCGCTTTCGGTGGTCGCGGTGGCCGCGGGCCTCAGCGACGGGGTGGATCAGAAAATATACCGCCTGAGCGAGCGGCGGCGGGCGGTGCAGCGGGCCGCCGTGGGCGATGGTTTAGAGCGGGCGGCGGCCCATTTTGGGTGCGGCGCAGCGGCGCTGGCGGGCGACGACCTGGTGGCGGAAATGGGCGATTGGGCAGCGCGGGAGAAGTTGGCGGAGGTGGTTGGATTTGCGCCCATGGTGGGGCCGCTGGGCGACCTGCGGCCCCGGCTGGAGGCGGTTTTGCGTCGGCAGGGGGTGCGCTTGAGGCTGGTGCGGAGGGCGTCCGACGCGGTGGCTTTTTCGTTTGCGGGGGCGGGTTTTTTCCCGTTTTGGCAAAAGATGAGCCGCCATTTGAGCCAGCCCCATCCGCTATGAAAAGTTGCCTTTCTCCGGAAGAGATGTCGCGCATTATCCGCTATGCGTGGGAAGATCGGACCAGCTTTGAGGAAATCGAAGAGCGGACTGGGCAGACCGAGCGGGGCGTTATTGAGATCATGCGCCGCGCGCTGAAGCCTTCGAGTTTTCGGATGTGGCGGAAGCGGGTGGCGGGAAGAGTGACGAAGCATCGGCGGTTGCTGGAGGAGCGACTGCGGGGATCCGTGGGGAGGGAGCGATGAGGGCAAACCAAGATTTGAGGGACATGGAGACGCCAACCGAACGAACTGTTGATGTGCTAGTGATCGGGGCGGGCATGGCGGGGCTAGCAGCTGCGGGCGCTTTGCAGGAGGCGGGGCGAACCGTGGTGGTGGTGGACAAGGGGCGCGGCGTGGGGGGGCGCCTGGCGACTCGGCGGGTGGGGGGAGCCACTTTTGACCACGGGGCGCAGTTTGTGACGGCGCGCAGCGCCCGTTTTGCGGAGGTACTGGAAAAGGCGCGGGTCGCCGGGGCGGCGCGGGAATGGTGTCGGGGATTTTCGGGCCAGCGGGACGGGCACCTCCGGTGGTGCGGGTGCGGGGGCATGACGGCTTTGGCTAGGCACATGGCGTTGGGCTTAGAGGTGGTTTCAGAAAAGCAAGTTAGGGCATTGCGGCAGAGCGGCGGCGCTTGGCAGGTGGCCATGGAGGACGGGGCGCACTGGCTGGCCGGGGCGGTGGTATTGACGGCTCCGGTTCCCCAAGCGCTGGAGCTCTTGGCGCGGGGGGAAGTGGGACTTTTGCCGGAAATGGAGCGGCGACTTGCTGCGGTAGAGTACGAGTGCTGCCTAGCGGTGCTGGCGGTGCTGGACGGACCTTCGGGCTGGCCGATGCCGGGCGCTTTTGCGGTGGAGGGTGGGCCGGTGGCCTGGATGGCGGACAACCAGGTGAAGGGCATTTCGGCCGAGCCGGCCATCACCCTGCACGCGACCCCGGAGTTCAGCTCGGCGCACTGGGATCAAGACCGCAGCCTCAGCGGCCAGCGATTGCTGGATGCGGTGCGGCCGCGGCTGGGGGCCGGGGTCAAGAATTTCCAGGTGCATGGATGGCGCTTCAGCAAGCCGATGGAGGCGGGCTTGGAGGCCTGCGCGGTGGTGCGCCGGGATCCCTGCTTAATTTTAGCGGGCGACGCCTTCGCGGGGTCGCGGGTGGAAGGGGCGGCGCTTTCGGGGTGGGCGGCTGCGGAAGCGCTTGGAGTGGCGGCTCGGGGCGCGTAGGGTACGGGGAAACCATTTGAAAATAAATACCATGCACACGGCAACTTCGACTCCCCGCTGGATGCGGCATGTTTTATGGGGCGCGGGAATCTACAATGTCTTGTGGGGGGCCTGGGCGGTGCTGTTTCCGGGGGCGATTTTTGATTGGCTGGGCATGCCGCAGCCGAATTACCCGCAGTTCTGGCAGTGCATTGGCATGATTGTAGGGGTTTACGGTCTCGGCTACGCCATCGCCGCCTTTGATCCGGTGCGGCATTGGCCCATCGTGCTAGTGGGTTTTCTGGGCAAGGTTTTTGGCCCGCTGGGGATGGTGCAGGCGCTCTGGACGGGGCAGCTTCCGTGGGGGTTTGCCTTAAATTGCGTCACCAACGATGTGATTTGGTGGGTGCCGTTTGGGCTGATCTTGCGGCATGCATGGGTGCAGCACGGGGAAGATGGCGGGGCGGCGGGGCGGCCCGAGGAAGGCGCGCTGTTGGCGGAGGCGATGACGACCCGCGGAGAAAGTCTGGCGGCGCTTTCGCAGCAGGGACCCTTGCTGGTGGTGTTTTTGCGCCACGCGGGCTGTTCGTTTTGCCGCGAAGCGCTGGGGGATCTGGCGGCTTGCCGAGAGGAGATGGAACGGGGTGGAACCAAGCTTGCCCTGGTCCACCTGGGGGACGCGGCATCCTTTGCGGCCCTGCTAGCCAGCTATGGATTGGGCGACGTGCCGGCGGTATCGGATCCGGAGCGCCGCCTGTACCGTGGGCTGGGTCTGCGGCGAGGGAAGCTAGGGCAACTGCTAGGCGGGGAAGTGTGGCGGCGCGGCATGAAGGCCTTTCTGGCGGGGTATCGCCCAGGTTTATGGGAAGGGGACGGGCGGCAGCTTCCAGGGGTGTTTTTGATAAAGGATGGCCGGGTGGTGCGCCGCTTCGTCCACCGCAGCGCGGCGGAGCGGCCCGACTATGTGGCCCTAGCTCAAACTGAGGCGGGGCGATGAGTCTTCTGGGCGCGGTTCACCTGGCGGCTACCTGGGCCCTGGTGGGGTTGATCTGGACCATTCAGGTGGTTCACTATCCGCTATTCGCGCAGGTCGGCCGGGAAGCCTTTGCGGCCTATCACCGGAGGCACACGCGGCAGATTACCTGGATCGTGGCACCGCTCATGCTGGTGGAGTTGGGGACCGCGGGGTGGCTTGTCTGGGAGGGGGGCGGCGGGGCTTGGCTGCTAGTCAGCTTGGGGCCGCTGGCGTTCAATTGGCTCTCCACCGGGCTGGTGCAGATCCCGCTGCACCACCAACTGGAGCAGGGATACGATGCCGTCAGCCAGCGGCGCTTGGTGGCGACTAATTGGGGGCGGACCTTGGCCTGGAGCAGTCGCGGCCTCTGCCTGTTACTGGATGGGCTTTGACGGCTGCGCCCAAGGCCGGGGGGGCGACCGCGGCGGGGTGGTGGCGTCGACAGCGATCGCTGCAAAACTGCACCGCCTCCCAATCGCGCTCCCACTTCTTGCGCCAGGTGAAGGGCCGGAGGCAGGCGGGGCAGGTTTTGCTTGGCAGGTGTTGTTTTTTGACGCCTCTCATGATTTCCGATCCTGGCGCGGCGGGTTGTCGTGGCGAAGGGGGAGCCCTCAGCCCGGCGCGCGCCGCCCCGGCTTGGGGCGAGGTGGCGGGGCCGAGCTGGGGGGGCCTTTGGCGGAACTTACTTGCGGGGGAGGACCCAGATATTGCGGAAGAGGACGGGGTTGCCGTGGTTTTGGATGAAGAGGGGGCGGTCTTCGTCCTTCAGGGGGCCTCCCAGGGGGGCGGCGGTGGTGTTTTCCTTATTGAGCTCGAGTTTGTCGTGGATGAGGACGCCGTTGAGATTCACCGAAATTTTGGGCCAGGCGGTTTGTTTGCCCTGGGCGTCGAAGGTGGCGTTGGTGAAATCGACGTCGTAGGTTTGCCAAGTGAGGGGGGGGAGGCACATATTGAGGCGGGGTTCGGCGATGGAGTAGATGCCGCCGCACTCGTTTTGTTCGCCTTTGAGACCGAAGGAGTCGAGGACCTGGGTTTCCCAGCGGCCGCCGTGGTAGATGCCGCTGTTGCCGCGGTCTTGGCCGCGGGCGAAGGGTTTGTAGGGGGTGCGGAACTCGAAGTGGGCGCTGTAGTTGCGGAAGCGCGGCTTGCTGGTGGCGTTGGAGGCGGCGAGGAGGCCGTTTTCGACTTTGCCGTTGTCCCAGTTTTCCGCGGTGGTGCCGTCGAAGAGGACGACGGCGCCAGCGGGGGCGGGGGCGCCGAGGGTGGGGCTGGCGCGCTCAATGCGGGGGAGCGCGGGGGCGCCGGTGAGGCTGAATTTGCCGTTGGCGAGGGTGGCGGCGATTTTTCCGTCGGCGGAGGTGAAGGAGGCGGTGCCGGCGTTGCCGGTGCCGCTGAGGAGGGTGTGCTTTTTGTCGCGGGTCCAGCCGAGGCCGGGAAGGCCGCCGTCGAGCAGGTGGGCTTCGAATTTGCCGCCGCCCAGGGCGACGACTTGGACTCCGGTGGGGGCGCCGGGGGCAGCGCTGCCGTATTCGCCTTGGAGGGCAAAATCGGGGTTTTCGCTGCGGGCGGATTCCGGGTTGCTCCAGATGGGGTTGGGGTCAGCGGCTTGCGCCGAGGGGAGGGCGAAGGCCACGAGGGCGGCAAGGCAGCAGAGGGAAGTGGAGGGTCGCATGGAGTATCGGGTTGGATGGATCGGCGTGGTTGCCGGACTACGAATACAGGGGGAGGGAGGTGGCTTTATCCGGCAAATGGGGGTGCCGCGGCAAGACAAGCCCGGCGTGGGCCCACGCCAAAAGGGCGTGGAGTTTCCTCCACGCCCCGGGGGGTTCTGATTCCCTGGGGAACCAGGTCAGGGAATCAGAAATTGTAGCGCAGGCCGGCGTTGAGGCTTTGCACGCTTTCCGCGAGCAGGCCGGAGACCACGAGGTCGAGGTTGGGGACGCCGAGGTTGCGGAAGATGAGGGCGGCTTTGCCGGCGTGGAGGTCGGCGTCGGCGGAAGAAAGGGTGGTGCCGAGGACCTCGGCGTCGACGTCGGACCAGGCGTATTGGTAGAAGAGGTCGAGTTCCAGCCACTGGGTGAGGGCGAGGCGGAAGCCGGTGGCGGCTTGGAGTCCGAAGCCGTCGATGGTGGCGGCTTCGTCGATGCTCCAGGAGTGGCCGCGGTGGTCGCGGGCGGAGACGTCGAGGTCGAGGTGGGCGTAGGTGGCGCCGAGTTGGAGGACCCAGTCGACGCTGCTGGTGACGGGGGTGTGGAAGCCGAGGCCGAGGACGGCATCGAGGCTATTGAGGTCGCCGCTGGCATCGAATGTTTCGCCGAAGGCGTTGAGGGAGCGGGATTCGCTGGAGAAGACTTGGGTGAAGTCGGCGAGGACGAACAAATTGGGGGTGATGGACTTGTTGAGGCCGAGGTGGTAGCCGTCGTGGTTGTCGAAGAGGTTGAGGGGGGTGTCGTCGAGCCAGAGGTGGCTGTAGCCGGCTTCCAGGTAGTCGTAGCTGAGAGTTGGGGCGGGGGGAGTTGGGGCAGGCTGGGGAGCAGGGGTGGTGCCGGCGGCGGCGGTGCCGACGGCGGCGAGGCTGAGGAGGAGGGCCTGGAGGGTGGGTTTGGAGGGAAGGGACATTGCTTCGGGTTGGGTTGAGTGCGGTGCCAGGAAATGGCTGCTGGGAAGTGATGGACCCGCCTTGCCAGCTGAACAATAAAATTAGTTATTATTGAAAGTCTATCCAATGGCTTAGCGCCCGTAAGGCTTTTTCCGGGGGCCAGTTTCAGGGGCGCGGCCCCGCGGGGCGGGGGGGGAAATGGAGGGCGACGAGGCCGAGGGTGGCGAGGGAGCTGAGGGGCATGAGAATGGCGGCGAGGAGGGGGTTCATGGCGCCGGAGAGGCAGATGGCGGCGGCGCTGGCATTGTAGAAGAGGGCGAAGGCGGCGGTGTGGCGGACGGCGCGGCGGCGGCGGCGGGCGGTGTCGAAGAGGAGTCCGACGAAGCTGAGGCTGCGGCCGAGGAAGTAGAAATCGGCGCGGTTTTCGAGGAGGCCTTTATCGATGGCGGGGGTGCCGGTGAGGAAGGCTTGGTCGAAGGCGAGGCTGTCGTTGGCGCCGTCGCCGAGGTAGAGGGTATTGTGGTGGTCGAGGGCGCGGACGGCGGCGGCCTTGTCGGCGGGGCTGAGGTTGCCGTGGGCGCAGTGGAGGGGGATGCCGGCGGCCTGGGCGAGGGCGGCGACTTTGGGGCTGCGGTCGCCGCTGAGGATGTGGAGGGAGTAGCCTTGGCGGCGGAGTTGGTCGAGTTGGGAGCGGGTATCTGGGCGGATGGCGTCGGCGAAGTGGAAGGCGGCGAGGGTGGTGGCGTTGCGGCGGAAGAGGGTGACGTTGGGGGGAGGGGAGGATGGGGAGGATGGGGAGGAGTCTGGGCCGTTCCAGGAGGGGTGGCCGAGGGACCAGAGGGTGTTGGGGGGGGCGGTGAAGGAGACGCCGCGGCCGGGGATTTCTTGGATTTCTGGGGAGTGGGAGGGGACGGGGGGGAGGGGGAGGCGGGCGAGGGCTTCGGTGAGGCTGCGGCTGAGGGGGTGGAGGCTGTGGCGGACGAGGAGGTGAAGGGCGGAGGTTTCGTCCGGGGAGAGGGCGAGGAGGGACTCGGGGTTGGTGAGTTGTGGGGAATCGAGGGTGAGGGTGCCGGTTTTGTCGAAGATGAGGTGGCGGATTTGGGCGAGGCGGGGCCAGAAGAGGGGGCGGCGGATGAAGACGCCGACGCGCTCCATGGCGGCGGCGGCGAGGTCGTCGGCGAGGGGGAGGGCGACGCCGAGGGCACAGGGGCAGGAGACGACGAGGAGGGAGATGAGAACTTGGAGGCCGCGGGCGGGGTTGCCGGTGGCGAGCCACCAGGCGAGGCCTCCGAGGAGGGCGAGGAGGAGGACGGCGGCTAGATAGAGGCGGAGGACGCGGTCGAGCCAAGGGTGGCGGGCTTCGGATTCGCGGGAGTTGCGGAGGCGCTGGTAGAGGGAATGGTCCCAGGACTCGAGGGCTTCGAGTTCGAGGGGACGGCGGCCGATGTGGAGGCTTCCGGAGGGGACGAGGCCGCCGGTGGGGACGGTGAGGGGGTCGGCTTCGCCGCTGATGGATTCGAGGCTGATGGTGGCTGGGGCGGCGGCGACGCGGCTGGCGACGGGGACGATTTGGCCTGGGGGGAGGAGGTAGGGGGAGCCCTTGGCGAGGGCGGCGAGGTCGAGGGGATGGCCGTCTGGGGATTGGATGGCAGGGGAGTGGGAAGAGTGGCCGAGGAGGCGGCCGCGGTTGCGGTGGATGGCGGAGAGTTGGAGGCGCCGACCGGCGAGCATGAGGAAGGTGAAGATGGCGACGAAGTCGAAGTAGATGAGGGAGGGGATTTGGAGGAGCCAGCCGACAAGAGAGCCGAGGTAGGCGGCGAGGATGCCGAGGGCGATGGGGAGGTCGAGGTGGAGGACGCCGAGGCGGAGGCTGAGCCAAGCTTTGTGGATGAAGTAGGAACCGCCGGTGAGGACGGCGAGGGTGGCGGCGGCGGCGGCGGCGAGGAGGAAGGCGGGGGCGAGGGCGAAAGTGTCCTCCATGCCGAGGTATCTGGGGAGGCTAAAGGCCATGGCGTTCATGGCGAAGGCGGCGCAGAGGCCGAGGCGGCTGCTGGGGGTTTGGGCGAGGGGGTCGGGGGCATCGGCTGGGCCGAGGAGGTAGCCAAATTGGCGGGCGGAATCGGCGAAGGCGGCGGGTTGGGCGAGGCCTGGGGTCCATTCGAGGTGGATGCGGCCGGGGTGGACGGTGGCGCTGGCGCGGAGGGCACCGGGTTGGCGGAGGAAGAGGCGTTCGAGGAGCCAGACGCAGGCGACGCAGGAGAGGCCTTGGACGGCGCAGTCGAGGGAGGCGGGGCCGGAGTGGGCGCGGGCTTCGGCTTGGGCGATGCGAGGGAGGAGCCAGGAGAGGTCGCGCTGGTGGAAGGCGGTGTGGTTGATGGGAGGGGAGGGCTGGTGTCCTTTGAGGGAGTAGAAGGTGTCGAGGCCGGAGTGGTGGATGAGGTGGTGGACGGAGGCGCAGCCGCCGCAGCAGAAGGGGTCGCCTGGGTGGGTGGGGGTGAAGAGGGTTTGGCAGTGGGTGCAGGCGGTTGGGGCGGGGGACTGGGGGGACAGTTTAAGGGCCATGGCAGAGGGGGCAGTTAGGGGCGGGGGCGGCCTGGGGGTTGGGGGCGGGAGGGAGGGGCCAGAGGCGGGCGATGAGGAGGAGGGCGCCGAGGAGGGCCAGGGTGCGGCGGAGGCGGGCGAGGGCGCGGGGGGAGAGGCGGTGGTTCCAGAGGCGGAATTGGTGTTGGGCGAACCAGAGGAGGGGGATGGTACCGAGGGCGAAGGCGAGCATGAACTCGACCCCGCGGGGGGCGGAGCCGCTGGCGAGGGCGATGGCCAGCATGAGGTAGAGGGGGCCGCAGGGGAGGAGGGGGGTGGCGAGGCCGAGGGCGAGGGCGCTGGGAAGGAGGGGGAGGCGGGGGCGGGCGAGGCGGGTGCGGGTGAGGCGGGTGCGGAAGGACCACTTTTTGAGGAAGGCGGGGCGGGGGATATGGGGGTGGAAATTGGCGGCGATGGCGAGGAGGGCGGCGGTGAGCAGCCAGGGGAGGACCATGGCTGGAGAGTGGGTGAGGGAGGCGAGAGGCCATTGGCCGAGGGCGCCGGCGAGGGCGCCGAGGGCGGCGTAGGAGAGGAGGCGGCCGGTGTGGTAGAGAGCGGCGGCGGTTTGGGGGTCTTGGTTGGGGCGCTGGAGCGACAGCAGGCTGCAGGAGATGGGTCCGCACATGGCGGCGCAGTGGAGGCTGGTGGCGAGGCCCGCGAGGAAGGCCCCGGCGGCGGTGTGGGCGGGGTCAACCATGGGGCGGGGGCGGGGATTCCACGACTTGGGGGCTGTGCTGGATGGCGAACCAGGCGAACCAGATCCAGAGGGCGATGAAGCTGAGGTAGAAGAGGAGGACGGGGAGCCAGGGGCGGCGGTGGAGGAGGCGCATGGCTTTGGGGGTGGTGGTTAGGAGGGGAGGGATGGGGCTGAGGGGTTAGGAATCGGGGCCGAGGAATGCGACTTCGCGGCGGAGGGTGGGGCCGCCGGCGTCGGGGGTGGCGGCGATGGTGAACTTGAAGGGGCCGCGGTAGGTGGCGCGGTCGATGCTGAGCATGAGGGTTTGTTGGAGTTGGCTGCCGCCGGGGACGGTGAGGGTTTCGCCGAGGCCGGAGAGGGTGAGGGAAGGGGGGGCGTTCTCGGTGGAGACGTGGAAGGTAGTGGGTTGGTCGTTTTTGGAGAGGAGGCGGAGGGTGAATTGGTTGCGGATGTGGCCGGGGTCGGCGAGGTAGGGGAGGCCGCGGAGGCGGACCAGGCTCATTTCGAAGCTGTGGACACGGGTGAGGCCCCAGGAGAGGACGGCGGCGCCGAGGAGGAGGAGGGCGGTGTAGAGGACGATGCGGGGTCGGATGAGGCGGCGGGGTTGACCGCTGAGGCCGCGGAGGGAGTCGTAGCGGATGAGGCCGCGGGGGCGCTGCAGTTTGTCCATGATGGAGTCGCAGGCGTCGATGCAGGCGGCGCAGCCGATGCATTCCATTTGGAGGCCGTTGCGGATATCGATGCTGGTGGGGCAGACGTGGACGCAGCGTTGGCAGTCGATGCAGTGGCCGAGGTTGGGTTGGGTGGATTTGCCGCGGGGTTCGCCGCGTTGGTGGTCGTAGCCGATGACGAGGGTATCGTCGTCGGTGAGAGCGGATTGGAGGCGGCCGTAGGGGCAGAGGACGATGCAGAATTGCTCGCGGAACCAGGCGAAGCAGAAGTAGAGGGCGGTGGCGTAGAGAGTGACGCCGGTGAAGATGGCGGCGTGGTGAAGGGGGGAGTGGTGGAGGTAGGCGTAGAGTTGGGAGAGGGGGATGAAGTAGCTGAGGCCGACGTGGGCGATGGCGAGGGCGCAGAGGGCGAAGAGGGTGTGTTTGAGGGCGCGGAGGGCGATTTTCCGCGGGGTCCAGGGGGCGGCGTCGAGGCGGCGGCGGGCGGGGGCATCGCCTTCGATGGTGCGTTCGATGCGTCGGAAGACGTGGTCGAGAAAGACGGTGTAGGGGCAGGCCCAGCCGCACCAGATGCGGCCGAGGAGGGCGGAGACGTAGAAGAGGGAGAAGCCGATGCCGCTGACGAGGAAGAAGAGGAGCCAGAGGTCTTGGACGAGGAGGGTGGCGCCGAAGAGGTGAAAGCGACCGGCGGTGACGTCGAGGAGCACGGCGGGGTGGCCGTTGAGGGGGATCCAGGGGAGGAGGACGTAGACGGCGATGAGGAGGGTGCCGGTGAGGCGGCGGGCGCGGGTGAAGCGGCCGGAGACGTCGGAGGGGTGGGGAAAGCAGCGGGAGCCGTCGCGGTTGATGGTGGCGACGGACTGGAGGTTGGGGCGATTGGGGGGGGCGGGGGCCACGGGGGGAGGGGTTGTTAGAGTTCGTTTGGCATTAGGGTTGGGCGGGTGGGGGAGGGCGGTGGACGTGGTGGCTGAGGACGAAGGCGGAGACTTTGGCAATCTCGGCGGGGGAGAGGACGGATTCCCAGGGGGGCATTTGGACGGGGGCGGTTTTGTCGGGGGAGCCCTTGCTGACCATGTGGAAGATATCGAGGGGCTGGGAGCCGTACTTCCAGTCCTCGTCGTTGAGGGGGAGGCCTGGGAGGGGGGCGCCGGCGAGCTTGGCGCTGAGGTCGGGGGCGTGGCAGGCGGCGCAGATGCGGGAGTAGATGGCTTGGCCTTCGCGGCGGATGTTGGGGTCCTCGCTCCAGGCCCAGAGGACATCGTTGTCGAGGGTGGATAGGAGTTTTTCGAGTTCTTTGGTTTTGGCTTGGTGGATGGCTTGGAGTTGGGCGGTGACGCGATCGGAGTCGCTGGTGAAGAAGCCGCCTTGGTAGTAGAGGGTCCAGTAGAGGACGAACCAGGCGATGGCGATGTAGAAGGTCATGAGCCACCAGTTGGGGAGGCGCTGGTCGTATTCTTGGATGCCGTCGAAGACGTGGGGGCGGAGGAGGGGTTGGTCCCCGGAGGGGAGGGGAGGGTCAGTCATGGCTGGGAGGGGGCGAGGGTTCGTCTTGGAGGGGGAGGTTTTTGAGGTGGTGGATTTGTTCTTTTTTGAGGCGGAGGGCGCGGACAAAGAAGAAGGCAAAGACGAGGAGGGTGAGGGCGAAGGAGGCGATCACCAGGAGGGACTGGAACTCCGAGGGTTGGAGGCGGCGCAGCATGGGGGGAGGGATTAGGGGTTGGCGCCTAAGGTGGGGCGGTGGGTATCTGGGAGGTCGGGTTGGAGGCTAGGTTGGCGGAGCGGGCTGGGGGGGGGCGGGGAGGGGAGGCCGACTTCTTGGTAGGCGCCGAGTTTGGTGAGGTAGGCGATGAGGGCGACGACTTCGCGGTCTGGGGGGATGGAGCGGCCCTGGGTGTGGAGGACTTGGGAGATGGCGATGGCTTGGGAGCGGGCTTGGTCTTTGATGGCGTCGCTGGTGAGGGCGGGCCAGGGGACGCCGATGCGGCGCTGGGCGGCGATGCGTGCGGGGAGGGAGTCGATGTCGGTGGAGCGGTCGAAGAGCCAGGGGTAGGCGGGCATGTTGGAGCCCGGGGAGGTGGAGCGGGGATCCTTCATGTGGAGGAGGTGCCAGAGGGCGTCGCGCTTGGAGCCTTCGCGGGCGAGGTCGGGGCCGGTGCGTTTGGAGCCCCATTGGTAGGGGTGGTCGTAGAGGGATTCGCCGAGGTGGCTGTAGTCGTCGGGGATGCCGGGGCGGCCGTAGCGGAGGACGTCGGGGACGAGCATGCGGATTTGTTGGGAGTGGCAGTTGTAGCAGCCTTCGCTGACGTAGAGGTCGCGGCCGGCGAGCTCGAGGGGGGTGTAGAGGGATTGGAGGCGGCCGTGGATGGATTCGGCGCGGTTGGCGAGGGTGGTGGGGATGATTTGGATGAGGCCGCCGAGGGCGACGGCGATGAAGGCGAGGACGGTGAAGGGGAGGTAATTTTGGAGGAGTTTGTCGTGCCAAACGGCCCAGCGGTGGGGGTGGGATTGGAAGGCGGTGACGCCTTTGATGATGACGATGAAGCCGCCGACGAGGGCGCCGAGGTTGGCGTAGTTGGGGAGGAAGAACCAGAGGAGGCAGAGGAGGAGGCCGAGGGAGAAGTAGAGGACGGGTTCGTTGGTGAAGAGTTCGCGCCAGGACATGCGGTCATGGGGGGAGGCGGCGTCGACGGTGACGAGGCGGGTTTCTGGGGAGGGGGTTCCCGAGCGGATGGTGCGCCAGAGATTGAACATCATGAGGAGGTAGCCGAGGAGGTAGAGGGAGCCGCCGAAGGTGCGGGCGAGCATGAGGGGTTTGATGCGCTCAAGGGTTTCGATGAACTCGTATTTGGGGAGGGTGCCGTCGGGGTTGAGGGCATTGAGCATGAGGCCCTGGGTGATGCCGCTGGCCCAGAGGGAGGCGACGTAGAGGAGGATGCCGGTGAGGCCGATCCAGAAGTGCATGTTGGCGAGGGCGACGCTGTGGAGTTTGGTGTTCCAGAGGCGGGGGACGAGCCAGTAGAACATGCCGGCGGCCATGAAGCCGTTCCAGCCTAGGGTGCCGGCGTGGACGTGGGCGATGGTCCAGTCGGTGTAGTGGGAGAGGGCGTTGACGGCGCGGATGGAGAGGAGGGGGCCTTCGAAGGTGGCCATGCCGTAGAAGGTGATGGCGGCGACGTAGAATTTGATGACGGGGTCAGTGCGGAGTTTATCCCAAGCGCCGCGAAGGGTGAGGAGGCCGTTGAGCATGCCGCCCCAGCTGGGGGCCCAGAGCATGAGGGAGAAGAGCATGCCGAGCATTTGGAGCCAGCGGGGGAGGGAAGTATTGAGGAGGTGGTGGGGGCCGGCCCAGATGTAGATGAAGACGAGGGACCAGAAGTGGATGATAGAGAGGCGGTAGCTGTAGACGGGGCGGCCGGCGGCTTTGGGCAGGAAGTAGTACATGATCCCGAGGATGGGAGTGGTGAGGAAGAAGGCGACGGCGTTGTGGCCGTACCACCACTGGACGAGGGCGTCTTGGACCCCGCCGAAGAGGGGGTAGCTATGGGTGAAGCTGGTGGGGATGGAGAGGTGGTTGACGATGTAGAGCATGGCCACGGTGATGATGGTGGCGATGTAGAACCAGAGGGCGACGTAGAGGTTGGGTTCGTGGCGGCGCTTGAGGGTCCAGAAGAAATTGGCGCCGAAGACGACCCAGATGAGGGCGACGGCGAGGTTGATGGGCCAGATCAATTCGGCGTATTCTTTGCCGCGGGTGAAGCCGAGGGGGAGGGTGATGGCGGCGGCGACGATGATGAGTTGCCAGCCCCAGAAGTGGATGGCGGAGAGGAGGTCGGAGGCGGTGCGGGTTTTGCAGAGGCGCTGGGTGGAGTAGTAGATGCCGGCGAAGATCATGTTGCCGACGAAGGCGAAGATGACGGCGTTGGTGTGGAGGGGGCGGAGGCGGCCGAAGCTGAGGAAGCTGATGCCGTCGGCGGGGATTTTGACGGAGCCGAAGGTGAGGGCTTCGATCCACTTGAGGCCGTTGGCTTGCCAGAAGCTGAGTTGGGTGGCGGCGATGAGGCCGACGAGCATGCCGACGAAGCCCCAGATGACGGAGGCGATGAGAAAGCGCCGCACGGTGCGGTCGTCGAATTCAATGGTGATCTGGTGGGGGGCGGCGTTCATGGGAAGGGGGAGCGGGGCGGGGCGCGAGGTCGGCGTCGTCGAGGGGGAGGAGGGAGTCGTGTTCGGGGCTGCTGTGGCGGCGGCGGAGGTGTTCGGAGAGGAAAGCGGCCACGAAGATTCCGGTCAGGCAGAGGCTGACGAGGAGGGTGACGCTGAGGACGTTCATGAGCAGATGGGGGCGGCAGGCGGAAGGGGCCTGGCGAGGAGAGCACCATGAAAAGGGGGCGCGGGAGGCGCTCCGCATATGGTGCGGATTGCTGCGCGGATGATGCGCTTCGCCCTTGGCAGGGCGGCGGGAGCAGGGGATGGTGCGGGGAAGGATCGCAGTTCTTTTCCCCCTATGAAAACCCTTGGTGCTGCCTCCATTCGACGCCTGGTGGAAGCGCTGCAGGCGACGCCGCTGTACCGCCAGTATCAGCAGGCCTTTCGGCAGGCGACGGGCTTGTCGATGATGTTGCGGTTGGCGGCGGACGACGAGATGCCGTCGCTGCGGGAGCGGGCGGAGCAGAATGCATTTTGCCAAGCGCTGACGAGTCGGGGGCTGGACTGCGATGCCTGTGCGGCGAGTCGGGCGGCGGTGAAGCAGCGGAGTGGGGTGGAGGGGTCGAGTGGGGAGTGCTTTGCGCACTTGAGCCTCTCGGCCTTGCCGGTGCGGGTGGGGGAGAATTTGGTGGCGTACTTGTGGACGGGGCAGGTGTTTGCGCCTGGGGTGCGGGCGCGGGGATTTGGGAGCATTGAGAAGATGTTGCGGCGGGCGGGGGCGGGGGAGGAGGAGCGGGAGCGGCTTCGGGAGTTGTGGGAGGCGACGCCGGAGGTGCCGACGGAGCGCTATGAGAGCATCGTGACGCTGCTGCGGGTTTTTGCGCGGCAGTTGGGGGATTCGGCGGCGACGTTGTTGTTGCAGGCGGCCCCGCAGGAGCCGGAGGCGGTGCATCAGGCGCGCCGGTATGTGCGCGACCGGTTGGGGGAGCGGCTGACCTTGGAGGAGGTGGCGCGGCATGTGGGGCTGAGTCGGCACCACTTTTCGCGCCTGTTCCGCCAGGCCAGCGGGCTGACGCTGACGGAGTACATCAACCGCAGTCGGATTGAGGTGGCGCGTCAGTTATTGTTGCGCGCGGACGCGCGGGTTTCCGAGGTGGCCTTTGAGGTGGGGTATCAGTCGCTGTCGCAGTTTAACCGGAGTTTTCTGCGGATTGCGGGGCGGAGTCCGCTGGATTACCGGCGGCAGATTTTGCGGCCGGAGGCGGCGCGGCGGGCGTCTTGAAAGCAGGGGATTTTGAGAAAAATCGGGGATGTTCTTTTGGGGAAAAATCGGGGAGGGTGGAGGGATGAGCGCGGCCCTGCATCCAATTGCCCAAGCTGTCCACGAGAGCACGCGGCGCAGCGTGGCGGCGCGCTGGCCGCGGGAGGAGGGGGCGGAGGCTTTGTTGGAAGTGGCGGCGGGGGCGGCGGGGCACGTGGAGGAGACCGTGGAGGGATTTCGCCAGTTGGCGGGGGCGAAGGTGGATTGTGCAGAGGGGTGTTCATTTTGTTGCTGGCTGCGGGTGGATGTGCGGGCGCACGAGGTTTTTTTAATAGTGCGGCGACTGCGGGCGGAGCGGAGCGAGGAGGCCTTGGCGGCGCTGTTGGGGGCGGCGCGGCGGGCGGGGGGCGGCGGGGAGCGGCCCTGCGTGTTGCTGGAGGGGGGCAAGTGCTCAATTTACGCGGTGCGCCCGATGGCTTGTCGGCGCTATTTGTCGGGGTCGGTGGAGGCCTGCGAGGCGCGGTGGCGGGGGGAACTGGGGGAGGTGGAAATTCAGCATCCTCTGTTGGCGGAGGTGGGGCGGGGAGCGGCCACGGCGGTGCACCAGGGGTTTATTGAGGCGGGCTACGATGGGTACAGCTACGACCTGGGGCTGGCGCTGGCGGAAGGCTTGGCGGATCCGGCCTGCGAGGAGCGCTGGCTGGGGCGGGAGAAGGCGTTTTCGGAGGCGGCGGAGTCGCCCACTCCGCCGGGGTTTTCCCAAGGCGAGGCGTTGGCGGGCCTGAAGGCCGCGCTGCGGGGGGCGGCCAAGCTGGGGGCGGTGGTTTGGCTGGCGGGGTGGGTTTTCGGGGGATCGCTGGGGGCGACAGAGCTTCCGAGTGCGAGCTCGCCGATCGCGGCGGCGCGGGGGGCGGCTGGGTCTGGGGAGCCGCTGCGGAAGCTGCGGGTAGGGGGTTTGGAGCGGAGTTATCGGCTCTACGTGCCGGAAGGGCTGGGGGCGGGCCCTGTTCCGGTGGTGCTGGTGCTGCACGGAGCGGGAATGAATGCGGGGATGATGGCCGCTTTTTGCGGGATGGATGCGCAGGCGGAGATTTCTAAGTTTATCGCGGTCTATCCGAATGGCACGGGGTGGGGTGAAGTCTTTTTGACGTGGAACTCTGGGGGGATCGGGACCGGGCGGGGCAAGCCGGACGATGTGGCTTTTGTGCGGGCGCTGCTGGACGACGTGGCGGAGGCGTTTCCGGTGGATCCGCAGCGGGTTTTTGCGGCGGGCCTGTCGAATGGGGGGATGATGAGCTATCGCTTGGGGGCGGAGTTGTCGGACCGGATTGCGGCGATCGCGGCGGTGGGGGGGACCCTGGCGGTGGAGGATCCGCGGCCGGGGCGGCCGGTTTCAGCGATTCATTTTCACGGCACGGCGGACCGCATGGTGCCCTATGGCGGGCCGGGCCGGTGGGGGAGCAAGGGGATGCGATTTTGGTCGGTGCCGCGCACTATCGCGCGCTGGGCGGAGCTGGTGGGCTGTCCGGCCGAGGGAGACGTGCGGGAAGTGGCGGACCGCTTTGCGGATGGGACGCAGGTGAGGACCACGACCTATGGCCCGGGGCGGGAGGGGGCCGAGGTGGTCTTGGTGGACATCGTGGGGGGCGGGCACACTTGGCCGGGGCAGCAGCCCTTGGTGGGCTTGATCGGCAAGTCCACGCGGGAGATTTCGGCCAACCAGATGATCTGGGATTTTTTTGTGAAGCACCCGCGGCGGCCTTGAGAGCGGTGCGGGGGGAGAAAGGAAAAGGCCCCTTTTCCCGAGGGAAAAGAGGCCTTTTTGGAAGGGGTCGAGCGGATCAGCTCCGCGGGAGGTCAGTTAAACTGCTCGCGGGTGTACTGGGTGCCGGAGACGAAGCCGAGTTCAGGGGGGAACTCGAGGTAGCCCGTGCTGGGGTGCGTGGCCTCGCGGAGTTTTTCCGGGTAAGGCTGGCGGTAGCCTCCCTTGTAGGCTGGGAAAGGGAAGGTGACCAATTCGAAGATGCCAAAGCCGAGGCGGGCCACGGTTTTGCGGGTCCCGTGGATCAGGCCGTAGGAAGCGGCGTTGCTGCCCCCTTCTTCGCGGTTGGTTTTATTCCACTGGGTGGGGATCTCGGTCACGCCGTAGACGATATTGGAGAGGGCGCGGCTGAGCTTGCGGATGGGCCCGTTCTTTTCGGAAGGGGGTGCTTGGTAGTCTGCCATGCTCAGGCCGGCGATGCCGACGGTCAGGAGGATCAGGATGGTCTTTTTCATAAAAATCTCGGTACTGGGACGGTAGGGGGGAGGGGGAATCTTTGGCAACCTGAAATTTCGGTATTTTCGCCTGATTTAGGCCCCGGGAATCTCATTTAGGGTATAATAGGCGTCTTGGTGGAGGAGGTGGAGGCCATCGCCGGAGAGGACGCCTGGGGATTTGAGGTAGTGGACGTGTCCCTTGGTGAGGGGGGCGACGCGGAGCTTGACGGAGAGGCGGTCGGGGCTGACTTGGGCGGCGGTGATGGCGGGGCGGAGTTGATCGACTTCGGGGCCGCCGTATTCGGCGCGGTAGGCCCAGGTCCAGGCTTCCATGGCGTAGCTGGCGGGGTTGCTGGCGGCGGCGGGGTTGACGGGGGCGGTGAAGTGGAGGGTGAAGCCGTCGGGGGCGGCCTTCATGTCGAGGATTTCGAAGGGGGTTTTGCCGGTCCAGGCGACGCGGTCGAGGTTGTAGGGTTTGCCGCCGCGAGAGCCCCAGCCGCGGTCGGAGCCGCCGGCGAAGAGGTGGCCATCGGGGGTGAGGGTCATGCCGATGATGCCGCTGGTGAAGTTTTCCAGGAAGGGGATGGCGACGCCTTGGTAGACGCCGTTGACCATTTCGAGGCTGACGCGGGTGATATTAGAGTAGCACTGATCGCTGACGAAGAGTTGGTTGTGGAAGGGGCCGAACTTGCCGCGGGTGGTGTCGCATTCGATGGCGGTGGGGCTTTGGCCGACGCGGGCGTGGGGCAGCATGGCGGCGGGGGGGACCAGGGTGGGGACGCGCTGGCGCTCCGTGACCATGCGGCTGTTGTCGTGGGGGTCGGGGGGGCGGGGGCCGATTTCCTGGGTGAGTTTGAACCAGTCGTTGCCGCCGGGGTGCCCGGCAAACGAGCCTGGTTTGAGCCACTTGAGGGAGCTGGAGCCATTCCAGGGGCCCTGGTTGTCGGTGTAAAAGGCGTCGCCGACGGCGTTGAAGCCGATGCCGCCGGGGCTGCGGACGCCACAGACGGTGGGGAGGGTTTTGCCCTCGGGGGTGACGCGGAGGGCCCAGCCGCGATAGTCGACGGAGCTGCCGAAGGAGCCGGTGAGGCAAAGGGCGACCCAGAGGTTGCCGTCGCGGTCGAATTCCGAGCCGAAGGCGTATTCGTGGTAGTCGCCACTGATGCCCCAGGCGTCGCTGACGGTTTCGAAGAGGTCGGCGCGGCCGTCGCCGTCTTCATCGACGAGGCGGGTGACTTCGGGGCGCTGGGTGACGTAAAGGCTATCTTTTTTCCAGGCGAGGCCGAGGCATTCGTGGAGGCCGGAGGCGAAGAGGGAGAGTTTGGCCTGGGCGATGTCTGGGGCGAGGGGGTTGAGGATTTGGAAGACGTCGCCGCGGCGGGTGGCGGCGAAGACGCGGCCGTCGGGAGTGTGGGTGATGGCGCCGGTTTCGAGGACGAGGTTGGCGGGGTTGGGGATATTTTGGATGGGGTAGTAGTCCGATTCCGTGGGATCGGCGGCGTGGGCCGCCGCGGCGGCGAAGAGGAGCGAAGGGAGGAGGAAGCGCATGGGGGGAAGGGGGTTCAGGGGGTCCAGTGGTAGGTCAGGGTGGCGGTGGCGGAGCCCTGGGGGAAGGCGAGGGGGAGGAGGAGTTCTTCGCCGCGGAGGAAGGCGCTGGGGGCGGCGACGTGGAAGCCTGGTCCGGCCCAGCCGGTGGGGTCGGGGCGGAGGGATCCGGCGGCGGCGCGGAGGTGGAGGGTGGGAGTGCCTGCGGGGGCCTGGCAGCGGAGGGTGCGGGTGAAGTGGAGGTTGTTTTGCGCGGCGGTGCCTTCGGGTTGGTAGGATTCCTCGACCGCGACGGGGCCGATTTGGTAGCGGAAGGTGGGGAAGCGTTTGGCGTCGAGGTGGTAGCCCTTAAAGTGGAGGGCTGCGGCGCGGGCGGTTTTGGCGGGCCAAGGGGCGGCCGGATCGGGGAGGAAGGCCAGGGCAGGGCCTGGAGGGGCGATGTGGAGGACGTTGTAGCCGAGGGGGGGCTGGGCGCCCTCGCCGCGGCCGGTCCAGTGGCGCTTGGCGTCCATGAAAGCGCCCTGCCAGAAGAGCGAGGGGGCCATTTGGTCGGCGTCGAAGCAGAGATTGACCCCGTTGGGGTAGCCTACCGCGATGCCCCGGGGGCTGGTCTCGGTGATGAAATTGCGGTAGATGATGGCTTCGCCGTTGGCGGGGGCGAGGGGGATGCCGGTGAAATCGTCCTGCGGGGCCTTGTCTTGGGCGCCCGGAACGCGCGAGGGGTGGACCCAGCGGGAGAGCGGGGTTTCCGAGAAGCTGGGGCCGGACCAGGCGAGGTAGAGTTGCTCCTCGCCGGTGCTTTCAAAGTAGTCGAGGCGGACTGGGTGGGTTCCGGCCTTGAGGGCGACCTTCTGGGAGCGGACTTCGCTGGCGGGGTGGATGCCGTCGTGCTTGATGAGGGACTGACCGTCGATGGAGAGGGCGGAGCCGTCATCGGAAGCGAGGAAAAAAGTGTATTCGCCGTCGGCGGGGACCTCGAGGGTGGCGTCGTAGCGCAGGGCGAAGTGCTGGGTGAGGCCCTCCAGCTCAATAGTGAGGAGGCGGTCGGGGATGGGGCCGCGGCGGTGCGGGGTAAGGGCGGCGAAGTCGGGGAGAGCTTGCCAGTCGCCGAGGAAGAGTTGGTAGTCGAGGGCGGTGAAGCGGGGGCCTTGCTGGACGACGCGGAGTTCTCCGTTCATGGCCATGGCGTGGCCGGGGAAAGTGCAGACGTAGGGGTACGAGCCTGGCTGATCGGGCACCTTGATCACGAGGGATTCCTGCTGGTGGGGGGCGACCATGCCGGTGTGGGCGAGGACGCGGGGGCTGTCGGGGATCCAGGCTTTTTCCATGCCGACGGCACCGAGTTGCCAGGCGAGCTGGGCGAGTTCGAGACCCTTGTCGGCTTTGTCGGGGAGGGGACGGCAGAGCACGAAGTTGTGCGGCATTTCGTCGAGGTTTTCGAAGACCAGCTTGAGCTGGGAGCCGGGCGCGGCGGTGATGACGGAAAGGTCGTACTTCATCTGGCCCGCGGGGGTTCGGATGGTGACCGTGCGCAGGTCTTCAGCGTGAAGGGGCAGTCCCAGCAAGGCGGGGAAGAGAAAGAGGGAAAGGCGGGACAAACTCATAGGGCGTCGGAGGCGGGCAGGGAACGCGGCCGGGGTCGGGGCCTTTTCAGCCATGTGGGGGGCGAGGCGGTATCTCGGGTTTCGCGGAGCGGAGGAGCGGCGTTATTGGAATCATGGAGGATGCGCCGCGAGAGTTGGGGGAGTTGGGAGAAAAGCACGACCGCCCGGATTGTCCGGCCTGCGGGCAGGCTTTTTTGTGCATGGCCAACCGGGCGGGGCACTGCCCCTGCACCGAGGTGTCCCTGACGCGGGACGAAATGCAGTCGCTGACGTGGCTGTGGGGCGAGAGCTGCCTGTGCCCGCATTGCCTGCGGGCGGAGCGGGATCGGCTGCGCGGGGAAGGGGGGAGCTGAGGGGAAATGGAGTGAAGGGGAATGGAGAGAAGGGGAATGGAGGGTGGGATGACGCCAGGAATGAGCGGGAGAGAGCGGGATTGGAGGAGGGAGAGAGGGAGGGAGATAGAAGGGGTGGATTTCGCGTTGCTGGGGCGGCGGGATGCGGGCAAATCAGGGATGCCGGGTTTTCTCCAGAGTGGGGCTGAGGTCGGGCGCAGCAAAATCATGAGCAGTAATCCTGGAGGCCGCATAGTCACATTTGGGGAGGTCATGCTCCGGCTGACCCCGCCGGGCTTTAGGCGCTTGGCGCAGGTGGTGCCGGGAGCGGTGGAGGTCAGTTTGGCGGGCGCGGAGGTAAATGTGGCGGCGTCGCTGGCTCGGCTGGGGCGGGAGGCCACTTTTGTCAGCGCCCTGCCGCGGCACGCGGCGGGAGATGCGGTGGTGGCGGAACTGCGCCGCTGGGGCGTGGAGACGAAGCACCTCCTGCGGCCTGCGGAGGGGCGGCTCGGCTTGTTTTTCTACGAAAAGGGGGTCAACCAGCGGCGCGCGGAGGTGATCTACGACCGGGAGGGTTCGGCGGTGTCCCTGCTGGGAGCAGGGAGCTACGATTGGGGGGCGATTTTTGAGGGGGCGGGGTGGTTTCACGTGTCGGGGATTACGCCCGCGATTTCGCGCCCGGCGGCGGCGGCGGCGCTGGAGGCGGTGCGCGAGGCCTCACAGCGGGGACTGCGGGTTTCCCTAGATGCGAATTTCCGCAGCAAGCTGTGGCAGTGGGAGGCGGGCACGGCCCCGCGGGACCTGGCCGACCGCACCCTGCGGGACATGATGCCGTATGTGGAGGTCTTCATCGGAGGGCCAGACGACGTGGTCGGCCTGACGGGCGCGCCGCTGGGGGAAGGGGACCGCCACCGGGCGGCGGCGCGGCAGTTGGCGGGGCACTTTCCCGGACTTCGCTTGGTCGCCATGACCCTCCGGGAGGCGATTTCGGCTTCGCACCAGCGCTTGGGGGGCCTGCTCTACGAGGTGGCGTCGGGTCAACTCTGGGAAGCCCCGCGGCCGCAGGGGGCCCGGCCATTGTACGACATGCCGCAGCTAGTGGACCGCCTCGGCGGAGGCGATGCCTTTGCCGCCGGGCTGATTTTCGCCCTCACGGAGGCCGCGCCAACCGCGCCCCAGGCCGCCTTAGATTTTGCGGTGGCGGCCTCCTGCCTAGCGCATTCTGTAGAGGGGGATTTTAATCTGGCGACGGCGGAGGAAGTGGCCGCGCTGGCCCAGGGGATCGGCGCAGGCCAGGTCAACCGCTGACCGCGCGAAGCGGGCCCCGCCCGCTCAGGTGCGCTTCCGAATGGCAGTCGGCACGAAGGGCTTATTTTGCCACATCGGCAGCCGGAGATGGGGGTCCGACTTACGCTAAAACTATACCTCAATCCGCGGTCCAGATTTAGGGAGTCACCTCAGCGATCGATTGTCGGCCAAGGTCTTGTGGCGTGCCGCAACCCAATTGTTTCAACCCGATTCTGACCTCGGAGGCGAGTATATTGTAGGCGTGTTGGACGCCGTGGGGGCCAAAGGCACCCGCCCCGTAGAGGAAAGGGCGCCCTATAAATGTCATGTTAGCACCGAGAGCCAGGGCTTTGAGCACGCTTTCGCCATTTCTTATTCCTGAATCCAGTATGATGGGCGTTGCGGGGCCGAGTTTCTCGCGAATTGCGCCAACGACGTGGATGGTTGCGGGAAGCGATTCTAAATGTCGCCCCCCGTGGTTGGAAATCCAAATGCCATCGACTCCCTCAGAAATCGCTCGGTGTGCGTCATCGGGAAGCATCAGACCTTTGATGACTAGTTTGCCTCTCCAGCAATTGCGAATGAAGTGCAAATCTTCCCAAGTGAGACCCTCGTTGCTGCCGGATTCGGGAAAGTTTGCAGAGGATGCCTGGTCGTAGGAAACCAGATTGGCCCGCCGCACGGGTCCGTTGATTATTCTCTGCAGCGCCCATGAGAAACGCCGGGAGGCATCAAGTAATCGATAAGTTGTCCGCAAGGCCCAGCGTGAGTCCGTGGCCCGCAGGGTCGCGTTCCAGCGGTGCTCGCCTGTGTAATCGACGGTAAAGACCAGGACGGTGATACCCGCTTTCCATGCGCGGTTCAACAAGTCTAGCGTGGCGGTTTTTGAGGCCCGCAAGTAAATTTGAAACCACAGCCTGTCGCGTGCGATCTGCGCCATCCTCTCGATGGTCGAACTGGAGCCTGTGCTTAGGACCAGTGGTATGTTACACGAAGCAGCCAAATCAGCCATAGCGCGGTCGGTGCCGCGCCACACGGTATCGGCAAGGGACATGGGGGCGATGCCGAAAGGCTGGTCATAGGTGCGGCCGAACATTTCGACCGACGTCGCATGCAGCGGTCCGGCTAGCCGGTGGGCGCGGAACAAAATCTTTCCGAAAGCATCTTCATTGCGGCATGCTCCGCCACCTTCGCCTGCGGCACCCTCGAGTTGGTTCCAGACAAATCTGGGCAGTCGGCTTTTGGCTCGGAGGGCGAGGTCATTGATGCAGGCACATGTCGAGATGTCTTTGATCATGGTCAATTCATGGGAGGGTTTTCTAACAACATTAATCTTTCATAAACCTCGGCACTCCGGGCCACGGGAACGCCCAGCGCGCTACCCAGCTCAACGATGGTGCCCAACTGGTAGGGCAATTCGGAGCGCCGACCGGCTTCATGGTCTAATTGCATCGTGGATTTATATCCAGGTTCTCCCGTGGCGATCGATCGGGCAAATCGAAATGGATTGCACCAACCTAATGGCACGCCGCTGGCCTTGGCGACGGCGTAAGCCTCATACAGCAGCATTTTGCAAAGCGCGCGCTTTTGCGGATTTCTGCGCCACTCGCCGAGGGATGATTTTGTTAGAGAGCCAGTGGCGCCGAGTGAAGATACCCACGCAAACTTGATCCACATGTGCCTTTTGATGTTTGAGGCGCTCTCGAACTGTAAGTTCGGTGCTGAACCTGCGAAGTGCTGAAGGGCCCGAACCGCGGATGTGCGCCCGCCGTTGAGCTCGCCGAGCGTGATCTTCATGGTAACGCCGTTGGCTAGAATAACGCCGGGAGCGATGAGGTGGGACCTTCCGTGGCAGATTCCGCCAAGCACATGCCCGCTTCCAAGTCGCGAGGCCAGCATATCCGCCGCCTTGATCCAATTCTGTAGCGGAATCACTATGGTATCAGCTCTGAGCATAAGTCGAAGCGGTTCGAGCGTTTGTTCCACCTCCCATGCCTTGACGCAAACAAAGATCACATCGGCTTTGCCGACGTCAGCCGGTTCATCGGTTGCCTCGACTGGCTCAACAACATACCGGCTGTGGCATGACTCAATACGCAAGCCACTTCGCTTCATGGCCTCCAGGTGGGATCCCCTCGCGATGAAAACGACCTTCATTCCGGCACTCATCAGCCGAGCACCGAGAAGACCGCCACTACCTCCCGCTCCATATATGACAATGCGCATGATTTTAACAGATCTACTTATCGCTTAATTGTAAAATATGGGAAAATAAAAACTCATGCACCCCGTTCGCGAGATAGGGCGATAGCCGATGCGTAGGCTCTCAGGTGCGCCTCCATGGCTCGATTAGTCTCGAAGTGTTCTGAGACGAAAGCCCGCCCGGCATCACCAAGTCGGCGCCAGCGGTCGTCTGCCAGCAACCAGGCCAAGCCGACGTTCAGATCGCCCTCTGGCGCATGAAAGCCAAATCGGGAGGCGAAACTATCGGGATTGGTGTGGCTGAGAATCGCGGTTCCATAGGCCGCAGCTTCGACAAAGGTGGTCGGGAGGCCTTCGCGCAGAGAGGTGTTTACCAGCACCCATGATCGGGTCATGAGGCGGCCCCATTCCGGATTGGTGAATTGGTCGAGCAGGCCTGGCGATGCCAAGTTCGCGATAGACCGGCAGCGATCTCGCAGCAAGGCATCCTTTCGGGGATCGCGATTTCCCCCGATGGCGATAAAGTCGATTGCGGGATTCTGTTCCGCCAGGTCGAAAAAAAGCTCAACGCGCTTCCTGCCCTCCCACCGGCCCACAAAACAAACGGTGGGGCGTTTGGCTTTTTCCACCGACCCGGGTAGGTGAACTGGCGAGGCCAGGAAGGTTGGTGGCTCTGCCAAATCGTAAAGCGACTGCGTCTTGGGGATGAGAAACTCCGCGGCACAGAACCGCTTATCCATCGCCCTGACACCCCAGGCAACAAATGGATTGCTGATAAACCAGCGATACAAGGTCCATCCTAACATTGTCATTCCTGCATGGGCGGTTTCGATAGCCCAATCGTGGCAATTCATTGGATCGCGAAAAGTCAACACATGGGCTGCTTGCGGAGCTGCGATTCGGGCTAGTGGTGTTAAAATTGATGTGTCTTGGGAGTGGTAAACATCGGCGCGGAGTGAGCGAAGAATCTTAATAGCTGAATCCGGGCGATGCGGGGGAATCTGATAAATTTTGATCCCGTCCAGTTCATAGCGGTCGGGGCGATCGGGGGCTCGCCGAGGCACCACGACACTTACCTCTATTCCGCGCTTGACCAACTCACTGCCTATAAAACGCGTGGAGCGGCCGAAGCCTCCGTAAATCGAGTCGCCGAAGAATTCGATGCAGGTCAAACAGACTTTCATGGCTTCAAGACCTCCACTTCGTGAGGCTTCTGCCGGTTATTTTCTCCAAAATGGTCAAGTCGTCTTGGTAATCCAAGGCCAGGCGCGCGCGGAGTTCTGGATCGAGAGTGGGACCCTTCCTGGTATTAAGCGCAGACGCAGTCCGAGTGATGGCGTCGCGCACCGCCAGAGGCAAAGTCCGCTGGGCAAGCACGCGGATCGGGTTGTCCCAGTCCACCATCCGTTGATGCAACCAGGGCCAGCGCGGTTGACGGGACGAGACATTTTCCTTGGTGACGACTGGGTGATCAAGGGGATCAAGACCGAGGTGGTGCCAAACGAGCGAAAGGACGTCCTGGGGGCGATGCAGCCAGTCTTCGTAAAAAAGGATAAGCAGGTTTTCGGAGGGAAAGTGTTCCAGCCAGCGGGTTAAGTGGGCGGCATAGCGGCAGCGACTGCGGAGGTCGTATGAAGGGCGCCATCCAGCAGCAACGCGTTCTGCGCTGGCATTCCAAGCCTTCTCGAAGGATTGAGCGGGTTCACAGCCCTCCGACTTGAAGTGGAGGAACTGCGAGAAGGCACGCTCGACGGGATGGCGAAGCATCACGATTAACCGAGCCTTGGGGATGTGATATGCCGCTGCTGCCGGCGCGCGCTCACAAGACAAATACTCTGTGCTGGCTTCAAAGGTGAGGCTTCCCTGTGGGCAACCTAAGAACAAGTCGCTGTAATTTGTCTGGCTAGAAAGCACGCGGCGACTGTGGCTCTGTCCATGCGGACCGCGGAATGCCGGTGGATTGTTCGCATAGGAAAAAAAACGAGGTTCTTTCTGGCTTGGTTGAAAAACGAGAGGATGGCGGGCGATCGCTTTGAAAAGAGCAGTGGTTCCGGCCTTCGCCGCACCGATGACGAGAAAATCAGGCCAACGCTTCGGGCTTTGACTTACTTGGTTTTCCATGGGTTTGAATAAGAGTTCGCCATCTTTTGCAGAAGGTCCCAAGATTCTTTTGGCGGTGCGAATCTTCCGGTGTGGGAATCGAGGGCTAAAGCGAATCCGCTGCCCATTCCCTTGATGAAATGCCACAGCCGGACACGGCGGGCAGTGAGGTGGCCCATTTCGACCCCCGATCGGCCGCTGATCCAGCGTTTGCCAATGGTTCTCAAGGCCTGTAGCGCGGGCAGTCCACCGATGCGGAGCATTTTGGCGGCAACGGCCCCGCTGCCCCGCATATAGCCGGCCACAAGCGAGCCGGTTTCGAACCGATTCCTGAATCCGTGGTGGATTACTTCCGCAGAAGGCGTCTCCGCCACGGCGGACCCGCCGCGCAGCAGACGCATCGAAAGATCGTTTTCCTCGGCTGCGGCAAGTGGGGTTCCTGCGCCTAGATGATCATCGAAGCCCCCGATCGACTTCCATGCCTCGACACGCAAGGCCATGCAGGCTCCCATTCCTTCCACATGGGGTTTTGAAGCTAAGCCACGATGGATGGCGTTTTTCGTAACCGTGTAGGCGGGGATCGTCCCTTGATGGTGGTCATGGTTGGCGGCGCGGGTCGTTCCAAAGGCAAGCGCGACATCCGGGGCCATCGCCAATGCGGCCTCTAAACCGGCGAGCCAACCGGGATCGACTTCGCAATCATCGTCTGTGTAGGCAGCGATCGAAGCGCCAGCCGCTGCCGCTGCTGCAGTCCCCGCGTTGCGGGCGCGCGAAAGCCCGGACCCGTCTTGTCGAAGGCGAAGGACTCCCGGCCGTCCATCGAATTCTTGGAGATGATCGAATGAGGATGAATCCGCCTGATCGACGATGACGATCAAGCTCGGAGCAGGCCGTCCTGCCAGTATTGAATTTAGCGTCCGCTTCACACCTGGCGGGCGGTATCGGGTGCAAATCACGACAGCAACGTGCACTAAGTTGTCCAGTGGATTTACCATAAGAAGGTCCATGCGTTGTCGCTTTCTTGGAGGAGTCTGGCCTGCAAAGCAATGTCGGGCCTTCCTGGTCTTTGCTGGGGACATCGTTGGCGCGATCGCAAATGCGGTAATTAGTTAGTTAGGAATAGAAGGGTGAAACTTAAATCCAAGTGCGAACTCACGAGGCGCGAGCCGGGAGCGGCGGCGATGGCGTGGGGTGGAAGGCCACACCCTGTGCTTCCCAAAGTTCCAAAGGCCCATTACCAAAGCACCCGACGAGAGATTCACAAGTACTTTGAGGTGTGCTCACTTTATGGCTTGGAGGCACTAAGCTGAAGCGCGAGGGCCGAAAGCGCGGCCTGTCCCCCGGCCGAGTGCGAAGCTCAGTCCGCGACATCGGTTAGAAATGGAGCGGCAAAGACGCTTTTCTGGACCGCGGATCGGCTCAATGGAGTTGGAGGCCGGTTGGACCTGGCTGAAGCGCGGGTTTGAAAATAACCTAACAGTCACTCAGAGAACACATCAAACCTGGGGGATGCCTTCCCGCTATTTTCGGAGGAGCCGATGCCGCGGCGGGGTCGGGGCGGAGCAGGGACGCGGGACAGTGGCGGTGGGAGGCTATTCCCTGGCCCATTTTCGGTGGGCTGGCGGGGAGGAATCCGTTGGCGAGGGCGCGCGTGGGTTTAGTCGAGGGGGACGAGGCGGCGCTGGCGGGCTTGGAAGCGGGCGAGGTGGGTGAAGCCGGAATCGGCGGCGAGGGCGAGGGCCTGGGGGAAGGCGCGGCCGACTTCCTCGGGGGCGTGGGCGTCGGAGTTGATGGTGAGGGGCAGGTCGGCGGCGGCGGCGAGGCGGAGGAAGTCGGGAGCGGGGTAGCATTCGGCGACGGGTTTGAAGAGTCCGGCGGTGTTGATTTCGATGGCGACGTTGGCATCGAGGCAGGCCTGGATGGCGGGCTCGTAGTAGCGGCGGAGGTCGCCGGGCGGGCGGTGGCCGAATTTTTTGATGAGGTCGGGGTGGGCCATGATGTCGAAGCAGCCGGAGCGGGCGGCTTGGGCGAAGAGGGGCCAATAGCGGTCCCCGGCCTCGGCTTCGCCGATGAATAGCCAGTTTTTCTTGCCGATGGCGGTGGGCCGGATCGCATTTTCGACGGGGTTGTTATCGATGCCGACGCGGCCGTCCTCCAGGAAGACCTGAAGCTCGGGCCAGAGGTTGAGGGTGTAGGCGATGGCTAGGCCCATGGAGCTTTGCGGTAGATGGGTGTGGGTTTCTTTCAGGCGGCGCAGGGTTTCGGCAATGCGCTTAAGGATCATGCGGCTTTGGCTGGCGCGGATGGCCTGACGAAGTCGGGGGCTCGCCCCGCTTTGACGCAGCTGGGCCTCGATGCCGTAAAGATGCCTGATTTGCAGCAGGATAAATCCGGCGTGCTGCGGGGCGTTGGCCTTGGCTTCAAAAAACTTGCGGCGCACATGGGCCCAGCAGGCGGCCAGGCGGATGTCCTCCCGGGTGCGGGCAAAGGCGGGATAGGCCGCGTAGCCATCGCACTGG
>CANHIJ010000042.1 GCA_947460575.1 Verrucomicrobiales bacterium | reverse complement strand
TCTTTGCTGGTAATTTGCGCTACCCCCAGACCGCCCATGTCCGTCCAGTCCACCGCCAGCACCGCGCCCGGCGCGTGATCCTGGGTGAAAAAGACTTCCTTCTCTGGCCCCTTCGCCAGCCGCCACGGCCGCACCCGGTGCACAGAGCCCAGGGCGCGGCCCGGGCTCGGCCGCGATCCGCGAGCGCGGCCTCAAGGTTTCCCCGTAGCCCGACCGCCCATTCGCCAGTCCTCTCCTAGACCCCGCCCTTTTCCAAATACCATTTGTCCGCCAAGTGGACCACCTGCAGTCCCTGCTCCCGCGCAAAGCGGGTCGCCGCCAAGCGCACCCCATCCCAATTCCAGTCGTCCCCCACCAGCACCCCCCCGGCGCGCACCAAGTCCCAGTAACTCACCAAATCCGCATACACGTCATCCTCCTCGTGGCTCCCGTCGATGTAGATCAACTCCGCGGTCACCCCGTAGCGTCGAAACCACAGCGCCGCGATCGTCGAGGTCTGCGGAAACGGGGTAATCATCTCCTGGCATCCCCGGTGCAGCACGTTGGCCACAAATTGATAGTACACCGTGGGGTACCCCTGGCGGCACCGCAGCGCCCCATAGCGCTCTGCATCGCCCTGGTCGGTCCAAAACTCCACTGCTCCCAGCCAGGTGTCCACGCAGATGATCTCCGGCTCCATTCCGAGCCGCCGCGACACCTCCGCCATATGGATGGCCGAGCCCCCCTTCCAGGTCCCGACCTCGATGATTCGCTGGGGCTTTCGCTCGGCCAATAATTGATCAAACGCCACCGACTGGCTCCCCCAGCCCGCCAAGTCTTCCCCGTACTCCCCCAGCGGAAAATGCGCAAAGGGACTCTCCGCGTGGATCAGAGGCAAGAGGCGCCCCCCGACCTTCTCCGCCTCCAGCGCGGCTCTGGCCCCCGTGGGCCGAACTTTGTGGATGCTGTAGCCAAAACGATAAAAGAAGGATTTAAGCAGGGACTTAATCATGGCAAATTGGGCACCGCGGCCGACCCATTCCTACACGCCTCGCCCTCCAGTTTCACGCGAAAAACGCCGCCCTTCCCGGTCGCCTTTCTTTTCCTGCGCCCTATCTCTTTCTTAGTCCCTCCGGCCCCCCATGCCCCGCCCCTTCTTGCGCGCCTGCGCCCTCCTCCTCGTGTCGGCCCTCCTCTGCCACTGCCGAGCCCCTCAGCCATCCCCCCCTCCCTCCCCTGCCGCTCTCCGGCTCTGGCACCGCGCCAATTCCCGCCTCGCCGCGGCCACTTTCCTGGATCGAGCCGGGCACCCCATCCCCTGGCGCTTCTCCCTCCGCGACACTTCCGGTGTCAACGCCCAATCCTGGCCCGACGGCCGCATTCAGCTCACCTTCGGCGCCCTCTCCTTCGCCCAAAACGAGGCGGAACTGGCCGCCGTCACCGCCCACGAAATGGCCCACATCGCCGCCCGCCACGGTCGCGCCCAAACCTTCGACTCCGCCGCCACCCTTCTCGCCTCCGCCGCCCTGGCGACCCTCCTCTCGCAGAGCTCCGACCCCACCACCGCGAGCGCGGCCGCCACCGCGGCCCTCTTCTCCGTCTCCCTCACTGCCCTCACCGCCCGCCAGCGCGAACGCGAATTCGCCGCCGACCTCGCCAGCCTCGACCTCCTCCGCCGCGCCCACTATCCCCCCAGCGCCGCCGTCCACTTCTGGCAGCGCTATGCTGCCGCCCGCGCCCTCCAAGGACTCGGAAAACCGCACTGGTGGCTTCCCCACCCCCCAGACGCCGAGCGCCTCCGCCGCTTGCGCCTAGCCGCCTCCCCTTCTCCCGCCCCATGACCCCGCCCCCCGCCGATGTCCTCGACTTCATTGTAATCGACGAGTGCTCTGATTGGATCGTGGTCAACAAACCCGCGCCCCTCCAGATTCACCCCTCCAAACCGGGCGGCCCCACCACCCTGTGGCACGGCCTCCGCGCCCTCCTCGCTTACGACCTCGCCAACGGCGCCGCCCTCTCCATTATCAACCGCCTCGACCGCGAAACCAGCGGCCTGGTCCTCGTCGCCAAAAATCCCGCGGCCGCCCGCGCCATTTCCAAAGCGATGATGCGCCGCGAAATCCGCAAGCAATACCTCGCCCTCGTCACCGGTTGGCCTCCCCAAGACGCCTGGACCGTCGACGCCCCCCTGGGCCGACGCGGCGATTTCGAACCCTCCCCCATCTACCTGATGCAGGCTGTTCACCCGCTTGGCGCCCCCTCCACCACCCACTTCCGCGTCCGCCAACGTTTCCTCCATCCCACCGCCCCTGGCGACCCTCCCGCTCCCTTCGCCCTCGTCGAAGCCATCCCCCACACCGGGCGGATGCACCAAATCCGGGTCCATCTGCACCATTCCGGGCACCCCGTCGTTGGCGACAAGCTCTACGGCCCCGACCCTCAGTGGTACCTCCGCCAAATCGCCCACGGCTGGACTTCCGCCGCCGCCGCCGCCCTCCTCCTTACCCGCCAGGCCCTCCACTCCTCCCGCCTTGGCCTGACCCTCCCAGACCAAGCCCCCCTCGACTGGGAAGCCCCCATCCCGGGCGAATGGCTCCCCTTCCTCTCCTGCCCCAGCGGCCCTCTAGCTTAAAATGCCACACCGCCCGCCCCTAGCGGGCGCCGTAGGGCTTGCCCCGCGCCCGCCCCGCGGGGCCCTCCGGCGCCGCCTTCTGGTCCTTGCCCTCTTTGGGCTCTTTGTCCTTATAAAACAAAATCCCCCGCTGCTTTAAATTGGCGATCAGCAGCGTGAAGTCCCGCCGCAGCGCCTCGTCGTGCAGCAGCGCGTGCAGCACCCCGTCCCCGCTCCGCGCGTCTCCCAACAACTTCTCCAGCGCCACTGCTGCCCGCTTCAAGCTCACTGCCGCCCCCTCCGCCCCCTGCAGGGTCGGCCCCAGGCGGTCAACCGCCTGGTCCACCTTGGCCATGGCGCTGTCCGCCTTGCTCATCACCCCTTCGGCCCGCGCCGCCGCCCCGTCGATCTTCTTCATGGCCGCGCTAAAATCCGCCAGCGCCACCTTGATCATCCCCACATTCTCCGCGCTCAACACCTCCTCGTCGACCTTCTCGGCGCTCTCCCGCACCAGCTTCAGCCCCCCCGAAAAATTAGCTAGATTCTCGTCGCTCATGACCCCGTCATTCACCTTGCCCACCGTCCGCCCCAAGTCCGATAGCCGATTCCGCAGATCGCGCATCACCACCACCACCTCATCTGTTATCTTGTTAGCACTCGATGCCAAATCCGCCCCTCCCTCTCCATTGAGGGTGCTTCCCGGCTCCAGGTATTCCCCCTTCAGCAACTCCGGCGGCGGCTGCCCGACATCCAACTGGCTGTCTCCCATCAAGCCTACCGAGGCAATCCGCAGCGGGCTCCCCACCGGGATTTTAAACTCCGGGTAAATCTCCAGCGTCACCTGCACCCCTTTTAGCCCCTCCACCAACTGCGGCGAGGTCACCACCTCCCCGATCGTCGCCCCCGCCCGCTTCACCGGCGCCCCCTTGATCAAATTCTGCGCATCCAAAAAATTCGCATACAATACATACGGCTTGCGCAGCCGGTGTCGCAGCGTCCCAAATTCAAAGATCAATCCCCCCAATAAAACTAAGCCGACAAAGACAAATATCCCGGCCACCAAAGTCGTGCGATTCGTGTTCTCATTCATGGCATCATGTTAGCTTAGATTTTATCCCCGAAGGCCCCCGCCCTCAACTGGTCTCCCCAGAGCGGCCCTCCACAAACTGCCGGACCACCGGATCCCGGCTCGCCAATAAGTCCGCTGGGCTTCCCGCAAAATAGACCACCCCCTCCCGCATGTACACCACCTGATCCGCCACCACCGGCAAGCTTTTCATGTCGTGCGTCACCACCACCGAGGTGATCCCGCGCATCCGCTGCGTCCGCCGGATCAGATGATAAATGCTATCCGCCACCACCGGATCCAACCCGCTCGTCGGCTCGTCGTAAAGCACCCCCTGAGGGTCCGTGATGATCGCCCGCGCCAGGGCCGCCCGCTTCCGCATCCCCCCGCTCAGGTCGCTCGGTAGTTTGTGCTTGTGTCCAGACAATTCCACCGCCGCCAAAGTCTCGTCCACCTTGGCCCGCACTTTTTCCCGGTCCTTCCACCCGGCCTCCACGAGCGGAAATCCCACGTTCTCCTCCACGGTCAAACTGTCAAACAAAGCCCCATCCTGAAACAATAATCCCATCTTCCTCCGGTGCGGCCCCATCTGCCGCTCGCTCAAGCCGGTGATCTCGGTCCCATCCACCACAATGCTCCCCGACGTCGCCGGGATCAACCCCATCACCAGTTTCAAAAACACGCTCTTCCCGGCCCCGCTCCCCCCGATGATCGCCACCCCGCTCCCCCGCGCGATTTCCATCGTCACTCCCCGCAAAATGCGCTGCTCCCCGATCTGCTTGCGCAAATCTCGCACCCGGATGAAAACCGGATCCCTCGTCGCAGCGGCCGCGCCCATATCAGTTCATGTGCGGGCCACCGGCCAGACAAAATTTAAAGCTATCGTTAGGAAAAAGTTCACCACCAATATCCCCAGCGAGGCGCACACCACCGCCGAGGTCGTCCCCTTTCCCACCCCCACCGCGCCCCGGCTCGCCTTCAACCCCTGATGGCACGAAATCAATACGATCAGCACCCCAAACACTAAGCCCTTGCTCACCCCAAAACAAAGATCGGTTAGATCGGTGTTTTTTTCTAACTGGTCGCGGTAAAAAGCGTTCGGCACCCCGTACAGCGACACCACGATCCATTTGCTCGCCCACATCCCAAATAAAATCGACTCTGCGATCAACACCGGCATCGAAAAAAGCATCGCCAACATCCGCGGGCTCACCAGGTAATCCACCGGGTGCACTCCCAGCGCCCGCAAGGCGTCCACCTGTTCGGTCACTTTCATGGTCCCGATCTCCGCCGCCATCGCCGCCCCCACCCGACTCGTCAACATCAGCCCCGTCAACACTGGCCCCAGCTCCCGGCACATCGCCAAGGCCACGATCCCCCCCACTACCGACTCGAATCCCAGTTGGTTGAATTTGTAGTAAACCTGCGCCGCAAACACCGCCCCCGTGAACGCCCCCGTCACCAGTACCTGGATCTGCGACCCAAACCCAATGCTCACCACCTGGTACACCACCAGCCGCCAGCGCACCCCATAGCAGCAAATCGACCGCACCACCTCGACCACCAACTGCGCTAGTTCGCCCAAGTACTGGATCAAGTCCACTACCGGCCGCCCCAACATCAATAAAAATCCCCTCATGCAAGCCCTACTTGTGCCCACATCTCCGCCCCAGGCAAGGGTAGCCACCTGAAATCAGCGCGGCCTCGCTTTCAATACCCCAGCGCCTGCAATACCGCCTCCACTTGGTTAGCGCTCTGCCGCGGCGCAAAGCTCCGGTACTTCAAGGGCGCCTCGATGTCCTTCAATCCGTGCCCCGTCACCGTCAGCACGATCGTGCTTCCCTCCGCCACCCCCCGCACCGGACAGCTCGCGCACGGCTCCCGCCCACAATCCAAACACTTCAGGAGCCCCGCCACCGAGGCCGCACTCCCCGGCTCGACAAAGATCCCCTCCTGCCCCGCCAGCCAGGCCTGCGCCTCCATGATCTCGGCGTCGCTCACGATGTCGATCGCCCCCCCCGATTCTCGGATCGCCGCCCGCGCCTGCTCCCAGCTCGCCGGATTCCCAATCCGGATCGCGGTGGCCACCGTCTCCGGATGCTCGACCACTTGGTTGTAAAAAATCGGCGCCGACCCGGCGGCCTGAAACCCGGCCATGCGCGGCTGGCGGCGACTCTTTCCCAGCGCGGCGTACTCCTGGTACCCCTTCCAATAGGCGGTAATGTTACCGGCATTGCCCACCGGCAAAATGTGGATGTCGGGCGCATCTCCTAACTCCTCCACGATCTCAAAGGCCGCCGTCTTCTGACCCTCAATGCGGTGCGGATTGATCGAATTCACCACCGCAAATTCCTCCCGCTCCCCAATCTTGCGCACCAAATCCAAAGCGTCGTCAAAGTTGCCCTCAATCGCCACCACCTTGGCTCCGTAGACATAGGCCTGCGCCAATTTGCCCGCGGAAATCTTCCCCGCGGGCAAGAGCACCACGCAATCCATCCCCGCCCGCGTCGCATACGCCGCCGCCGCCGCCGACGTATTCCCCGTGCTGGCGCAAATCACGGCCCGCTTCCCCGCCTCTGCCGCCTTGGAAATTGCCATCGTCATCCCCCGATCCTTAAACGAACCCGTGGGGTTCAAGCCCTCATACTTCAAGTAGACCTCGCAGCCCCGCCCCACCTTGGCACTCAATTTGGCGCAGTGAATCAGCGGCGTAGACCCCTCATTCAGCGAAACCACCGGCGTGGCCTCGCTCACTGGCAAGTAGGTGCGGTACCGGGAAATCACCCCACGATCGTGTAGCGGCTGACGAAACATGCCCTCTCCTAGGCTCCCCCCCGGCCCGCTTCAAGCGCAGGATGTCCGGCCCCCTGCCAAGCGCACAATGTCCCCATAAAGCGCCTCCATCCGCGGGACCGCCGCCCCCGCCCCTAGCGCTTGCCGCAGCGGCTCTCCCCATATCGACTCCACCTCCACCGGCCGCCCCTCCACATAGTCGATCATGCTCGAAGGCCGATAGGGCCCCATCTCCCAGGTGCGCTCAATCTGGTGCTCGGCCCAACCCTGCGGCAGCGCGTGGCCCAGCGCCCCGGCCGCCCCCACCGCCTCCTCCGCCAAGGCCCGCGCCTCCGCCGCCAATCCCCCATCCGCCAAAATATCCGCCGTCGTGATCCCTCCCTCCCTGATCGCCAAGCCATTGAACGGGATGTTCCACGCCAATTTCTTCCAGCGCACCGCCGCCAAACTCGCCTCCACCCGGCACGGAATCCCACTCGCCCGCAACAGCTCCCCGATCGCCTCCGTGCGCCCCCGCGGCCCACCCACATATTCTCCCAGCGCCACCTCCCCACCGGAAAGGTGCTCAATCTGCCCCGGCCCCACCCGGTTGATGCACACAAAACAAACCCCGCCCAACACCTGCTCATCGCGGTGCTGCTTCCCTAAGGCCGCCTCATTCCCCAACCCATTCTGCAGCGTCACCACCACCGTCCCCGCGTGCAGCAGCGGCGGCAGCAAGCTCGCCAAGGCCCCATTCGCCGTGCTCTTCAGCGCCACCACCACCAAGTCGCACGCCCCCATCTCCGCGCTGCTCCCAAATGCCGCCACCTCTCCCAACGCAAAATCCCCGGCACAACTCCGGATCGACAACCCACGCTCCCGCACCGCCGCTAAATCTCCCCGCATCAAAAATGTCACGTCTTCTCCCCGCTGCGCCAACCGCGCCCCATAATAACATCCCATCGCCCCCGACCCCACCACCCCAATCCGCGGCCGCGGCGGAAAAAAATCGTCCATTGGCGCATTCATAGCAATTTTAAAGGCAATCTCTTCCCACCCAATGCCCCGCCCCGCTTCCCAAGCAACCTCAAATCCCCCTCCCCCCAAAACCCCGCCTTGGCCTCCTCCCCTTTCCCTGCTTACTTCCCACCCATGGCTCAACTCGGCGTCCGCAATTCCCTCACTGTCCTCCGCGAATCCCCCTCCGGCCTCCACCTCGACGGCGGCCCCGACGGAGAAATCCTCCTCCCAGGCCGCGAAATCCCCCCAGGCACCCGCCTCGACGACGCCCTCGACGTCTTCCTCTACCGCGACTCCCAGGACCGCCTCATCGCCACCACCGCCTCCCCCCTCGCCCAAGCCGGCGAATTCGCCGCCCTCACCGTGGTCGACTACCACCCAGGCACCGGCGCCTTCCTCAACTGGGGCCTCAGCAAGGACCTGCTCCTCCCCATCCGCGAACAAACCCACCACCTTTCCGTCGGCGACCTCCCTCTCGTCCACGTCTACGTCGACCCCCGCAGCCAACGCCTCGCTGCTTCCATGCGCCTCGACCGCTTTCTTGACCGCTCCCCTCCCCCCTATCGCGACGGGCAATCCGTCGCCCTCACCATCGCCAACGACACCCCTCTCGGCTGCAATGCCATCATCGAAAATAGCCATTGGGGCCTCCTCTACCACACCGACCTCGCTTTTCCCCTCTTCCCCGGCCAGCGCCTTCAAGGCTTCATCCGATCCCTCCGCGAAGACGGCAAAATCGACCTCTGCCTCGACCCCGTCGGCTACCAGCGCGTCCCCCCCCTCGCCCAGCAAATCGTCGCCATCCTCGAAGGCGGCGGCGGCTACTCCCCCTACGACGACCAATCGTCCCCCGAGGAAATCCGCGACGTCTTTCAGACCAGCAAAAAAGCCTTCAAACAAGCCCTCGGGGCTCTCTTCCGCCAGCGCCGCATCCGCTTCGAAAACCCCGGCATCCGCCTCAACCCCCACCAACCCCAAAAGCGCTCCTCCTAATTTCACCTCTCCCGCCGCAGGCGGAAATGGTGAAACCCGCACTCTCCGCGAGCACCGCACGGCCCTCAAGGACGCACCGTGTAGCGCGCGCGATAAAAGCTGGGAAGCGCTCCGGCTTCGGGGGCTAGCTGGAATTCCAACAATTCGACCTCGGCTTCCTCCTTCCGCGCCGCTAGGGCGGCGGCCGCAGGACGCCAATTTTTCAGGTCGGTCGACACCTCCAGCGCCAGCGCTAAGTCGTCGACGCCACTCCTCCTCCGACAGGTCAGACGCAAGCTCCCGTCTGCCTGGCGCGCCAGCTGAGGTTGGGATCCTAGTGAGGGGGAGGTCGGGGACCCGCCAGAGGCGTATTCGAGCAAGGCGCTGAGGCCGTCGCCATCGGGATCGGCGGCGTCAGGTCCGACGGCGTTCGCTTGCTTCCACAGCCCGTAGGATCCGCCACTGGGCGCGCCCGGAGTCGGCGCAGCGGCCCGCCAACTTTCCGGAAGGCTGGGATCCGACTTGGCATAGGGAGACGCTAGAGCTAGGCTTTTTCCGCCGTTGTCGGCTCCGGTGGGCCACGGCGCGGAGGCGCGGTAGGCGAAGTCTTGCAGCGGGCTGCCCGCCCCCAGGCTGAGCACGAGGCGTTCGCCTCCATTGGCTAGGCTGTTTTGCGCGCTCAATTGATATTCCCCCGCGACCGGCAAGCCGCCCCCGTATTTGGCCGCGAAGGCCGCGGCGTTCTTCACTACCAAAATTCGGGCCCCCGCCGCCAGCACCGTGCCCTCGGCAAAACGGAAGGCGATGCCCTCGGTGAACTCGACCCCACTGAGGTCGAGCGCCGCGCTGGGGTGGAGGTTGAGCAGCTCCACAAACTCAGCGTCGCCCCCTTCGGGCGCCGGGGGATTGTACATGATTTCGCTAATCGCGAGGTTGCCCACCAAATCGCCCAACACGGGGGATCCAGCTTGGAATTGCACCGGATCGCTCCAATGACTCCAGCGCCCCGCGCTGTCTTGGTGGCGCACCCGGGCCCGGTAAGTATGGCCCGCACTGAGCCCCGTGGCGGGCGGGGACGCCTCAGCCGAAAAATCCGTTAGGGGTGCCGGATTCCACAGCGCGCTGATTTCAAAGCGCCAGGGCTGCCCGGCCGCAAAACCCGCAACCGTGGGGTCAAAAATTTCCCCGAGGCGCCACTGTTGGGCCTTGAATCCCTGACCGCTAGAGCTGCTGAAGGCGCTGCTGCTAAATTGCAGCTGATTCAGGGGATAACCCGCCGGGCCACGGTAGGAAATCACGGGAGTCGTCGGCAGCACAATCGCCGGGCCCGCCGCCAAGGTGTAAGGCAAGACCAACCCCTGACTCATTTTGCCGAGTCGCCCTCCCCCGTTGGGCCCCGCGGCGATGAAGTCCTTGACCCACTTCACCATGCCTTCAAAATCGCCGCTCGCCAACACCCGGCTGTAGGGCTGGGGAAACGGCCCATTGGTCATGTTGCCGATCGGATAGGGAGTCTTGTAGTAATTTCCGGTCGGCCCAGCTCCCCGGGGAGGCGTGGGGTTGAGCGGGTTGTAATCCCAGCGGCGGCGCTCCGCTTCCACAAAGCCGTCGGCGATGGCGCTGCCGTCGGCGATGACGCGCGGGGCTTCATCGGTAATGATACTAACAAACTCATCGACCACTTTGCCCGCCTGTTCGCGGTTGAGCAGCAAATCCTGCAATTCCCGGGCCCGGTTTTGAAATTCAGTCAGGATGGCTGGGTGGAGCAGGCCGCGGGCGATCTGCTCGTACTGTTGCATATCGACCGCCGTCTGCACCGATTTGGGGCCCCAGCGATCAAAGTTTTCATAGAGCAAATCGCAGTCCCAGGGCAGAATTTGCCAGCGGCCGTCCGCGGGATCGCGGAAATAGACCACGTTTTCCTGCTCGCGGCGGTCGGTTTGGTTGATGGCTTCGGTCACCCCGCGCCAGCTGTAGTACTCCTCCAGGTTGACGTTAGCGCGGAACCAGGCTTCGGGCTGAATCGCGCTCAGGGCGGGCGCGCTGGTGGCGCTGCCGACCCCGCGCCGGTAACCGGCCGTGGTGCTTACAAACGCGTTGAGGTCGCTGAGATCAGAGGCCTGCCCCCGGCCCTGCCCGAGGAGGCGGTTGCCCGTTTCGTTGCCCATCAGGCGAAAAACATTTCCATCAGGCAATCCGTGCTCTTCCTTGAATTGGTTGTCGAGATTTTCAAATGCTAGGTACAGCCCCCAGAAGTCGCCCTCATACTGGTTCGTCGGGCTTTGTTCGATCGCCTGGTCAATGACTCGCAGCTGGAGGTAGCTGGTGCGGGGCGCCGGAACTCCCGCGAGGGTGCTGAGGCGAAATGCCATCGCTTCGTCAAGCCCGTGCAAGCCTCGGTTCCACGGCGCCCAGGGAGCCGGGACGCTCGAAATGTTGAGCGTTTCCACCGCGGTGCGGCGCAGCCCGTAGTCGTCAGGCAACTCCAGCAGTCGCCCCCGGTTAAATTTGATTTTCCATTTGTTTTTGCCAGTGTTGAAAGTGCTGTTCTGACCCTTAATGCGATAGTGAATGTGGTCGTAGACTTCATCGCCGATCACGAGGGCTCCCTCAAACCGGAAGGTCCCGTCGTTGAAGGAACTGCTGTACTGACAATTCTGCACGTCCGCGGGGTTCGAGAGCAAATGCCAGGCGCGCACCTTGTTCATGGTGGCGGCGGAGAAGGTCTCCTTCGCAGTGACCCCGGGGCGCAGCGCGCTGCTCCACGGCGGCACCCCATCATAGCAAAAATAGGCAAAGTTAGGGCAGGCGTCGTCCTCGTAGGGGACCCGCACCGCATTGAGCGCCCCGTCCCAGGCGCGCAGGCGGTAGCGGATCAAGCGCCGATGCTGCTGCACCGAAGCCGGAACTACCGCGCTGAATACTTCGTCCCGCGCCACCGCGTCGCCATTAAGCCCATCGTCGTGCATCGCCAAGGTAGTCCAGCCCGCCGCCCACGACGCATCCGTTAGCCGAACATAGGCTCCCGGCGCCACCACTTGGTATTCTAGCCAAGCCGCCGCCACCCCCTCGAGGTCGCTTATCTTCGCCGTGATCGTGACCGCCTGCCCAGACGAGGGCGCCCGCGGGGCGTGCGCCACCTGGCGGATCGCGGGCGGCACCAGCCCAGTGGTCACCCGGTTGCGGGCCCCTGGCGTAGGCAGGGCGCTGCGCCACGATCCCCCCAGGCTGCCATCGAGCCCTTCGTGGAGGCGCTGCAGCGAGTTTCCCGGGTCGCCCCCCACCGTCGGCCAGGGAAACCCCAATTCATAAGCCACCCGGTCCACCACTGCCAGGCCCGCGTCGCGCAGCAGCACCTCGTCCCCCCCATTCCCCAAGCTGCCGCTCCACGGCCCGAGGGCCCCCGCATAAGAAAGCCCCGCGACCAAATGCGCGGGGTTCTCTCCTATCACTAAATAGCCATTCGGCGCGATTACCGTTCCGGGCGGGATTTGATACGATAGCCCTCCCCCGAGCGACCACTGCCCCACGTCGATGGGCGTAGTCAGGGGATTGTAGATTTCGACGAATTCAGTGAAGCGGGACTTTGAATCGGTGGGGTCGCTGTGAATTTCATTGATCACCGGGCCATTCGCCCAGCGGGCCGCGCCATTGGCCGCCCCCGGAGTGGCTTGGTCCAGGTAGCCTATCAACTCACCAGCGGCTTCGCCGCTCAGGGAGGCGCGGAGTTGGAAATCGGGGTCGTCGACGGCACAGTTGAGGCCCTGGATAGCTAGGATATTATTAGCCGCAAACGCGCCGCGGAAGGCATCTAGGGGGACCTCGCGCTGCCGGAACTCGGCGGCGGGGGCCACGGCATTCCAGGCGAGTTCTGCGGGGGCATTTTGCCGGGCCACTTCCACGCCGTTGATCCAGGCGACAAAGCCGTCGTCGGCGGTGATTTGGAGCACGGGGTGAAACGGCAACCGGGGGGCGTCGAAGGCGGCGCGCGTGAACACGGAGCCATTGACGCTGCGCATCGCGGACTCGGTATTCGTACTGAAGGTCGCGGCCTCGCGGAAGCGGAAGGTTCCCGCGGCGTATTGGGCCGCAGGTCCACTATCGGGCGTCCCCGGCCAGGAGGCGGCGGTGGAAGGCGGCGGCGCCGTGACTCCGTAGCGGGAACTGCCGACAAAACGCAGGGCCCCGCCCCCATCCTGGGTGCCGCCGTTGAAAGCTAGGCTATTTCCATTGGGCTCGGTGGCGCCATAGTTGTAAGCCACAATCGTATAGCTGCCCGGAACCAAGCTCAGCGGGCTGGCGAGCGTTTTGAAGCGCTGGCTCCCCACCAGGGTGCCCGGTGAGGCCGCCGTGAATACCAGAGAACTGCGCACGGTGCCAGCTAGGTCGTCGGCGGTGGAAGCCGGGGTCCCATTGGAATCCCGCGACCAAAGCACCACCGTGATGCTGCGGCTCAGTCCATTGGCGCCGCTATCAAAGCAGCCCAATTCCGTCACTTGGACGGGGCGCACTACCTCAAAATCCATCCCCAGAGCCCCGGCATAGCTCTGCGTGCCCACAGTCGCTGTCGGAATTTGATAGGCGGTGGCGGCAGTGCTGCCGAAACCCAGACCCCAGGTCCCGCGGTTCCAGGCCGCGTCGTCGAAGGCGGCCCCGCCCTGCCAAGCCTCCGCCACCGGCGCATGCGGGACCAGCCACTGCACGTTGGCGCCCGAAATGCTGCGCGGGATCCGCGTGTTGCCCAAACCCAAGCCATAGGCTTGATCCGGGCCCAACTGGGGAAGGTCAGAAAACGCGCTGACCTCCTCGAGCTGCGGATTGCCCAAGGCTAAGCTCCCGCCCTTCCGGTCTAGTTTAAAATTCGTGTGCAGCGCCTGGCCCGCCACCGCCCGATTTTCTCCCGAAGCGAAAATCACCAAGTACCCCTGAGCCGGAATCGATACCTCCGGGAAGGTCCACTTGGCGGGAAGCGCCCGGTCGTCGCTGAGGTGCCACCCCCTCAGGTCCACGGGACTCGATCCCGAATTGTATAGCTCTAGCCAATCCTGCAGCAGGCCGTTCTCGTCGGGTAGCCCAGCGGCATTCCACGCCACCACTTCATTGATGCGCACTGTCCCTACAGGAAGCGCGGCCGGGACCACCTCCACGCGCAGCCGCCGCGCCGCGCTGCCATCCGCATTCGACGCCGTCAATGTATAGTCGCTCGGCACCTCCGGGGCGGCAAAAGTCGCCGCGCTTTGCCCCGTGACGTCGCGGCCCTCCAGCACCAGGCGGTCGGCCCCGCTCAGCGTCCAGGAAAGGGTCACCGCCTGGCCCGCGGTGGCGGGCTGCGGACTCGCTTGCAAGCTGCCGATGACCGGCAGCGCCGCCCGCGCCGAAAGCGCGCTGAATCCTAGCAGGAAAAGAATAGTAGTGGTGCGCACAAGGTTTTGGGTAGCAGGTGGCGGCGCGCCCGTCCACCTCGATCGGTCGCGCCTTGCCCCGAGCGCCTCATTTAGTAGTGGCAAAGATGGCCATTTTTCTATCTTATTGTTCTTCTGTTCCCATCTCCCTCCATGAAGCCATCCTTTCCTGCTGCTATCCTCTCCCTCCTGACCGCGAGCATGGCCTCCGCTCAATCGCTTCACGTCGCCTACGCTGTCCCCGCGGGGACACCGGGAAATCAGGCGTTCGATGGAGCTCTCGGGATGGACTTCGTAGTCAATAATGCCGTTAACGTCGTCCGCTTGGGCTGCTTTGACGATGACTCCAACGGTCTCAACCGACCGATCGCGGTCCGGCTCTATGACCGCGATACCCTCGAAGTGGTTGCCGCGGCAGAATTTTTGCCCGACGACCCAAGCACCCCGGACCGTGAGGACGGCGTGCTCGTGGACGGCAGCCGCTTCCTGCCCCTGAGCACCCCGGTCAATCTGCCGATGGGCTTCCGCGGCACCATCGTCGCCGAAGGCTACGGAGCCGAAGAGCGCTGCGGCAATCGCCAACCGGCCCCCTGGACCTCCCAAGATGGCCTAGGCTCGCTCACCTTTGATGGCACGAGCCGATACAACTGGCCGGTCGTGCCCGGCGCCTATCCCGACTCCGCCGATGGCGGTCCGGCGAACCGCTATGCGGCCGGAACCTTTGAGTATGCCACCACGCCGCCGGTCCGGTCCGCGGCCCCAGTGGTCACGAGCGCTCCCGGCAACGGCGCCGTGGACCTCGCCTGGGCAGCCGTTACGGCCCCCCTTCCCGCGGCCACCTATCAAATCCTTCGGAGCGAATCGCTCGAAGGCCCCTTTGCCCAGATCGCCCAAGTCAGCCAGCTATCCTACCGCGACAGCGGATTGAAAAATGGCCAACTGTATTGCTACCAAGTCCGCGGGATCGGCGCCGGGGGCCAGATCGGGCTCGATTCCGCCACCACCGCCGCGCGCCCCTATCAGCTCGGGGCCAACCAAGTCATCGCCTACGATACCCCTTGGGGCGTCGCCGGAACGCAAAACTTCGACGGCGCCGTAGGCATGGATTTCGATGTCATCAATCCCATTGTGGTCCGCCAACTCGGCTGCTTCGACGACAATTCCGACGGCCTCTACACCACTCTCACCGTCCGCCTCTTCAACCGCGATACCGCGGAAGAAGTCGCTTCCCTAACTTTCGAGCCAGATGATCCTTCGACTGAGGAAAGAGAAGACGGCACTCCGCTGGGCGGGATGCGCTTTAAGACCTTGCCCAGCGCCTTGGCATTCCCTCTGGGCTTCCACGGGGTCATCTCGGTCGAGGGATACAACGCCATGGAGCGGCTCAAGAACTCCTTCGGATTAATTCCTAACATCAGCTGGACACTGGGAGGCGGGAGCGGTTCCATCGCCTTCGTGGGGACCTCGCGCTTCAACTATCCGGTGAGCTTCGGCGCCTTCCCCTCAACTCCGGACGCGCTTCCCGCTCAGTATAGCGCAGGCACCTTCATTTACGAAACCACGCCGCCACTCGTCCCGGGGACTCCGAGCGCGCGTCTGGCGACCGGGCCGGAAAACCATGCCGTCAGCCTGACTTGGGACCCGGTGCTCCTGCCGCTGCCCGCGGCCCGCTACCATATTTTCCGCGCCGCGGCGGCGGAAGGCCCCTTCAGCCTTGTCGGCGAAACCGCCCAGACCTACTTCCGCGACGCCAATCTCCCTAACGATGTAAATCAATTCTACCTCCTGCGCGCCATCGCCAGCGGTGGGCAAATCAGCGCCGACTCCCGCGCCCTGCAGGCCACCCCCCAAGCCCGCTCTGGTGGCATCGCCTACCAAGTCCCCGCAGACACCTTCGGCAACCAAGTCTTCGGCGGTGCCCTCGGAATGGAATTCGACGTCGACCGCCCGGTCTGGATCACCCGGCTCGGCGTGTTTGATGCCGCATCCGACGGCCTCCAGCTGCCCATTGCCGCCCGCCTCTACAACCGCGATACCGCCCAGGTCGTGGCCAGCCTCACTTTCGACCCCGATCTTCCCGAAACCCCCGAGCGCGAAGATGGCGACCTAACTGGTGGCAGCCGCTTTAAGTTTTTAGGGGCGCCGCTCGCCCTCCCGGCTGGCTTCCGCGGCATGATCGTCACCAGCGGCTACGGGGCCGCCGAACCCAACGGCAACGTTGGTTCTACCAATCTGGGGCTCTCCACCTTCGGCGGGGCCTGCCTGCACTTCGTCGGCACCAGCCGCTACGGCCTCGACCCCAGCGGCATGGCCACCGAGCCGGACGGCGGGCCCGCTAACCGCTATGCGGCGGGGACCTTCGCCTTCGAACCCAACCTTCCTCCCTCCGGTCTGGCCATCAGCCTAGCTCCAGAAGGAGTCCGCCTAGTCTGGAGCGATCCCGATGGCAGCCTGGAGGCGACCTCCGACCTCGCCAATGGCCCTTGGGAACTGCTGCCCGCGGCCGCGAGCGGCTTGGTCTTGCCCGCGGCGGCTCCAGGCCGGTTTTTCCGCCTAACGCGCTGAGTGAGCTGCGGCCCGCTGGGGCCCTAATCTGGCGACCACCTGCTTTCCATGTCTGCCCTACCCTGGTTCCGCACGGCGTGCCCGGGCCGCTCCGCTGCACCCGGACTATGGCCCGTTGTACTGGGGTCCTCCGCAGCCATGGTCCTGGCGGCGAGCGCGGCGCGGGCCGCGGTGGTGGTCAACGAGATCATGTACCATCCAGTAGAACTTCCGGCTTTCGACGCCGCGGGGGATCCGCTCGTGGACTTGAGCGCTGACGTTCACGAGTACCTTGAACTCCACAATTCGGGCACCGTGCCCGTGAGCCTAGCCGGTTGGCGCCTGCGGGGCGGGATTGACTATCGCTTTGCCGATAGCTCGACCATTCCAGCCGATGGCTATTTGGTGATTGCTAGAGACCCCCTCCGCCTGCAGGCCCTCCCCGCTTACGCCCTCGCCGCCTCCCGGGTCGAGGGCCCCTGGCAGGGGCATCTCAAAAACGGAGGCGATTCCCTGCGACTGGAAGACGCCGCTGGCCATGTGGTCGACGCGGTTTCCTATTCTAGCACCTCCCCCTGGGCCATCGGAGCTAACGCCTTCGGCGCCGGGTCCGATTGGACTGGCGTGGCCGAGAGCGCCCACCAGTACCGGGGCCGATCCCTGGAGCGGGTGGCGACCGCCTGGGCTTCTAACGATCCTGCCAATTGGGTGGCCTCGCCCATCGGGGCGGGGCCCTCTCCGGGGCGGCCTAACGCCATCCGGCGGGAAGCGCCCCTTCCCGTAGTTCTGGAGGCCCGGGCGGTGCCGGAAAACAGCGGGCTTATTTTAATTCGGTCGAGTCAACCGGTGCGCGTGGAGGCCCGCTTTTCCACTAGCGGAGCCGGAGTGAGCACCGTGCAGGTGGAGTATTTCAAAGACGACATCAATTCCACGTCTGAGAGCAAAGCCACCGCGGCCATGGCGCCCGCGCCCGGGGGCTACTGGCGGGCGGTCCTGCCCGGCCAGGCCAACCGCAGCGTGGTGCGCTACCGCATCCGGGCCGACCGCGGCGACGGCCTCGAAACGGTGTCCCCGCGGCCGGATGACCCCCAGGCCTGGCACGCCTACTTTGTGAGTCCCCTGCGCAGCACCACCCGACCAGCCTACGATGTCCTGATTTCCTCTAGTGCCCTTGCCACCCTGGCCGCTAACATTTCGGGAACTCCCCGGCGCGTCGTCAATCCGGACCCACCAGGGCAAGTGCGCGCCTCCTGGAATGCAGATCAACCTGCGGTGTTAGTGCGCGACGGCCAGGTTTTTGATGTCCGCATGCGCCACCACGGCAGCCGCTATCGGCGCGACGCCTCGCGGAATTCCTTCAAGTTTCAATTCCCTGACTACGCCAAACTCGACGGCAGCGAGGGCCTTTTCCTCAAGGACAAAGGAGAAGAGCACCGGGTCGCTGCCTTGCTCTATCAAAAAGCTGGGCTGCCCGCCTTCCGGGCACGCTACGCCGACCTCTACCTGAACAGCGGAAGCGCCCTGCCACGCCTGGAAGTGCCAGAAATGGACGGGGCGCATTTTGAAAAGTTTGCCCTTTCCCAAGCCGCGCAATTTCCCGGCACCCCAGTAGAAAGCACCGGCGAGTTTTACAAGTCCACCGGCGTCGTGCCCTACGAGACCTCTGCCGGGATGGGCGGGACTTCGCTCTACAGCGCCAGCGGCGAAGGCCCGTACTTCATCGGAAATGCCGCCCCCATCCCGGCTAAACTTGGCTGGACTTCCCGGCAGCGGTATGCCTGGACTTACGGGGCTCAAATGCATTCCTGGATCGGCGGCCGCGACACCGAAGCGCTCATCCTCGACCTCTGGTCCGCCCGCGGCGATACTCCCCTAGCCCCCCGACCAGACCTCCCCGCGCTGCGGACGTGGCTCGGAAACCACTTTGACGTCGACGCTACCCTAACTTATATTGCGGTGCGCAATTGGTGCGCCCCCGTCGACGACGTCACCCACAATCATTTTCTGTGGCGCCGCGCCAACGGTCGCTGGGGATTGCTGCCGTGGGACCTCGACGGGGAGTGCAGCAACAGCGCCCAATCGATCTATTGGGACGAATACGCGGTGCCCCAACCGGACACGCTGCGAGGGCCCCATTGGATCAAAGATTCCTTTCTCAAAGCCTACCGGGACGAGTACCGGCAAAAATTGTGGCTCCTCAACCACACCGTGCTGCTGCCAGAGAACTTTGGAACCCAAGGTTATGGCGGGTTGCAGAGCTTTGCCGTGGCGCGGCACGCCAGCGTCAATAACCAGCTGCAATTGGGCTCGTTTTACCGCCCGCTTCCTCCTGCGCTCCTCGCGCCATCTGCGGGGGCCTCCGTCCTCCCCGGGGCCATCTTGCAAGCCTCCCCCTATGCTCACGCGGGCCCGGCCCCGGCGCACCTCAGCACCACCTGGACGATTCGGCCCGCAGGGGGAAGCTGGGACGCCCCCGTTTTCCGCACCACCAGCCGCACTCAACTAACTGCCCTTCCCCTGCCCTTCGCCGATCTCGTCTTCGGACAAACCTACTTTTGGAAATGTAGCTACACCGACGCCGACGGGCACCCCTCCCAGGATAGCGCCGAGCGATCCTTCAGCTTTGGCGGCTCCAGCGGATCCGTCGGGGACGTCCGCTTGAGCGAAGTCCAGGCCCGCGGGCCCGGAGACGATTTCGTGGAACTCCACAACGCCAGCGCCCTCCCCGCCGAACTCAGCGGCATGGGCCTAACAGACGACCCCACCCAGGGCCCCAAATTCACCTTTCCGCCAGGATCCGTGTTAGGGGCAGGTGCCTACCGCGTCGTCCCGCTCGGCGCCGCCGCCCCCTTCCGCTTAAATGGCGATGGGCAAACCGTAATCCTCCTCGACCGCGATGGGCTTCTCGCCGACGCCGTCTCCTTTGGCCCCCAGGCCGCCGCGCGCTCGCTAGGCCGCGGCCCCTCGGGCTGGGAGCTGGCTCAGCCTTCCCCCGGTGCCCCCCATCTGCCTGAATCCCTCGGTGCCGCCGCCGCGCTGCGCCTGAACGAATGGATGGCCAGCGACCCCCAAGGTCCCGATTGGTTAGAAATAACCAACCTCGGCCCCAGCCCCGTGGCCCTCGCTGGCCTCCGGCTCGGCGCCGGCGCCGAGAGCTCTGCGCTTCCTCCCCTCTCCTTCATTGCCCCCGGCGGCTTCCAGCGCTTCTTCGCCGACCGCGCCCCCGGGCCCGCCCACCTCGGATTCAAACTAAACAGCGGCGGCGAATCCTTGTCCCTGCTGGACAGCAGCGGCGCCCTCATCGATTCCCTCACCTTTGGCCCGCAGGCGGCGGGCGTATCCCAAGGGCGCTTGCCGGACGGCGCCAGCGCGGTCCAGTCCTTTCCGGGCCAGTCTTCTCCTGGAGACCCTAACGCTCTAGCAATTGAAGACGTGACCATCAGCCGCGTCTATCCCGGCATCGCCTTGTACAACCGCAGCGCCACCGCAGTCGTCCTGGACGGCTGGCAGATTAGCCCCGCCCTCCCGAGCCAAGCCAGCTATACCTTTCCGCCAGGCTTTGGCGCGCTCGCTCCTAATAGCACCCGCACCATCGGAGCGGCGGAGCTGCCCTTCCCCCTCAATGCCCTGCGGGGCGGTGAACTTTTTCTAACCCACCACCGCACCCACCGCCTGCGCCGCGCCTACGGCGCCTGGGATGGCCACCCCTGGGGCTTGGTGGGCGACTTCAGCACCGGCGACTTCGTGAGGGTTCACGCTTTCCCAGAAACTCCCCCAAACGTCCCTGTTGTGGGGCCGATCGTGGTCAGCGAAATCAACTATCATCCGCCAGACCTCCCGGGGGCCGATGACTCTTACGAATTTGTAGAGTGGTACAATTCTGGATCCCTGCCGGTGGATCTCAGCGGCTGGAAGCTCGCGGGCAGCGCCCATTTCACCCTGCCTGATGGGGTGCACTTGCCCAGCGGCGGCCGCCTCGTGATTGGGGCGGTCTCGCCCCGCGATTTTGCGGCGCGCTATGAAGTCGCGCCCGATGCCCTGATCTTCGGCCCCTGGAATGGCGGGTTGCCCAACGACTCCGGCGACCTGCGCTTGGTGAGCCGCCTCCCGGCCGTGTCCACCGAGGGTCCCGATTTCGGATTCCATCCCGAGTTGCCAGTGGAAGCCATCACCTATGGCGACGCCTTTCCGTGGTCCCCTGCCCCCGATGGCACCGGCGCCACCCTGCAGCGCGACCCTGCCATCGGCTACGGTAACACCGCCAGCAGCTGGTTCGACGGCCCTCCCTCGCCAGGCCGAGCACCTTCTCCTAATCTGCTCCCTATCATTTCCATCCTGACACCAACGCCGGACCTCCGCGCCGCCGCCGGCATGCCTATCGCTATTGAAATTTCTGCCTCCGATCCCGACGGCGCGGTAAAACAAGTCAGGCTCGAAGTCGACGGGGTGACCGTCGGCGCGGCATCGGCCCCTCCTTGGATTTTTTCTTGGACCTCCCAAACCGCAGGTCGTCACGCGCTCCGCGCCACCGCCTGGGACGGCCGCTTGGCGGGGGTCGCGGTGGAGTTCTCCTTGAGCTTGACCAACGACCCGCCCCGCATCGCCCTGCTCGCTCCCTCGGCCTGGACCCGTCCGGCGGAGGGCGTTCCCATAGTGCTAGAAGCCGCCGCCTTCGATCCCGAATCCAACCTCGCCCGCGTGGAGTTTCTCGCCGACGGAAACGTGGTGGGCACCGCTTCCCTGCCCCCCTGGCGCACTTTTTGGACCGGCGCCGCATCGGGCCACCACCGCGTCGCGGCCCGCGCCTTCGACCGTATCGGACTGTGGCGCGAGTCCTCGGCCATGGACCTTTTTGTGGTTGGCCTGGCCCCCTCCGAACCGGTGATCGCCTACCGCGTCCCGGCCGGAACGGTTGGACTGCAAAACTATGGCGGAAGCCTCGGGCATGACTTCGAAGTCCTACGGCCCATCGCGCTAGAGAAACTTGGAGTGTTCGACAGCGGCTCCAACGGCTTGAGCAGCACCCTTACTTCTCAACTGTGGCGGAGCCAGCCCAGCCCGCAGCTCCTCGCTTCACTCAGTTTCACCGCCGCCGCCCCCGGGGCGCTTGCCGCAGGCTCCTCGAATCGCTTCAAAGCTTTAGCGGCCCCCCTGATTCTTCCGGCGGGCCACTACACCGCAGTGGCCTATGGCTACTCCGCCGCTGAGCCTAACGGAAATGCTGGTACCGGCAACTCTTCCGTCTGGACCGCCCACGCGGGCGCCAGGCTGATCCGCTTCACTGGCAGCGGGCGCTACGGAAGCGCCGGGCTCTACCCTTCCACCCCCGACGGCGGACCGGCCGACCGCTACGCCGGTCCCACCTTCGCTTTTAGCGACGCCGACGCCGACGGCGACGGCATGCCCTTGGATTGGGAATTGGCGCAGGGCTTCAACCCGGCGGATCCCGCTGACGGCGCCGCAGACAGCGACGGCGACGGATCTTCCAATCGAGATGAATGCGCGGTCGCCAGCAATCCCCGCGACCCCTCCAGCGCGTTTAGCCTGCACTTGGGCACGCTTTCCCCTGCCCCGGCCACACTTCGCCTGGCGCTTCCGGCAAACTGCTCAGCCGCCCTTCAGGGAAGCGACAGCTTGATCTTTTGGGAGGACTTGCAAAACATCCCCGCCGCGCCCGCGGCGCGCGTTTTAGACCTCGCCGTGCCGACCACTGGCCGCCACGCCTATTTTCGCGCCGTGGCCAATCCTTAGAACCCCCCAGGGCCTCCGCCGCAAGCGTTAGGCATTGTCGCCCAAAACCTGCCGCAGCGCCGCGCGCCGGGCCGCGTGGGTGCTCTCGTCCAGCACTGGACTCAGGTGCAGAGACGCGGGCGGGGTCGGGAGCTCGAGCCAGGAACGGCAGCCTCCGAAGCTCGGCTCCTGGGGGAACGTCCAGGGTTGATCTAGGCGGTAGACCCGGACAAAGGCTAAGCTAATTCCCTGGGCCGCAGTGTAGTCGAACCGCTCGCGCAGGGTCGATTCCGCATAAAAATGCTGATCGGCGAGGCGGCCCAGGGTTTCCCAGTCTCCGACTTGGCACTTGAATTCCACCTCGGCGAAATGCTGCACGGTGTGAGTGGATTCCCCAGGGGCTTCCTGGGGCTGGACCCCGGAGGATCGCCAGGAAAACTGGGTGTCCTGCTCGTGGAAGTGGGTCGGAAACAGGAAAAAGCGCGGGTGTCGCCACCAGAATCCGCTCTTTCCCTCGTGGATGCCGCCCTTGCGCAGGAGGATGCTTTGGGCGCCCTCGCCGAGGGCCCCGCAGACCAGGGACCATTCTTTAAAAGCGCAGGCGGGCAGGGCAGGGGGCATCGCCCAGCAAAGCCGCAAAAGGAGGCGCGGGAAGCGGAAATCTCTCCCTGGAATTTTCCGCTGGAATTTCTCCGACCCAGCTCTTTAGTAAAGATTCTGCTTCGGCAGTATGGTGGCCGTAGTTCAGCGGTAGAGCGCCAGATTGTGATTCTGGTTGTCGCGGGTTCGAATCCCGTCGGTCACCCCATTTTCCCATTTCCCCCCCTCGGGGACTTCGTTTTTCCTCACTGCAATTCATGGAACCGCTGGAAGCGCTGATCGCCTACACGTTCCGGAACCCAGCGCTGCTCGAGCAAGCCCTGACGCATCCAAGTCTTGCCTACGAGACCCAGCGCAGCCAGGTCGACAACCAGCGGCTGGAATATCTCGGCGACGCCGTGCTGGAATTGATTTTGTCCGAGCACCTCTTTCGCGCTTTTCCCGAGGGCTCCGAAGGTGTGCTGACTAAGTTGCGGGCCCGCCTGGTCTCGCGCCCAGCCCTGGCTCGCTGCGCCCGGCGCATTCACTTGGGAGTTTACCTCCGCATGGGCCGTGGCGACGAGGCCAGCGGGGGCCGCGCGCGGGACAGCACCCTGGCCGATGCCTTTGAGGCCCTCATCGCCGCGGTCTACCTCGACGGCGGGCTCGAAGCCGCCCGCGACCTGGTGGTGGCGCTCAGCCGCGACGTCCTCGACCGCCTCCAAGCCGAGCCCACTGAGGAAAATCCCAAGGGCCAACTCCAGGAAATCCTCCAGGCCCGCGGCCCGGGAATCCTGAAATATGTCCTGCTGCGCGAGGATGGCCCCGACCACCGCAAAACCTTTATCGCCGGCGTGGAGTGGAATGGCCAGTCCCTCGGCCAGGGGGGCGGGGGCAGCAAAAAGGAAGCCGAGGCCGCCGCCGCCGAGGCCGCCCTGGCCAGCGCGGCGCTAGCAGCGCTGGGCTGGCCCAACGCGGCGCTCTAGCGCTTTGCGATCAACCCGGTGAACATCCCGGAATGCCCAGCGGAGAACGCTCGCAGAAGTGAGAGTCAGACTTGCTCGCAGAATCATTCCCCGAGTTGTTCCCAGGGGCCGAGCCCGTGGAACCCCTGAGTTCAGGCTGAGGAACGCCCTTACCCCACTTGTTCACCGCCCTTATTACGATTGAGTTTTATATTTGATAAAGATTCTCTTATTCATTAGCTTGGGCACAAGTGGTCCTGGCTCCGATTGTCGTTGCATTTTGAGTCAAAGTAGCTTGAGATCTGTTATCTTATGGCTGACGACTCTGAACGATGGCAGCGGGTGCAGCGCTCTTCTGGGTCGCGTAAATCCTTTCAGGCCAAGCCCTCTCCGGTGGCCCTGCACAGCACCGCGGAGCGGCGCCGCAACTTGGATCAGGAAGAAGCGGCGCGGGATCGCCGGGTCTTTCTCTGGGCGCTTCTGCTCCTCGGCATCGCGGGCTTAGTTCTGCTGCTGCTCTTTGCGGCCACGCGGCTGGGGCCGGTTTCTAGTTGAAGCCCGGAGAGAGCCCTAGGCCGCCCCCCGGCGGTTGGCCTACTCGTCTTTAAGGCGCCCTAGGATTGCTTCTGCGGTGTAGCGCAGGGCTGGGAGGTAGCTGTCGACCTTGAGCTCGTTGGAGGCGCCAGGAAGGCGGGTTCCCGGCGCCGCCAGGCTAAGGCTGAAAATGGGCAGTTCGCCCAGCAGTTTCAGCTGGCGGCTCAAGGGCAGCACCGCGGCGGCGGGCGTGAAGTGCTCCCGAAACAGGGTCCGCACCTGGTGGTCAGCTGTCCAATCGCTCAGTTCCGCTGAGGGCTTTTCCGGGGGCGCGTCCCCGGCAGGGCACAGGCCGCGCGTTTCCAGGCCGTACGCCTTTCCAAAATACGCCATGGAGTCGTGGGAGCTCAGGAGAAAGCGGGAGCGGGCGGGAATGACCGCGAGGCGGCGGGCCAATTCCTGGTGTAGCCGAGCCAATTCGGTGCCGTATTCGTGGGCGCGGTCGGCGAACCAGGAAAGGGCCGGGGGGGAGGCTTCAGCTAGCACTGCCCCGACCTCAGTGGCCGCCTTAGCCCAGAGCAGGGGATTCATCCAGAAGTGGGGCTCGGCTTTTTTCGCGGGGCCTTGCAGGATGTCCTCCTCGGCGAGGCCGTTGGCCAGGACGCCCACGACGAGGCCGCCCTGGCGCAGGGCGTTGAGATCCTCTTGGAAACGCGATTCTAGACTGAGTCCACTGAGGATGAAGACGTCGGCGGTTCGAATCGCGGCGTGGTCGGCCGCGGTGGGTTGCCAGAGGTGAGGATTGGCCTCTGGGGGAATGAGGCTGCGCACGGCGACGGCCTCCCCCCCCACTTGGCGCACGAGATCGGCGGCCTGCACGCTGCTGGTGATCACCGTGAGGGGCTGCTCGGGAAGTCGGTACCGCGAAGGCAGCTCCTCCTGGCGACAGGCTGCGGCGAGCCATGCCGCGGGCAGCAGGCGGAGCAGGCAGCGGCGGGTCGTCATGGCGGGGGAGGAAGGGCGGGGGACCTACGGGGCCCCAGCGGGGGCGGGGGAGCAGGGGCGCTCCGCGCAGGCCGAGGGGGCTATGAGCGCGGGGTTGGGCTCTTGGGGCAAGAGTCCCAGGTCGCGGAGGAGGCGCTGGTCTTCGGCGGCCGCAGGATTGGCTGCGGTGAGCAGCTTGTCGCCATAAAAAATGGAGTTGGCCCCAGCGAACATGGCCAGGGCCTGGGCTTCGCGGCTCAGGCGAGTGCGCCCAGCGGAAAGGCGCACTTTGGCGCGGGGAATCGCAATGCGGGCAACCGCGATCATGCGGACCAAGTCGAAGACGTCGACGCCGCCATTTTCAGCCAGGGGAGTCCCGGGCATAGGCATCAGGCTGTTGATGGGAACGCTCTCGGGCTGAGGATTGAACTCGCTGAGGATTTCCAGAAGTTTGAGGCGATCTTCTGCGGTTTCGCCGAGTCCGAGGATGCCGCCGCAGCAGACGCTCAGGCCCGCGTCTTGGGCGTGGCGGATGGTGCTGAGCCGGTCCTGGAAGGTGTGGGTGGTGACGATTTTGCGGTAGTGCTCAGGGGAGGTGTCGAGGTTATGATTGTAGGCGGTGACTCCGGCTTCTTTGAGGGCGGCGGCCTCTAGGGGACCGAGTTCGCCGAGGGTGACGCAGACCTCCATGCCCAGCTTGCTGACGTCTTTGACGATATCGATGACCTTTTCAAAGCGGTCGGTGCCCATGCGCACGCCGCGCCAGGCGGCCCCCATGCAGAAGCGGGTGCTGCCACTGTCGCGCGCGGCTTCGGCGCGGGCCAAGATGTCGCTTTTTTCCATCATTTTCTCGGCCTTGACGCCGCTGGAGTAGCGGGCGCTTTGGGCGCAATAGGAACAATCTTCGCTGCAGCCGCCGGTTTTGATGCTGAGAAGGGTGCAGAGCTGGACCTCGCGCTCTGGCCAGTGGGCCTGGTGGACGGCGCGGGACTGGGCGATGAGCTCAAAGAAGGGCAGGTGGTAGAGGCGGTGGAGTTCTGCGTAGGTCATGGGAAAAGGGAGCCCGCGGAGCGGGGCGTTGGGCGGAGCGGGGCGAGGCGGTGGATTGCGCAGCGCAAAGCGTTCGCGCTCGGAGGGTCGAATTTCTGAGTTGGGAATCGGGAGGATGGACAGGGGGTTTTGAGCGCGGCGCCTATTGCGTCCAGCGGCCATTTACCAGTGGCAGGGTGACATTGTCTTTGATCGCGGAAAAGTCCGTCTTGCCCACGGCCCCGATCATGGGCGCCCCCGTGCAGCGCTTCCAGATGCGGCTCATGTACTCGCCGGTGTGGCAGCCGTAGCTGTGCACAATGGCGTCGCGGGTAAAGAGCCCGCGGCGGAGGCGGTGCAGGTCGGCGCAGTGCAAATAGCAGGTGGAGGCCCCGAGGATGTCGTTGCTGTAGTCGAAGAGAAAACAATATTTGTTGGAGTGGCCGTAGAATTCAAAGCCGCTCAGCTTGCGGCCACCGCGGTCGTTGAGATAGCCGATCAGGAAAGCGGTGTCGCGGAACCAGACCAGGCGCACCTTCCGCTCGGCGGCCAGCGTCGATATTTCTGCTAGAGTGCAGAGGTACTGCGGTCTTTTAGCTACGTCCTCGCGCTCCCGGCTCTCGTAGGATGGGCGGTATACCAACCAAGTCACGTTGAGTGCCGGGCCGTGCTCGGCGCGCAGTTGGTCGATGCGGATGCGGGCCGCGCGAATAAAATTTCCCCAATAACGGTCGTGCTGATCGCCCGGGCCGCGGTATTCCTCCCAGGCGCGCAGGGCCGGGCCGCCGCTAGCGATGACGTATTCTTCCTGTCCGTAGGCTCGCTCGGCGCGGGCCGGATCGGCGGCCGCGAGGAAGCCAAGCAGGGTCAGCAAGCAGAGGCGGAGGAAGGCGCGGGAGGTCATAGGCGAGGGCGGAAATCTTCCACTCATAATCGCGCCGCTTCCGGGATGCAAGGCGCGCGCCGCAGCCTCGGCACCGCTGATTCTCCCCGCCCGGAGATTTCCTCTTGCGGCGGCGGGCCGGGGTCACAAGATGGCCCCCATTCCGCTATGAAAATCTACCGCGTCCGGCCCGGAGCCAAAGTAAAGCTCTCCGACTACAGCGCGGATGGCGAAGCTGACCTCCTCGGCGACAAGGACCGCGGCGTCGGCCAGCTCGATCGGCTCAAGGACGACCTCCGCTACTTGCAGCGCATGCTCTACGCCGAGCGCCGCCACCGCTTGCTCGTCGTCCTCCAAGGCATGGACGGCAGTGGCAAGGACGGCACCGTGCGCAGCGTCTTCAGCGGCATCGACCCCCACGGCCTCCGCGTGGTCTCCTTCAAGTCGCCTACCCAAGAAGAATTGGACCACGATTTCCTCTGGCGCGTCCACCAGCAGGCTCCGGCGCGGGGTGAACTCGTGGTCTTCAACCGCAGCCACTACGAAGACGTCATCGCCGTAAACGTCAAAAACCTCGCGCCGCGCCCGCTTTGGGAAAAGCGCTACGAGCACATCTTGAACTTCGAAAAGCTCCTTGTCGACGAGGGCACCACCATTCTCAAATTCTTCCTCCACATCAGCCGCGACGAGCAGCGCCGCCGCCTCCAAGCCCGCCTCGAAAACCCCGAAAAACACTGGAAATTTAATCCCGAGGACCTCGCCGACCGCCGTCTCTGGCCCCAGTTCAGCAGCGCCTACGAGGAAGTCCTGGGCCGCACCAGCGCCGAGGCGGCTCCGTGGTACGTGGTTCCCTCAAACCGGAAATGGTACCGCAACACCGTGATTGCCAGCATCGTGCGCGATACCCTGCTGCGGATGGAACTCAAATTCCCCGCGCCAGCTTGGGACCTCAGCGGCGTCACCGTAGAGTAATCCCAGGCAACTCCCCCATTGCCAGACCCCAGCTTTTCCCGCAATCCTCTCCATGAGGCAATCCCACGAATGGCATGAACAGGACGATGTCGCCGGAGAGCGGCGCTACTTCCGCGCCCGCAAGTTCGGCAAAACTTGGGAGATTAAAACCACTCTCAAAAGCGCCCCGGACTGGGACCACCCCGACCCCGTCCCGCTGGAGATCCTGGAATCCCTGCGCACCCAGTTGGAAAATAAGTACACGCGCCGCCGCGTCCCTTGGGCCCACCTGGTGGCCGTGGACCGCCTCGTCGCCGCCGCCGGGGGTACCGCCAAACACGGCGAGGAAAGCCAATTCCACGTCTAGGCAAGGCCCCGCCTCCATCCCCCTCACGTTTCCCTAAGGTCTTGGACGCTGCTTTCCCGGAGTTGAGCGACGAAGCCGCCATGGCCCTGGCCTTGGCAGAGGCCCGCCATGGCGTGGGCCTGACCGCGCCCAACCCCCCCGTGGGGGCGGTCCTAGTGCGCCGCGGCCAGGTTTTAGCCCGCGGCTGGCACCGCCGCGCCGGGGCCCCCCACGCCGAGATCGAAGCCCTCCGCGCTGCCGCTGCCGCCGGCCATTCTGCCGCTGGGGCCACCCTCTACGTCACCCTAGAGCCTTGCTCTACCTTTGGCCGCACTCCCCCCTGCGTGGAGGCGCTCCGCGCCGCCGGACTGGCCCGCGTGGTCTGGGGCGCGGAGGATCCGCAACCCGGCCACCAAGGTCGCGCCGCAGCCCTCCTCGGCGCCGCCGGTTTGGCGGTGCGCTCGGGGGTTCTCTTGGAGGAATGCCAGGAAATCCTCCGGCCGTTCTCTAAGCGCGTCGCCTGCGGCTTGCCCTGGGTAATCGCCAAGGCTGGGATGAGCCTGGACGGCCGCATCACGCGCCCCGCCGGGGAAGGGCAGTGGCTCACCGGCCCCGCGGCCCGCGCCGACGCCATGCACCTGCGCAGCTCTTGCGAGGCCATCCTGGTCGGCGCCGGCACCATCCGAGAAGACGATCCCTCCCTGACCCTCCGCGGCGATGCCCTCCGCTCCGGCCAAGCCCAGCCCTGGCGCGCCGTCCTCACCCGCAGCGGCCAGCTCCCCCCAGGCGCTCACATTTTCACCGACGCCCACCGCGACCGCACCCTCGTCTACCGCGGTGACTCCCTGGAAACCGCCTTGCGCGACCTCTCCCAGCGCGGCGTCCTGTCGGTGCTGGTGGAGGGAGGATCCCAAATCCTGGCCGCGGCCTTCGCGGGGGGCTGGGTCGACGAATTCGTCGTCTATGCGGCCCCCCTCATCAGCGGATCGGGCCTTCCCGCCCTGGCCAGCGCGGCCTTTTCGGGGGGGTCTGTTCCGCTGCAATTCATTGACTGTAAACGTATTGCAGAGGATATTTGCATTCGTTCGCTAGTGCGTCGGGGAGGGGTGCGATGAAGGCCCGGCCGGCGATTTTTTTTGACCGCGACGGAGTGGTGAACGTCTCGCCGGGAGCAGGCTACGTGCTTCGCGTGGCCGATTTTAAGTTGATGCCCGGTATCGCCGAGGTACTCGCCTGGAGCCGCGCCCAGGGCTTTTATACCGTTCTGGTGACCAGCCAGCAGGGCGTGGGCAAGGGCCTCATGAGCCAACAGGACCTCGACGCCATCCACGCTTTGCTCCAAGCCTCTCTCGCTCCCCACCAGGCCGCCTTCGACCGCATCTACAGCTGCACCGACTTGGCCGGGCAGGGCACCCGCCGCAAACCCTCCCCGGAGATGATTTTCGAGGCCGCCGCCGACCTCTCCATCGACCTCGCCGCCAGCGCCCTGGTGGGCGACCACGACCGCGACATCCAGATGGCCCGCAACGCCGGCCTGGGCTTTGCCGTGCGCCTCGCCGGGGAAAACCCCCTGGGGGAACCCGGAGATGCCCTGGCCAACTCCATCCCCGAAGTGTTTTCCGCCCTGCAGCGCTGGCACCGCGCACAACTTCCCAGGTAAGTTGAGCGCGAGCGCCAGGTGCCCCCCGCCGAGCGGGCGATGGCCTCCGCGGCATGGCCGGATGGCCCAATACCGCGCACAACTTCCCAGGTAAGTTGAGCGCGAGGGCCATGTGCCCCCGCCAATCGGGCGATTGCCTCCGCGGCACGGCCGGATGGCCCAATACCGTGCACAACTTCCCAGGTAAGTTGAGCGCGAGCGCCAGGTGCCCCCCGCCGAGCGGGCGATGGCCTCCGCGGCATGGCCGGATGGCCCAATACCGTGCACAACTTCCCAGGTAAGTTGAGCGCGAGGGCCAGGTGCCCCCCGCCGAGCGGGCGATGGCCTCCGCGGCATGGCCGGATGGCCCAATACCGTGCACAACTTCCCAGGTAAGTTGAGCGCGAGGGCCCGGCGCCCCCGCCAATCGGGCGATTGCCTCCGTGGCACGGCCGGATGGCCCAATACCGTGCACAACTTCCCAGGTAAGTTGAGCGCGAGCGCCAGGTGCCCCCCGCCGAGCGGGCGATGGCCTCCGCGGCATGG
>CANHIJ010000041.1 GCA_947460575.1 Verrucomicrobiales bacterium | reverse complement strand
CCGATTGCCATGCTGTTCGAGGCGACCACGATGGCCTCGCTGGCGCGGCGCCTGGCCGACGAATCCTGGGTGCCGGCCTGGAAGTCACTTGTGGCCCTGCAACCGTCTGGATCGCAGACGCCCTTGTGTGTGGTGCATGGCTTGGGGGGAGATGTCTTCTACGCTGGTCGCTTCGCCCGGTTGCTGGGCCCGGACCAGCCGGTCTATGGGATCCGCGCAGACGAGATCGAGGGACCGGAGATACCGCCAGGGGGCGTCGAGGAGATGGCCCGAGCCTATGCGCAGGAGGTCCGGGCTTTTCAGCGGGAAGGTCCCTACCGCCTGGCAGGTTTTTCGGTGGGCGGGTGGTTCGCCTACGCCCTTGCGACAGAACTCCGCCGCGAGGGGCACGAGGTGATCCTGTTCCTCTTTGACACGAATCCGATTTGCCGACTCCCCTGGAATGCCCGCGGCGCGCAGCTGCTGTGGCGCGTCCTGGCGTCGATTTCGGGCCTGTCGTATCACACGGAGAAGATGTCTGGGATGCCGGCTACCGCGTGGCCGCGCTACCTCGCTAGCCGTGCTCGGGGAATGGCGTGGCAGATCATGGCGACCTCCCGGAAGGCGCCTTTGAAGACCGAGGACAGCGATCGTTTCACGCGGGCGGTGGCCCGCTTCTCCGCTCGTCCCATGGAGGTTCGCATAGAGTTTTTCCAGGCCCGCGCGCGGTGGATCCCTTGGCTACAGGCCTTACCCCAGGTTCGCGTCTGGCGACTGCTTGTGCGCGGACCTGTGAGGGTTCATCACCTTGCGTGCCGCCATACCGAGATCTTTTCTCAGCGACACCTCGTGGCTTTGGTGGCGATGGTGAAACGTGTTTTGAAAGATGGTTGAGAAAGGGGAGAGGGCATTCATGAAAAAGGCTGCTAGTGGGTCTTGCGGCCCGCCTCGTATTGAGGCGGCTTATCATCAAGCAGGGATCAAAATAGGGAATATATGAACGGAGCCATGCCGGTGCCGCTTAAAAGCATCAAGAGGCCGAAAAGAAGGAAAACCAGGAAGAGGGGAATCATCCACCACTGTTTGTTCGCCTTCAGCATGTCCAAAATCTCTGCAATGATCCCTGTGCCCGCCTCCTCTCCATGCCACCTTCGTCGTACATCCCCAGTTGCTCCCCCTGCTCGCGACCGAGGGACTTGCCAGGGAAGTGTCCCAGAGGTCGTTAAAATGGAGGGGGAGGCTGGTTGGACCATGCGATCGCGTGGTTTGGGAAAAAGAACCAAAAACTACCACCATGGACACACGGAACATCAGGGACGCCTTTTTGCAAGGCGACGAGAAGTAGGCGCAAATGCTGTGGCGGGACATGCCCATTCCTGGGGGGGGCGGTTTTGAAAAATCGGCGTAAATTGCCCTGGCTGGGGTGGTGGGGAGATATTAGGGAGCGGTTTGGCGTGGGACGCGCTTTTTTTGTGTTTTGAATTCTCCAATATATCGCGCGGGCTCGGTGGAGCGGATCAAAGCGGTGAATCACCACTTGAGGTTGGCGTTGGATCAGGTTGCAGAGGTGGTGCTGATTTTGCAGGGGGAGGAGGAGGGGGAAGTGGTGATTGCGTGGGGGAATGAGGCGGCGCGGCGGGAGACGGGGTTGGGGGAGGGGGAGCTTTGCGGGGCGGCGCTGCGGGGGGTGGTGGCGGCGGGGGATTGGGGGCAGGTGGCGCGGGCGCTGCAGGAAGCGGGGGAGCGGGAGGTGGCGGGCTGCGAGTTGAGTTGGGTGCGGGCAGCGGGGGTGCGGTGGCGGGGGCAGGTGAAAGTGACGCGGTCGGCGGAGGGCGAGGTCATGGGCGCGATTTTGACGGCGGCGCTGCAGGCGGAGGAGGCGGCGGGGCGGCCTGTGGGGCCGGTGAGGCCTGCGGGGCCGACGCCGTCGCCGGAGGGGTGGCAGGAGGATGTGATGGAGACGATTCGGGAGACGGCGCGGCAGGTGGCGCATGAGTTTAACAATGCGCTGACGTCGATTGTGTTGCCGGTGCAGTTGGCGATTCGGGCGATACCGCAGAATGGGGATCTTTTTGAGAGTTTGGAGGTGGCGCATGTGTCGGCGCAGCGGGCGAGCGATTTGGCGAAGGATTTTTTGGATTGTTTTCGGCCGCGGTCGGCGGTGCGCAGTCGGACGGCGCCGGGGGCGTTGTTGGGGCGGTCGGTGCGGCTGGCGACGTGTGCGCAGAATGTGACGGCGACCTTGGAGTTGGGAGAGGATTTGCCGGAGATTGAGGCGGACGAGGGGCAGTTGGAGCGGGTGATTTTCAATTTGATCCGGAATGCGGTGCAGGCGATGCCGAATGGGGGGCGGCTGCGGGTGGCGGCGATGGGGCGGGAGTTGCGGGCGGAGGACGGGATCGATTTGCCGGAGGGGCCCTATTTGCAGATATCGCTGCGCGACTGGGGGCCGGGGATTCCGGAGGAGCATTTGCGGCACCTTTTCCACGGGCGGTTTACGACTAAGCCGGAGGGGAACGGCTGTGGCCTGCCAATTTGCTATCAAATCGTCAAGGAGCACGGCGGAGAGATCTTGGTGCGCAGCCGGGTGCACGTGGGGACGGAGTTTTTGATTTTCTTGCCTGCGATGGCGGCGGCGGCTCCGGCGGCTCCGGCGGCTCCGGCTCCGGCTCCGGTTCCGGCGGAGCCGAAGCGAGAGGCGTTGGCGCCGACGGCGGGGGGAGGTGACGAGGGGGGGGAGCCGTCATCGCTTTTGGTGGTGGACGACGAGCAGGGGGTGCGCACGGCGCTGAGCCAGATTGCGCGGGTGATGGGTTTTGCGGTGTGCGCGGTCGCCAACAGCGATGAAGCACTGCAGGCGTACAAGGATCGGCTGCACGGGGCGCGGCCCTATCGGGCGGTATTGTTAGACTTGAATTTGCGAAGCGGGCTGAATGGGATGGAGGTATTTCAGGCGCTGCGGCGGATTGATCCGGAGGCGGTGGTGGTGGCGACGAGCGGGCAGTACCGCGAGGGGGACGTGGCGCGCTTTCAGGCTTTGGGATTTGCGGGCTTTTTGCCCAAGCCCTATAGTTTGGAACAGTTTGGGCAGGTGATGCGGGCGGCGCTGGCGTGGCTGCGGTGAGGGGGGCTCGAGGCTAGGGGAGGAGCGGTTCGGCGGGCGGCTCGGGGCGGGCCCATTTGGGGAGATCGGAGCCGGCGATGAGGAGGCAGATTTCGCCTTTGGCGGGGTGGGCGAGGTAGTGAGCGGCGACCTCGCGGGCGGGACCGCGGCGGTACTCCTCGAATTTTTTGGTTAGTTCGCGGGCGACGCAGATGAGGTGATCGGGGGCGAGGCGGAGGAGGAGGGCGAGGGTGGAGTCGAGGCGGTGGGGGGTTTCGAAGAAGATGCTGGATTCGTCGGCGTCGAGGGCGGCTTCGAGGACGCGGATTCGCTGGGAGGATTTGACGGGGAGGAAGCCGCCGAAGTAGAAGGCGTCGGCGGGGAAGCCGCTGCCGATGAGGGCGGTGAGGACGGCGCTGGGGCCGGGGATGACTTCGACGGGGATGTGGGCGGCGCGGCAGGCGGTGACGAGGCGTTGGCCGGGGTCGGAGATGCCGGGCATGCCGGCGTCGGAGATGTAGGCGATGGATTTGCCCTGGGCGAGTTCGGCGAGGAGTTGGGCGCTGCGCATGGCCTCGTTGTGTTGGTGGAGGCTGACGAGGGGTTTGCGGATTTCGAGGTGGGCGAGGAGTTTGCCGGAGTGGCGGGTGTCTTCGCAGGCGATGAGGTCGACGGCGGCGAGGGTATCGCGGGCGCGGAGGGTGATGTCCCCGAGGTTGCCGATGGGGGTGGCGACGATGTAGAGGTGGCCGGGTTGGGGAAGCATGGGGGTGTGGGGTGGGACGGGGATGAACTATTATTAAAACGGCGCAGTGGGAGCTGGACTGGCGAGAGAAGAGCTGGTATGAGGCATTGGAAAAATACTATTTCGGGCATTGGCCCGCAACTATTGACCTATGAAACCAGCCTATGAAAAGCTCGCGGCGAGCACAGAAGACGGCGTGAACTGCAACATTGTGCAAGGGAAGACCTTTGGGTGCGTGTGGCATTTTCATCCGGAGTACGAGATTACGCTGACGCGGAAGGCGCGGGGGCACCGGATGGTGGGGGACAACTTGACGAGTTTGGAGCCCGGGGACATTGTGTTGGTGGGGTCGAATTTGCCGCACGACTGGCAGAACGACGAGGGGGCGCCGGGGGGGCCGCAGGAGGTGGACCACCTGTGCATTCACTTTGCGCCGGACTGGTTGGGGCGGGGGTGGCTGGATTTGCCGGCGATGCAGCAGGTGCGGAAGATGTTGGCGCGGGCGGCGCTGGGGATCAGGGTGGAGGGGGCGACGCGGGACGAGGTGGAGGCCTTGATGTTGCGGATTCCGGAGGAGCACGGATTGCCGCGGGTGGTCACGGTATTGAGCATTTTGCAGAAGATCGCGGTTTCCAGCACCTGCCACACCATCGCGAGTCGGGGTTTTGCGCCGGAGTTAGATCCGGAGGACGAATTGCGGGTGAACAAGGTGGCGCAGTACATTCAGGGGCATTTGGATGAGACGATCTATTTGGAGAGTTTGGCGGAGTTGGTGCATCTGAGCCCGGGGGCGTTTAGCCGCTTTTTCAAGGCGCGGACGGGGAAGACGGTGCCCAGTTTTATTAACGAGTTGCGGATTGGGCGGGCCTGCCGCCTGTTGGCGGAGACCGACTTTGCCATCACGGAAATTGCCTTCAGCTGCGGTTTTCCCAATCTAGCCAATTTTAACCGGCAATTTTTGCGGCGCAAGAACATGCCGCCGCGGGATTGGCGGCGGCAGTTTGCGGGCTGAGGGGACTGAGGGGGGGACTAGGCGAGGATGGGCTTGATGACGGAGCCGTGGACATCGGTGAGGCGGAAGTCGCGGCCCTGGGAGCGGAAGGTGAGGCGCTCGTGGTCGAAGCCGAGGCAGTGGAGGAGGGTGGCTTGGATATCGTGGACGTGGACGGGGTCTTGGACGATATTGTAGCCGAGTTCGTCGGTGGCGCCGTGGATGGTGCCGGGCTTAATGCCGCCGCCGGCCATCCACATGGAGAAGGCTTTGGGGTGGTGGTCGCGGCCGCGGGCGCGGCCGAGGGAGGCGTTGCTTTCGACCATGGGGGTGCGGCCGAATTCGCCGCCCCAGACGACGAGGGTTTCGTCGAGGAGGCCGCGCTGTTTGAGGTCGGAGACGAGGGCGGCGCTGGCGCGGTCGGTGGTGCGGCAGAGTTCGCGGTGGTTGCCGGCGACGTCGCTGTGGGCGTCCCAGCCTTCGTGGAAGATATTGACGAAGCGGACGCCGCGTTCGATCATGCGGCGGGCGAGGAGGCAGCCGCGGGCGAAGGAGGGTTTATCGGGTTCGCAGCCGTAGAGGTCGAGGGTGGCCTGGGATTCGCTGCGGAGGTCCATCAATTCTGGGGCGGAGGACTGGAGGCGGAAGGCGAGTTCGTAGTTGGCGAGGCGGGTTTCGATTTCGGGGTCGCGGGAGGCGGCGAGGCGGCGGCGGTTGAGGGCGGCGACGAGGTCGATGGAGTCGCGCTGGAGTTGGCTGTTGATGCCTGGGGGGTTGGAGAGGTTGAGGATGGGGTCGCCCTGGTTGCGGAAGCGGACGCCGGTGTAGGTGGTGGGGAGGAAGCCGCTGGACCAGAGGGCGGAGCCGCCGCTGATGCCGCCGCCGGTGCTGAGGACGACGAAGGAGGGGAGGTCGGTGGCGGCGCTGCCGAGGCCGTAGGTGACCCAGGAGCCGATGCTGGGGCGGCCGGGGACGGCGAAGCCGGTTTGGAAGAAGGTTTGGGCGGGGGCGTGGTTGAATTGGTCGGTGTGGACGGAGCGGATAAGGCAGATATCGTCGGCGATGGTGGAGAGCCAGGGGAGGGCTTCGGAGAGTTCCATGCCGGACTGTCCATGGGGGGCGAATTTGAATTGGGGGCCCATCACGGCGGCATCGGCGCGGATGAAGGCGAGGCGTTGGCCGTCAGTGACGGATGGGGGCAAGGGTTTGCCGTCCATGCGGGTGAGGGCGGGCTTGGGGTCAAAGAGGTCGAGATGGCTGGGGGCGCCGGCCATGAAGAGGTGGATGACGGATTTGGCCTTGCCGCGGAGGGGGCCTGGCTTGGGGTTGAGGGGGTTGAGGGGATTGAGGGCGGCGGAGGAGGAATCGGCGAGGAGGCTGGCGAGGGCGATTTTGCCGAGGCCGATGCCGCAGTCGCGGAGGAAGTGGCGGCGGTTGACGTCGAGGGGAGAGGGGCGGTGCATGGGGGGATTAGCCTTTGGTGATGAATTCGTCCAAGTTGAAGAGGGCGCGGGCGAGGGCGGTCCAGGCGGCGAGGTCTGGGGAGGCTTGGTCGCCGACGAGGGCGCGGGCGGATTCTGGGGAATGGGTGAAGGCGGCGCGCTGTTGGTCGAGGAAGGCGAGGAGTTGGGTGGATTCGGCGGGTTCGGGGGAGCGGGAGAAGCAGCGGCGGTAGGCGGCGTCGAGTTGTTGGGCGGGGGAGCCGGGGAGGAGGGAGAGGAGGCGGCCGAGGGCTTGGGAGGCCTCGATGATGGTGACGTCGTTGAGGAGGGAGAGGGCCTGGAGGGGGGTGTTGGTGCGGTCGCGGCGGACGATGCAGGCATCGCCGACGGGGGCGTCGAAGGTACTGGCGAAGGCGAAGGGGGCGGTGCGTTTGGCGAAGGTGTAGAGGGAGCGGCGGTAGCGGTCGGGGCCGGAGCTGGTGGTCCAGGAGCGAGCGCCGTAGGTGCCTTCGGTGGTGACGCTGGGGGGTTGGGGGGGGAAGACGCTGGGGCCGAGCAAGCGATCGGAGAGGAGGCTGGCGGCGCGGAGGGCGGAGTCGCGGACTTCTTCGGCATCAATGCGGAGGCGGGGGCCGCGCCAGAGGAATTTATTTTCGGGGTCGGCGGAGGCGGGGGCGGGGAGGTCGGCGCTGGCTTGGCGGTAGGTGTGGCTGAGGACGAGGCGGCGGTGGAGTTGTTTTTGGGACCAGCCGTCGTCCATGAAGCGGACGGCGAGCCAGTCGAGGAGGAGGGGGTGGGAGGGGAGTTCGCCTTGGTAGCCGAAGTCCTCCTGGGTTTTGACGAGGCCGCGGCCGAAGAAAGCGGCCCAGGCGCGGTTGGCGACGACGCGGGCGGTGAGGGGTTGGTCGCGGCTGACGAGCCAGCGGGCGAAGCTGAGGCGATTGGGGGGGGCGCCTGGGGGGAGCGGGTTGAGGACGCTAAGGACGGCGGGAGAGACGGCGGCGCCGGGTTGGGTGAATTCGCCGCGGTTGTGGATGAAGGTGGGGCGGGGGTTTTGGGCGGGGCGCTCGCGGAAGACGAGGGTGGTGAGGCTGGGGGGGGGCTGGCGGAGTTGGTCGATTTCCTGGCGGGCGGCGGCGAGTTCGGGGGCGTGGAGGAGGAATTCCTCTTGGAGGAGGAGTTGTTCGGCTGGGGAAGGGTTGGCTTTGGCGAGGAGGGGTTGGCGGTCGGCGGGGAGGGTGCTGGCGCGGATGTCGCCGGATTGGCTGGTGAAAGAGATGCGGAACTTGCCGAGGGAGCAGGCGAAGTGGCGGCCGAACATGAGGGTGAGGGAGAGGTCGCCCTGGTCTGGGGGGAGGGGTTTTTCGAGGACGAAGACGGCTTCGTGGGCGCGGCCTTGGCCTTGGGCGCAGCTCCAGCCGGTTTCGGGATTGCCGTCGATGGCGAGAGCGGAGTTGGCGTCTGAGCCGAAGGCGTTTTTGGCGTAGCTGTGGGTGGCCTGGGAGAATTTGAGGGGGTGACCGGCTTGGGAGAGCTGGCATTCGCCGAGGAAGAAATCGCCTTTGGGGCCTTCGTAGTAGGCGAGGCCGGGGCCTCGGGCGGGGAGGGAGTCGTCGGGGAGGGCTTCGAGGCGGAGGGCGGTGGTGCCTGGGGGGACGTTGGTGAAGCGGAGTTGGTAGGTATCGGCCTTGGTGATATCGCCGCTGACGAGGATGGAGGCGTCGGGTTGGACGGTGAGGAGGGGGAGATTGGAGGTGGCGGCGGCGGGGGCGGTGGGGATCCAGGCGGCGGTGTGGCGGCGCTGTTCGGCGAGCCAGGCTTCGGTGGCGGCGGCGAGGGCGCCGGGGGCGGGCGGGGATGGGGGGAGGGAGCCAACGCTGAGGCGGAGGCGGCCGATGGTGTGGTGGGTGCCGTGGACTTGCTCGAGGGTGACATCTAAGTCGGCGCCGCCGGGCCAGGGTTTTTCGAGGGTAAAGAGGGCGAATTTGGGGGCGTGGAGGTCGCTTTTTTTGTCGTCGACGGCCCAGCCGTTGGTGGATTGGCCATCGATGGCGCTGGCGGCGGGGAAGCCTGGTTGGGCGGCGTTGGCGGAAGCTTGAGTGAGGGCGAGGGCTTGGCCGTTGGCGGAGAGTTTGATTTCGCTGAGGACGAAATTCCCGTGGGGGGTGCGGCCGGGGCCGGTGGCGGGGAGGGAGGGGTCGGGGAGGGCCTCGAGGCGGAGGTGGGTGATGGGGCCGGAGAGGCCGGACAGGCGGATGCGGGTGGTGACTTGGTCGGGGCCGGGGGCGGGGAAGAGGAGGGAGTGGTCCGGGAGGAGGCGGGGGGTCTCGGCGGGGGCGGATTCGAGGGGGGTGGGGACGGGGGTTTCCCAGGCGATGGCGTCGAGGGCGGCGGCGTTGGCGGGCCACTGGCTGGGGAGGGCGGCGAGGTGCTGGGCGAGTTTGCGGAGGCGTTCGGCTTCTTCTTGGGGACGGGAGGGGGAGGGGATGGCGAGGTCAGGTTCGTCGGCGTTGTTGAGGAAGGCGAACATGGAGAAATACTCCTGGTGGGTGATGGGGTCGTACTTGTGGGTGTGGCACTGGGCGCACTGGAGGGTGAGGCCAAGCCAGGTTGCGCTGGTGACGCCGACGCGGTCGACCATGGCGCGGTAGCGGTACTCGAGGGGGTCGATGCCGCCTTCCTCGTTGAGCATGGTATTGCGGTGGAAGCCGGTGGCGATTTGTTGGGCGAGGGTGGGGTTGGGGAGGAGGTCGCCGGCGATTTGGTCGATGGTGAACTGGTCGAAGGGGAGATCGGCGTTGAGGGATTGAATGACCCAATCGCGGTAGGGCCACATAGTGCGGTCGCGGTCTTTTTCGTAGCCGTTGGTGTCGGAATAGCGGGCGAGGTCGAGCCATTTGCGGGCCCATTTTTCGCCGTATTGGGGGGAGGCGAGGAGGCGGTCGACGGCGCGCTCGTAGGCTTGGGGGGAGGGGTCGGCGAGGAAGGCGTCGAGTTCGGCGGGGGTGGGGATGAGGCCGGTCAGGTCGAGGCTGAGGCGGCGCAGGAGGGTGGGGGGATCGGCTTCGGGGGCGGGAGAGAAGCCTTGGGAGGGGAGTTGGGCTTGGACGAAGGCGTCGATTTCATTGCGCTGGGGCCAGGCGGGGTTGGCGGGGGCGGGGACGGCGGGGAGGGTGGGGGGGGTGAAGGCCCAGTGTTTTTCGTAGGTGGCGCCGCGGGCGATCCATTGTTCGAAGAGGTCGCGCTGGGCGGGGGAGAGGGATTTTTTGAGTTCTGGTGGGGGCATCATGTCGTCGGGGTCCTGGGAGCGGAGGCGGCGGATGATTTCGCTAGTTTCGGGGTGGCCGGGGTGGATGGCGGGTTGGCCGGATTTGCCGCCGCGGAGGGCGGCGTCGCGGTCGTCGAGGCGGAGTTGGCCCTTGCGGCCCTGGTCGTCGGGGCCGTGGCATTTGAAGCAGCTGTCGGAGAGGAGGGGGCGGATGTCTCGGCTAAAGCTCAGCTCGGGGGCGGCGCGGAGGAGGGCGGGGCTAGCGGCGAGGCTGGCGAGGAGGGCGAGCAGAGGGAATTTCATCAGAGGGGCGGAAAAACAGAGCGGGGGAGGGATCAGGCGGGGCTGGGGGAGGGGGCGACGCGGACGATGAGGGGCTCGAGGGCTTGGAAGTAGCGGGCGGCGACGGCGTTGACTTCGCTGAGGGGGAGGAGGCGGACGCGTTCGAGGACGCGTTGATCGTGGTCGAATCCGAGGCCGTAGAGTTCGTTGAGGGCGCCTTGTTGGGCGAGGCCGGCATTGGATTGGTGCTGCATGGCTTGTTTGCCAGTCCAGGTGCGGCGGGCGCGGTCGAGTTCTTCGGCGCTGAGGCCGTGGGCGGCGAGGGCGTGGATTTCGGAGAGGATTTCCTTTTCGGCGAAGGGGAGTTGTTCTGGGGAGGTACTGAGGTAGAAGGTGAAGAGGCCTGGGGCCATGGCGCTGACCTGGGTGGTGCCGACGCTGTAGGCGAGGCCGTGTTGTTCGCGGATGCGTTCGAAGAAGCGGCTGGCCATGTCGCTGCAAGCTTCGTCGATGAGGTCGAGGGCGAGGCGGTCGGGGTGGCGCAGGTCGACGGTGGGGAAGGCGACGACGAGGAAGGCTTGGCGCTTGCTGCTGGGGAAGGTGAGGGCTTGGGGGAGCCAGGGGGGAGGGGCGAGGGCGGCGGCGTGGTCGGGGCGGGGGCCGGGGGGGAGGTCGGCGAAGGCTTGGGCCACGGCGTCGCGGACCGCAGGGAAGGAGACGTCGCCGAAGACGGAGAGGACGAGGTTGCCGGAGGTAAGGATGGAGGCGTGGAAGGCGGCGAGGGAGTCGCGGGATAGGGTGGCGACGCTGGCGGGGGATCCGTTGCGGTTGAGGGCGAGGGGGTGGGAGCCGTAGGCGGCGCGCTTGAGTTCGCGGAAGGCGATGAAGGAGGGGTGGTCTTCCTCTTGGCGGAGGGCGGCGAGTTGGCGGGTGCGCTCGCGCTCGATTTCCTCTTGGGGGAAGGAGGGGTTTTGAAGGACGTCGGCGAGGAGGTCGAGGGCTGGGCGCCATTCGGGGGCGAGGACTTGGGCGGAGAGGCCGAAGCTGGAGCTGCCGGATTCGGCGCCGAGGGAGCCGCCGCCGTTTTCGATGGCGTCGGCGATGGTGTCGGCGGAGCGGGTGGCGGTGCCCTTGAGGAGGGTGCGGGCGAGGAGGCGGCCGAGGCCGCTGGTGGCGCTGGTTTCGGCGAGGAGGCCGCCGCGCAGGGAGGCGTGGAGGGAGGCGAGGGGGAGGCGGGGGTCTTCGCGGACGAGGAGGGTGAGGCCGGAGGGAAAGACGTGGCGCTGCACTTGAGGCACGCCGTCGTGAGTCGGGCTGGGCGGGGCAGCGGGCGGGGCGGCTTCGCTGAGGGGGTCGAGGGAGACGACCGTCAGGGCGTCGGGGAGGAGGTAGGTTTGGGCGACGCGGGTGAGGTCTGCGGGGGTGACGCGGTCGATGGCGGCGAGGTAGCTGCGGGTGAAGTCGGGGTGGTGGGCGGCGTGCCAATTGCCGCCGAGGTCGCTGGCTTGGCCGCGCATGGAGGTGAGGCTGCTGAGTTGTTCGGCGAGGAAGAGGCGGCGGGCGCGCTGCACTTCGGCGGGGGAGGGGGGCTGGGAGCGGAGGCGCTCGATTTCAGATAAGATGGCGGTTTCGGCGGCGGGGCGGTGCAGGGGGTCGCATTCGGCGCTGACGTAAAAGAGGCCGCCCTGGGGCGGGGTGTAGGCGCCGGCTGCGATGGAGTGGACGAGGGCTTGGCGCTCGCGGATTTCGCGGAAGAGGCGAGAGGTGCGGCCGGTGCCGACGAGGACGCCGAGGACCTCGAGGGCGGGGATGTCAGGGTGGAGGAGGCCTGGGATGCGCCAGGCGAGTTCGAAGCGGCTGATTTCGGTGGGGAAGGAGAGGGAGGCGCGGCGGGGGCCGACCTGGGGGGGCTCGGGGAGGACCGCAAGGGGTGGGGCAAAGCTGGGGAGGGCGTGGGCGAAGTGTTTGGCGACGAGGGCGTGGGCGGCGGCAGGGGTGGTGTCGCCGACGACGACGACGAACATGTTGTCGGGTTGGTAGCGCTCGCGGTAGTATTGGAAGGCGGCGTCGCGGTCGACGGCGTTGAAGCGCTCAAGGTGGCCGATGACGGGTTCGCGGAAGGGGTGTTCGCGGTAGACGGTGTGAAACATCAACTGGCTGAGAGTGCGCCCGGGATCGTCTTTGCCCATGTCGATTTCGCGGCGGATGACGTCTTTTTCTTTGTCGAACTCGGTGTGGGGGAAGGTGGCGCGGGTGGTGAGGTCGGCGAGGACGTGGAGGGCGGCGTCGAGGCTTTCGCTGAGGGTATCGATCCAGTAGACGGTGCGATCGAAGGAAGTGTAGGCGTTGAGGTAGCCGCCGCCGTCTTGGATGGCCTTGGCGAGTTCGCCGGGGCCGCGGTCACCGGCGCCTTGGAAGACCATGTGTTCGACGAGGTGGGAGACGCCGGAGCCGCGGAGGGCGCCTTCGTGGATGCTGCCGGTGCGGACCCAGGCCTGGACGCTGACGAGGGGAGCGCTGTGGTCCTCCTTGACGAAGATTTCGAGTCCGTTGGGGAGGGCGGAGAAGGCGGCGTTGGTGGGGGGGAACTCCAGGGCGTGGGCCGGGGAATGGGGGGCTGAGGCTGAGTCTGGAGCTGGGGAGTGGGCGCTAGTCATCGACTAGGGACTACGCCGGGGAGGAGGGCGTGGCTATAGGAAAGTGCCTGGGCTGGAGGCGAGGGGAATCAGCTTTTTTTGGCGAGGGCGTCTTCGAGGGCCTTGACGAGGGCGGCGTCGTCTGGGGTGGTGCTGGGTTCGAAGCGGGAGAGGGGGTTGCCGTCGCGGCCGATGAGGAACTTGCCGAAGTTCCATTTGACGTCGCCGGGGAAGGCGCCGGTTTTGCCGGTGAGCTGTTGGTAGAGGGGGTGTTGTTCCTCGCCTTTGACGTGGAGTTTGTCGAAGAGGGGGAAGCTGACCTTGTACTTGGTGGTGCAGAACTGCTTGATTTCGCCGTTGGAGCCGGGTTCTTGGGCGCCGAAGTCGTTGGAGGGGAAGGCGAGGACGGTGAAGCCTTGGGCGGTGTATTTTTCCTGGAGGGCCTGGAGGGCTTGGTATTGGGGGGTGAGGCCGCACTGGGAGGCGACGTTGACGACGAGGAGCACTTTGCCCTGGTAGGATTTGAGGGTGGTGTCTTTGCCGTCGATGTCCTTGAGGGGGATGTCGTAGAGGCCGGCGGTGGCCAAGGGGGTGAGCAGAGCCAACAAGAGCAGTGTGAGACGTTTCATGGGGCAGGAGGGGGGGAGGGAATTCCGCAGGGAGTTACGTGGCCTCGCGGGGGTTTTCTTCCACCATTTGAGGGCTACTTGGGGGGAGGGGGGCGGCGGCGGGCCAGCGCTCCAGGAAGGCCAATTGGGCCGCGAGGTCGGGGACGGCCTCGCGGCCGGGGCGGTGGAGGAAGCGGAGGGGGAAGCCGGGCTCGAGGAAGAGAACCTGGACGGCGGAGCCGAGGACGGCGAAGTGGGCCCGCCAGGCGCCGCAGCCGATGCTGAGGAGGCCGTCGGCAGCGCGCTTGATGCGCCGGGTGCGGTGCGGGCTGGGGTCGCGCCCGAGGAGTTGGGCGAGGCGGGGCTGGAAGTCGATTTCCCAGTGGGACTGGAGCCAATCGGCCTGGGCTTGGGCGAGGGGGGAGAGGGAGACGACAAAGGGCGGTGGGGCGGCGAGGGCGGCGTCGAGGGAGTCGATCCAGCCGGCTGGTTCGCTGGGGAAGGAATCGTAGGCGGGGATGTAGGGTTTGATGTCGAAGATGGGCGTGCCGTCGATGAGGTCGCAGGGGCCGAGGTGGAGGAGGAGGCCGTCGATGCGGCGGAGTTGGACGGGGGTGATGCCGAGGGGGTTGGGGCGGTGGGGGGAGCGGGTGGCGAAGACGCCGCGGCGGACGGCGGGGCCGCGCGGAGGGAGGACCATGGGGCGCCAGGAGGTGTTTTTGTGGAACCACCAGATGAGCCAGATGCGGGAGAAGCCGTCGAGGTCGCGGAGGCCGTCTTGGTAGCCGCGGCCGGGTTGCATTTCGAGGACGTGGGATTCAGGGGCGGCCTCCTCGGGCTGGTGGAGGGCAGCGAACTTGAGGTGTTTACCAGTTCTGATATAGCCGATCGGCTCCAGCGCGAGCACGGGGAGGGAGGGGCGCTATTTTTTGCCGGACTGGGGCGACTTGCCCTGGGCGGCGTTCATTTGGCTCATGGTGCGCATTTTGTGAATGGCGCCGCTGGGCATGATAGTGTAGATGCCGTCATCGCCGTGGTATTCGCCGGTTTCGCTGATCCAGGGTTGGTTGCGATAGCGGTAGGGTTCGGTGGGGCCGGCTGGGAAGCTAGTGGGGATGATGGAGGGGAAGGAGAGGGCCTCCTTCATTTCATTGAGTTTGACGCCCTTGCCGCCGGCGTCTTTCATTTCTCGGTTGAGGCGGCGGAGGTGGGCGTTGGTGTACCAGTCGACGTCGTGGATGCCATAGGGCTGGAGTTCCTTTTTCCACCAATCCCAGAGGGCCTCTTCGGAGAGCTCGGCTTCGTCGTCTTCTGGTTCCTGGGGCCAGGTTTGTTTATCGACCAGGTAGTTCATGAGCGCGGCGTGCATGCTCTTGAGCTTATTGATGGAATCGACGCTTTCGGCTTTGGCGAGGTAGGTTTCATAGCCGTTGACGCCGAGAGTCATGAGGACGGCTAGGATGGCGAGCACGACCATCAATTCGGGGATGGTCATGGCGCGCCGGGTCCCCGGGCGGGAGGCGAGGGGTCGACGGAATTTCATGGGAAGCGGATTTAGATATCGAGGTTGCGCACGTTGAGGGCGTTGTCCTCAATGAATTGGCGGCGGGGTTCGACGATGTCGCCCATGAGGATGGTGAACATGCGATCGGCTTCGACGCTGTTGTCCTCGTTCATTTTGACCTGGAGGAGGCGGCGGGTGAGGGGGTCCATGGTGGTGTCGAAGAGCTGAGAGGCGTTCATTTCCCCGAGGCCCTTGAAGCGGCGGATTTCGACGCCGCGGCGGCCGATGTCGAGGACGCGCTCGAGGATTTCGGGGACGGAGAAGAGGGGGAGGACTTTGTCTTCGGATTCGATGAGTTCGAAGAGGGGTTTGTCTTGGGCGCTGAAGTGGTCGAGGGCGAGGCCTTTTTCTTGGAGTTGGAGGAGGAGGCGGGAGATGGCGCGGGCTTCGTGGACTTCGTAGAGGCGGGCGCGGCGCTTGGTGGCGGGCTCGGTTTTGGAAGCGGCGGGCGCGGGGGCGGCGTCGGGGGAAGCGGGGGCGGCGGCGACGGCGGCGCCGAGGTGGAGGTCGGGGTTGGCTTCGCTGAAGAGGCGGAGGGCGTCTTCGTCGTGGAGGTAGTGGACGGCTTCGTCGTTGCCGGCGCGGACGATGACGAGGTATTCGGGGAGGCGGTGGGACTCGGGTTGGCGGTGGCCCATGTAGACGTCGAAATTGCCGCCCTGGCGCTGGATGATGTCGGAGAAGCGGGAGAGGCGCATGAGGAGCTCAAGGATTTCGCGGAGCTGGGTCGCGGCGATGGTGTGGCCGTCGGCGAGGTTTTTGAGTTTTACCTCTTCAGCGCCGAGGTCGATGAGGATGCGATTGAGGGCGACGTCGTCTTGGACGTATTCGCTGCGCTTTTTGCGCATGACTTGGTAGAGGGGAGGCTGGGCGATGTAGAGGTAGCCGCGGCGGACCAGTTCGGGCATTTGGCGGCAGAAAAAGGTGAGGAGGAGGGTGCGGATGTGGGAGCCGTCGACGTCGGCATCGGTCATGATGATGATCTTGTGGTAGCGGGTTTTCTCGATGCGGAAGGTGCCTTCTTCCTCGCCGTTGCCGATGCCGGCGCCGATGGCGGTGATCATGGATTGGATTTCCTTATTTTCGAGGGCGCGGTCGAGGCGGGCTTTTTCGACGTTGATGAGTTTGCCGCGGAGGGGGAGGATGGCCTGGGTTTTGCGGTCGCGGCCTTGTTTGGCGGAGCCGCCGGCGGAGTCGCCTTCGACGATGTAGAGTTCGGAGAGGGAGGGGTCTTTTTCGGAGCAGTCGGCGAGTTTGCCGGGGAGGCCGCCGCCGGTGAGGGCGGATTTGCGGACGGTCTCGCGGGCTTTGCGGGCGGCTTCGCGGGCGCGGGCGGCCATGAGGATGCGCTCGAGGAGGCGCTTGGCGATGGCGGGATTTTCTTCGAAGTACTTGTTGAGGCCTTCGTAGGCGATGGAATTGACGACGGACTCGACCTCGTTGTTGACGAGTTTGCCTTTGGTTTGGCTGGAGAAGCGGGGGTTGGGGAGTTTGACGCTGAGGACGCAGATCATGCCCTCGCGGCAGTCGTCGCCGGTGATGGCGGGGTCTTTGTCGCGGAGGAGGTTGTTGGCCTTGGCGTAGTTATTGATGGCGCGGGTGAGGGCGGATTTGAGGCCGGTGAGGTGGGTGCCGCCGTCGGCGTTGGGGATGCTGTTGGCGTAGCAGAGGATTTGCTCGTTGTAGGAATCGGTGTACTGCAAGACGGCGTCGCAGTAGATGTCCTCTTCGGGTTTGCCGGGCTCGATTTCGACGCCGCGCTTGCTGCGGATGACGATGGGTTCGGCGGGGAGGACGGTTTTATTTTCGGCGAGTTGGTTGACGAATTCGACGATTCCCTTGTCGTAGCGGAACTTTTGGTGGCGAGGTTTTTCGCCGCGCTCGTCGGTGAGGTTGATGGTGAGGCCGGGGTTGAGGAAGGTGAGTTCGCGCAGGCGAGTGGCGAGGCGGTCGAACTGGAACTCGGTGGTCATGCGGAAGATTTCCGCGTCGGGGAAGAAGGTGATGCGGGTGCCGGTGTGGGCGGGGTCTTCGAGGTCGCCGATGATTTTGAGGGGGGAGGTGGTGACGCCGCGCTCGAAGGCGATCATGTAGATGTGGCCGTCGCGGAAGACCTCGGCCTTGAACCATTCGCTGAGGGCGTTGACGCATTTGGCGCCGACGCCGTGGAGGCCGCCGGAGTATTTGTAAGCGCCCTGGCCGAACTTGCCCCCGGCGTGGAGGTTGGTGAGGACGAGTTCGATGGCGGGCATCTTGAACTTGGCGTGCATGGCCACGGGGATGCCGCGGCCGTCGTCGCGGATGGAGCAGGAGCCGTCGAGGTGGAGGATGACGTCGATGATTTTGCAAAACCCGGCGAGGTGCTCGTCGATGGAGTTGTCGAGCACTTCGAAGACGCAGTGGTGGAGGCCGCGCTCATCGGGGTCGCCGATGTACATGCCAGGGCGTTTGCGCACCGCCTCGAGGCCTTCCAGCTTGTCGATTTGCTCGGCGCCGTATTCTTGGCCGACGGCGGGCATCATGTCTTTGTCCTGTTCGGGAAGCGGGGGGTCCTGGTCTGGCATGGGAAAAAAGCGGGGAGGCTGGCCTGGGGGCACAGCGGGGAGACACCTATAAAGCGGATAAGCCGGGAAAACGCAACCCCTTGGCCGGGGATTCCGCGGCGGGGGCGGGAGGGGGCGGCGGGGGGGAAATCCGCCGCGGTGGAGGAATTCAGCTTGCGGGGGGGCGGGGATCCCTCTACACGCTCGGACCTGCCGTTGCTTCGCTGCGGAATCCATTCCAGAGTTCCCCTCACCGACCTCATCCACCCCAACTCTCCTCCGTCCTGTGCTCAAGCAAATCATCGGCCAAAAGCCCCAGTCTGTCGCGCCTCCCGCTCCTGCGGTGCCCTCCTATAACCCTCCCGCCCCGGCCGCTCCCGCCTACAATCCCCCCACCCCGGCCTATAGCTCTCCCCCGGCCAAATCTTCTTTTTCCATGAGCACTAACAAAAACATCCTCAGCAGCGACGTCGAGATCAAAGGATCTCTCAAATTCTCCAACGACCTGATCATCGACGGGCGGATTGAGGGGGAAGTGACTTCGGACGGCTCCCTTACGGTGGGCGAAAACGCCCTGGTGATTGGAGAGATCCGCACCAAGTCGGTGATTGTTTTTGGCAAGGTGCAGGGCAACATCACCGTGACAGACCGCTGCGAACTCAAGAGCAGCGCCACCCAAGAAGGGGACATCGTGGCGGGCACGATGGCGATTGAAGAAGGCGCCAGTTTTTCGGGTCGGTCCTCGGTGGGCAAGAGCGCGGTGGCTAATGCCCAAGCCAAGAAGGCGGCGGCGCAGGCCTCATAATTTGCGCGCGGTTTTTAAGTCGCCTGGCCCGGCGGCGCCCCCTGTTGGGCGCCGCCGGGTTTTTAGCGCCGGGGGGCGGCGCGCTTGGCCCCGGCGGCGGCGGGAAAACGGGCGTGGAGAGCTGTAACTTGATCCTGGGATGGACGACCTGAGAGACCTTCAAAGGAAGCGCCGCGAGGTGCAGGGGTACCTGGAGTTGGGGCTTCCGGAAATGGCGGAGGAGATTTTGGACGGGGTGGCACCGCAGCGCTGGGGGCATCCTTTGGTGTTGGACGGGCGCCTGGCGCTACAGATGGACCGGCAGGACTGGGAGGCCGCCGCCGCGACGGGCCTGAAGGGCTGCGCCTGCGACCACGCAGAGCTTTCTTTTTTTATCCACACGGCCTTTTGCCTGCACGAGCTGGGGCGCACCGAAAGCGCTCTCGCCCTGCTGGAGTCGGGGCCGACGGCATTGCGCGGCGAGCCGCTGTTTCACTACAATGTGGGCTGCTACCTGGCGCAATTGGGGCGGGAAGGTGAGGCCGTGCCCCGCTTGCGGGAGGCCTTCCGCCTTGACGAATCCCTGAGGGAGTTCGCCAAGGCGGATCGGGATCTGGAGGCGATCTGGCTGCTGCTGTGAGGGGTCAGGACCAGCCGTGGGCGTCGCGCACTTTGAGCATGGCGGCGAGGATGGCGTTCCAGGTGGAGGGGCGGTGGAGGACTTCGTTGGGGAACATGCAGCCATCCCAGCAGAGGTGTTTGATGCCGCGCGCCTGGGCGTCTTGGAGCCAATAGCCGGAGGCGGCGGTGATGTCCAATTTGCCGTTGGGATCGTCGGCTTGGCAGTGGCGGCCGGTTTTGTCGTGGCTGCCGGAACCGTGCACCGTGCCGTCGTTTTGGGCGACGTGGAAGTCGATCGTCCAGGGGCGCAGGGCGTCGGTCATGGTGGTGTAGGCGGCGTGGAATTCCTCAGGGCTGTAGCCTTCTTTGAGGAGGGCGGCCTCGGGGGCGTTGTAGCCCATCAGGTAGAGGTAGGTGTGGGCGAGGTCGGCTTGGAAACCGACGGTTCCGGGCATATTGGTCTGCTCGAGGGTTTCCAGCATGGCCTTCCAGGAGTGCATCCCACCCCAGCAGATTTCGCCTTCGGCGGCGAGGCGCTCGCCGTGGTCGGCGGCCACCTGGCCGGCTTCGCGGAAGGTTTCCGCGATCCGCTGGGTGGTGCCGACGGGGTCGGCGGCGTAGGCATCGACGCCGCCAGCGGAGTCGATGCGGATCACGCCGTATTGGCGGACGCCGTGGTCGTTGAGCAGTTTGGCGATGCGGCAGGCCTTGCGGACGGCGAGGACGAACTTGGCGCGGGCAGCGGCGTCGCCGGCGGCGCTGTCGCCGACGGTGCCGGGCCAGACGGGGGCCACGAGCGATCCGACGGCGAGGCCGTGGGCGGCGATTTTGTCGGCCATGAGCTTGAGGTCATCTTCGCTGATGTCGATGTTGGTGTGGGGGTCGAAGAGGAAGAGGTCGACGCCGTCGAATTTGTGGCCATCGACTTCGGCGGCGGCGGTGTAGCGCAGCATGGTGTCGAGGTCGATGAAGGGTTCTGCGCCGGGGCTGCCTTTGCCGACGAGACCTGGCCACATGGCGTTGTGAAGTTTGGGAAGGGAATGGGACATGGCTGCAGTGGGGGTAGGTGGAAGGGGGACCCTCCGGAAACCACCGGAAGGGAGGCTGTTATTACGTTTCCCCAGGCAGCGGTGTCCAGCGAATTTCACTTGGCGCGGCGCGGTCCGGCCCAGGAGAGGGCGACTGGAGGGGGTTGGCGGCGAAGCTTGGAAAAACTCCTATTGTCATCCGCGGCAGGGCCTCTATTCTCGCGATTCCGCCAATTTGGCGCCATCCCTTTTGCCGCGTTTCCTCCCACCTTTTTTTCTCATGAACATCACCGTCGAAAAACTCCCGAATTGCATGGCCAGCCTCAGCGTGCAGGTCCCCGCTGAAAAGCAGGTCGCCGCCCGCACCGCCATCCTGTCCAACTACATCAAAAACGCCGCCATCCCCGGATTCCGGAAGGGCAAGGTGCCGCGCAGCGTGGTCGAAAAGCGCTTCAAGGAGGAAATCGACCGCGAAGTCCACGACCAGGTGGTCAACCAGAGCCTGCGCCAAGCCATTGAGCAGGAAAAGCTCAACGTGCTCAACGTGGCCGATTTCGAGGCCGGGGAAGCCGTCGATGGGAATATCACCTTTACGGTGCGGCTTTTCTTGGCTCCCGAATTTGAGCTGCCCGACTACAAGGGCCTCGCCGTCAGCGTGCCCAAGCTCGAGGTGACCGATGCGCAAATTGAGCAGGTGCTGCAGCGCCAGCGCGAGCAGATGGCTACCCTCAAGCCAGCTCCTGAAGGCAAAGCGGCCGCCATGGGCGATTTTATTAGTGTCGACTACTCCGGCAGCCTGGAGGGCCAGCCCCTCACGGAAATCCTCCCCGAGGCCGAGCACTTTATCGCGGCCAACCAGAACTTCCTCCTCAAGCTGGCGCCGGAAAACTTCGTGCCCGGCTTTTGCGCCCAGCTCGAGGGGATCAAGACTGGCGAGACCCGCGACGTCCCGGTGACGATGCCCGAAGAGGGGCTCAACGAGTTGATCGCGGGCAAAGCGGTGGTCTTCTCCGTGACCGCGGGGGCGATCCAAGAAGCGGAATTGCCCGCGCTCGACGACGCCTTCGCCGACCGTCTCGCCGAAGGCAAGACCCTCGACGAATTGCGCGCCGTGATCCGGCAGAATTCCGAGGCCCAGGGCCGACAAAAGGACCTGGAAAACAAGCGCATCGCGGCCATGGAGGCCCTGCGCCTGAAAATTGATTTTGACCTCCCCGAAAACGTGGTCAACAACGCCGCCCAGCGCCGCGTCAACGAACTGGTCAAGATGAACCTCGACCGCGGCCTCACCCAGGACATGCTGGTGGAAAACGAAGCTTCCATTCTCGAAGCGGCCGCCAATCAAGCCAAGGTCGACGTCAAGGACGAGTTCCTCCTCATGGAAATCGTCAAGACAGAGGGCCTCCGGGTGACCCAGCAGGAAATGATGGAGCGCATCAATTCCATCGCCTACCAGTCCCGCTCCACAATTCAAAAAGTTATCAAGTCGCTCCAAAAGAACGACGGATTGCAGAACGTGCAGCATTCCGTGCTCCTCGCCAAGGCCTTGGACTTCCTCGTGGAGCACGCCAACGTAGAATACCAAGCAGCCGCGCCCGCCGCCGACGCTGTGTCTTAAACGGCGGCCCGTGCCGGGCAGCCCTCTAAACTCCCTCCCCCTACCCCCATGCCCTCTCCGCTCTCCTCCCTCCGCGAATTGCAGGACGACCGTTCCCGCCTGATGATGTTGCCGCCCCACCTGCGCAGCCGCGCCCTCGACGTGGCGCAGAACGTGACAGTCTACGAGAAGGAGCCGGGCATCGGGATGATGGGCTTCGACCTGCTGTCTCGCCTCATGAAGGACCGCATCGTGTTCATCGGCGAGCAGGTGAGCGACCCTCTTGCTAACTATGTGATCGCCCAGCTGCTATATTTGCAGATGCAGGATCCTGGCAAGGACATCAACATCTACATCAACAGCCCCGGCGGCAGCGTCACTGCGGGCTTGGCGATGTACGACACCATGCAGTTCCTCACCTGCGACGTCAGCACCTATTGCATGGGCATCGCCGCCAGCATGGGCTCGGTCCTCCTCACTGCCGGAACCAAGGGCAAGCGCTTCTGCCTGCCCAACAGCCACGTCATGATCCACCAGGTCAGCGGCGGCGCCCAGGGCACCGCCTCCGACGTGGAGCGCACCGTGGAGTTCATGTACAGCCTCAAAAAGCGACTCAACGGCATCCTCGCCAAGCACAGCGGCAAAACCGTCGAAGAAGTCGAAAAGGATTCCGACCGCGACAACTACATGACCGCGCCGCAGGCCGCCGCCTATGGGTTAGTGGATAAAGTGTTAGAAAACCGCAGCGAATTGCCACTAGTCGTTCCCGGCACTTAATCTGACATGGCGCGATCCTCCAATCTGACGATGTGTTCCTTTTGTGGCAAGAGCCACGCGGAAGCCAAAAAACTCGTCGCTGGCCCCGGAGTCTACATTTGCGACTCCTGCATTGTCATTTGTAAGGACATCCTGGACAAGGAATTGGAAGAGGAGGGCCAGCCCCCCCTCCCCAAGCTGGCGGTGCCGCGCCCGGGCGACATCTTTCGCCACCTCGACGACTACGTGATCGGCCAGGAGCACGCGAAAAAAGTCCTCTCAGTGGCGGTGGCTAACCACTACCGCCGGATCCAGCAGAAGATGAAGGACGACGAGGGCGCCAATTTCCCGGCCAAAGGCGGGGCTGTGGACAAGTATTCCGACGTCGTCATCGAGAAAAGCAACGTCATGCTGATCGGGCCCACGGGGTCGGGAAAAACTCTCTTGGCCAAAACCATGGCCAAGCTCCTCAACGTGCCCTTCAGCATCGCCGACGCCACCACCCTCACGGAGGCTGGCTACGTGGGCGAGGACGTGGAAAACATCGTCCTTCGCCTGCTCCAGGCCGCCGACTTCGACGTCCGCCGCGCCGAGATGGGGATCATCTACATCGATGAAATCGACAAAATCGGGCGCAAGACGGAAAATGTCAGCATCACCCGGGACGTCAGCGGCGAGGGGGTACAGCAGGCCCTGCTGAAAATTCTCGAGGGCACGGTCTGCAATGTGCCGCCCCAAGGCGGGCGCAAGCACCCCCAACAGGAGTACATCCAGGTCGATACCTCCAATATCCTTTTCATCTGCGGCGGGGCCTTCGTGGGCTTGGACCAAATGATCACTCGTCGGCGGGGCAAGAACGTGGTGGGGTTCGGCGCCGTGGGCGACAACCAGGCCCGCCTGCAGACTCCCGCCAGCGAGGCTCTCAAGCACGTGCTGCCAGAGGATTTGCTAGGCTTCGGGTTGATCCCGGAATTCATCGGGCGCCTCCCCGTTATCAGCAGCCTTGCTCCCCTCACCGAGGACGACCTCTTGCGCATTCTCAGCGAGCCGAAGAACAGCATCCTCCGCCAGTACAGCAAAATGCTCGCCATCGAGGGGGCCGAGCTCCAAGTCACCCGCGACGGCATGCAGGCTTTAGCTGCGGCGGCTCTCAAGCGGGGCACTGGGGCCCGCGCCCTGCGCTCTATCTTTGAACAACTCATGCTCGACGTGATGTTTGAAATTCCCGGCCGCGACGATGTCAAAGCCGTCGTCATCAACCGCGCCGTGGTGGAAGGCGAAAAGCCGGCCATCCTCAAAAAACGCAAGCGCTCGGGGCGCGCCGCCTAGCGGCATTTTCCGGAGCGCCGCCCCGACCAAGCGCGCCGTCGGGGCGGGATTCCGCGTTGTGGGGCCGCGCCGGGCGCTTAAATTGACGGACCCACCTTTGCCTTATGGCCTCCCTAACTACTCATGTCGACGGCTTGACTTTACCCAATCCCTTTGTGATTGCCTCGGGGCCGCCGGGGACGAATTTGCCGGTGATCCAGCGGGCCTTTCGGGAGGGGTGGGGGGCAGTGATCGCGAAGACGGTGAGTTTGGATGCGGGGAAGGTCAAGAATGTGAGTCCGCGGTATGCCAAGCTGTACGCCGCGGACCGGCGGGAGGTGATCGGGTGGGAGAACATTGAATTGATCAGCGACCGGGCGTTTGAGACGTGGCTGGAGGAGTTTCGCCGCTGCAAGGACGCGCATCCGGAGGGGGTTTTGATCGCCTCGATTATGGAGGAGTACCGCCGGGATGCCTGGGTGGAAATTGTGGAGCGCTGCGAGGCGGCGGGCGTGGATGGGTTTGAGTTGAATTTTTCGTGTCCGCACGGTTTGCCGGAGCGGCGCATGGGGTCGGCGATGGGGCAGGACCCGGACTTGTTAGAAGAAGTGTGCGGGTGGGTGATGGGAGCGGCGCGGCGGCCGGTGTGGGCCAAGATGACGCCGAATATTACGCACATCGAGGAGCCGAGTCGGGCGGCGCTGCGGGGGGGCTGCACTGGGATCAGTGCGATCAATACGATCCGAAGCGTGATGGGGGTGAACTTGGAGACGCTGCGGCCGGAGCCGTGCGTGGAGGGATACAGCACGCCGGGGGGGTATTCGTCGAAGGCGATTCGGCCGATTGCCTTGCGCATGGTGATGGAGATTGCGCAGCTGATCCGGAAGGAATACCCGGGGCGGAGCCTTTCGGGGATTGGGGGGATTGAGTCGGGGGAGGATGCGGCGCAGTTTATTTTATTGGGGGCGGACACGGTGCAGGTGTGCACTGGGGTGATGAAGTTTGGCTATGAGTGCGTTAGGGGGATGAAGGAGCAATTGCTGGCGTTTATGGAGGGGCACGGGTTTGAGTCGCTGGGGGACTTTAGGGGGCGCAGTTTGGCGTATTTTACGACCCACGGGGATTTGGTGCGGCGGCAGGCGGAGCGGAAGCAGGCAGGGCGCCTGGCCTCGGACCAGGATTGGGCGGCGGAGGATTTCGTGCGGCAAAGCGACGCCTTGGCGGGGGAATAGGATCGGGGCGGGGCTTGCAGGAGCGGGCGAGCGCCTTTAGAGCGGGGAATGCCATTGCTCATCAAGAACGGCCATTTGGTCGGCGCGGACTCGGATGCCTTTGCCGACATTTACTGCGAGGGGGAGACGATCACGCGGATCGGGCGGGACCTCGAGGTTCCGCCGGGGACGGAGGTGATTGAAGCGCGTGGGATGTTGGTTTTTCCGGGGTTTATTGATCCGCACACTCACATTCACCTTCCCTTTATGGGGACCCAGGCGAAGGACGATTATGTGAGCGGCACGCAGGCGGCGCTGCTGGGGGGGACCACGACCTTGTTTGAGATGATTTGTCCGCCGCGGAGCATGGGGGCGGCGGAGGGTTATGAAAGTTGGCTAGGGCAGGCGGAGGGGAAGGCGGCCTGCGACTACGCGCACCACATGGGGGTAACGCGCTTTGACGAGGGGACCGCGGATGAGTTGCGGGAGATCGTGAAGCGGGGGACGGCCAGCCTGAAGGTGTTTTTGGCTTATCGGGGGGCGTTTGGGATTGATGACACCGAGCTGTATCGGACTTTAAAATTGGCGCGGGAGATGGGGGTGATAGTGTGCGCGCACTGCGAGAATGAGACCTTGGTGGCGGAACGCTCGCGGGAATTGTTGGCGGCGGGAGTCACGGGGCCAGAGGGTCACTATCAAAGTCGTCCGCCGCAGGTGGAGGCCGAGGGGGTGCACCATTTGTGCAGCTTTGCGGAGTTGACGGGGGCCTCGGTGTACTGCGTGCACACGAGTTGTGAGGAGGCGCTCAGCGCGGCGGTGGCGGCGCGGCGGCGGGGGGTGAAGGTGTGGGTGGAGACCTTGATTCAGTACCTTTTGATCGACAAAACCTACGCCGAGCGGCTGGGTGGGGAGGGGTTGAAGTACGTGATGTCGCCGCCGCTGCGCGAAGCGGCCAACCAGGAGGTGTTGTGGGAGGGGCTGCGCGGAGGGGCCATCAGCACCGTGGCGACCGACCACGCGCCGTTTGATTACCGGGCGCAGAAGCTGGCCCTCGGCGGAGCTGATTTCACGAAAATTCCCAATGGCATACCGGCCCTGGAGGACCGGGTGAACTTGCTCTACACCTATGGTGTGCAGCGCGGGCGCTTGGACTTAGGAGAAATGGTGGCGGCGGCGAGCACCAATGCGGCCAAGCTTTTCGGGCTGTATCCGCGCAAGGGGAGTCTCTCGATTGGGGCGGATGCGGATTTGGTGGTGTACGATCCGAATTACCGGGGGACGCTGACGGCGGCGGGCCAGCGACAAAATGTGGACTACAATGCCTTTGAGGGCTGGGCCATCGAGGGCCGACCCCAGGTGGTGACGCTGCGCGGGCAGGTGGCGGTGCGGGACGGGCGCTTCGTGGGGGAAGTGGGGCGGGGGCGGCGCCTGGAGCGGGCCCCAGGGTATTTTTGAGGGCGGGGGGCGAGATGGAGGCAACGGACCCAGCGCCGCTCCGGGAGCGCAAAGCCGCCGCAAAGCCCCCCGGCTTTGCGGCAACCTGGGCAAGCTGGGAGGCGGGCCGGATCCGTTGCGGCGCCTTTATCGCTGCGGGGCGGGCCCGCTGCAACGGGGAAGCGCAGGGGGCCGCGGGGGGAATCGCGCCCTTGTGGCGGGGGCGGAACGGGGAACAAAGTGGTATCGCGGAGGACGAGGACCAGTCTGAGGCGCGGCAAATTATGAAGCTAACAATGAGCAAGCCAAGGAGCCGATCTGTCGCGCGGGGAGCAGTTTTTTTGGGGTGGATCGGAGTGCTGACGGGAGGTTTGGGAGCGGCGGCGGGGGGCGCGGAGCCGGTGATTCGGTCGGCGGGAGCGGGGTCGTATTGGGATGGATTGCCCGCGGGGGCGAAGGGGCCTCCGGAGAAGATCTACCGGACGGAGGAAGTGCGGGGGGCGATGCCGACGAACGATTGGTGGAGTTCGCTGGCGTGGCTGCCGCTTTCGGAGACAATGTTTCCGCATCCGCTAGCGGTGAAGGCGGTGGAGGGGGGCTTGCGGGTGGCATATCCGGGCGCGGCGCTGGTGGCGGGGCCGGTGGCGATCATGGGCGGCGGGGGCGAGGACTTGCTATTGGGGCACTCGGGGGTGGAGCGCTTTGCGGAGGCGCGGGTGGCGGGGTGGAGCGATTGGTTTGTGACGGCGCAGATGGGGGATGCGGCGCGGGGAATGCGGCTGACTTTTGGGCATGGGTCGCCCTATGTTTTTGCGCAATATGCGGGCGGGGAACCGGTGGTGACGGCGGCGGAAGGAGTGGAGTGCTATAGCGGCGATGGGACTGGGCCGGTGCTGGGGCTGCGGCTGGGGGCGAAGTACTATGGGTTGTTTGCGCCGAGTGGGTCGACGTGGAGTGGGTTGGGGACGAGGCGGCTGGCGGCGCGGACCGGGGGGAAGGGGTATTTTTCCTTGGCGCTGCTCCCGGACGGGACGGCGGAAACCTTGGCGCGGTTTGCGCGGCACGCCTACGCGCGGGTCACGGGGTCGCGGCTGGAGTGGCGCTACGACGAGGGCGGCGGGGCGGTGGAGACGCGCTTTATTTTTGAGACCGAGGCTGAGGAGGGGGAGGAGCGGGAGACGCTTTATGCGCTCTATCCGCACCAGTGGCGGCAGAGCGACGCCGCGTTCACGGGGCAGGCCTATCAATCGGTGCGAGGTCCCCTGAAGTTGGCCGCGGGGCGGGGTTTTGCGATGCGGCGGAATATGCCGGGGGCCCTGCCGGGGCTGCCGCTGACCGAAGGAGTGGATCGGGCGCAGTTGGGGAAATGGTTGGCGGCGGACCTGGCGGGGGAGCCGCAGCTGCGCGGGGACACTTATTGGCTAGGAAAGCAGTTGGGCAAGTGGGCCACGCTGCTGCCAGTGGCGGAGCAGGCGGGGGAAACCGCAGCCGCGGCGGAATGCGAGCGGCGCCTGCGGGTAATGTTAGAAAACTTTCTCAGCGCCCGCGATGCCGCGGGCCAACCCAAGTCGGCGGGGTCGGGGTTTTTTGCCTACGAGGGGCATTGGGGCAGCCTGATTGGCTACCCGGCGAGCTACGGGAGCGACGACCAACTCAACGACCACCATTTTCACTACGGCTACTTTCTCCGAGCGGCGGGCGAGCTGGGGCGGCGGGATCCGGCTTGGGCGGAGCGCTGGATGCCGATGTTAAAACTCCTCGCGGGCGACATCGCCTGCGCTGATCGGGAGGACTCGCGGTTTCCCTTTCTGCGGTGTTTCGATCCCTACGCCGGGCATTCCTGGGCCAGTGGGCACGCCAAATTTGGGGACGGCAATAACAACGAATCGTCCAGCGAAGCCGTGAACGCCTGGTACGGCATGATGTTGTTGGGGGAGGTCGGCGGGGACCGGGCCCTGCGCGATCTGGGGGCCTGGTTGTTTGCTAGTGAAATTGGGGCCATTGAGGACTACTGGTTTGACGTGCGGGGGGACTTGCACCACCCCGACTACACGCCCTCGGTGGCGACCATGGTGTGGGGCGGGAAGAGTGCTAACGATACTTGGTTCGGGGCCAATCCGGAAATTGTCCACGGGATCAATTTTCTGCCGATCACGGGGGGCTCGCTGTATCTGGGGCGGTGGCCGGAGTATGCGCGCAAAAACTATGCGGCCCTGTTGGTGGAGAACCGGGCGGCGGATCTGCGGGCGGCTCAGGGCGCGGGGCGGGCGGCGCCTCCCGGGGACGGCCGCGCCTTCGACCAATGGGCCGACGTGCTGTGGATGTACCGGTCCCTAACTGATCCTGAGGAGGCGCTGCGGGCCTGGGACGGCCGGGCGGCGGATTTTAAGGTGGAGGCGGGGAATTCCTTGGGGCAGAGCTATGCGTGGATGGCGGCGCTGCGGGATCTTGGGGAAGTGGAGCGCGGGGTGACGGCGGATGCGCCGTTTGCCGCGGTATTTGTGAAGGGCGGGGTGCGGCGGTATGTGGGGTGGAACCTGGGGGTGGCGGCGCGGGAGGTGGTATTTAGCGATGGGGTGCGGCTGGCCTGTCCGGGGCGGGGCCTCGGGCAGCGGTAGGGGGGGGCGCGCGGTCGCTTGTGCCGCGGGGCAGGGCGTGCGATGGGCAATGCTCCGCGGGCTGCGGAGGGATTTTTGAACAACATGAGCAGTGAACTGAAGACAGTATTCGTAGGCTTGGCCGGGCTGGGCAATGTGGGGGCGGGCGTGTACAAGAATTTGCTGAAGAATGGAGACCTCTTGACGGACCGCACCGGGGTGCGGCTGCAGGTGAAGCGGATTGCGGTGCGCTCGCCGGAAAAGCATGTGGGGCTGCAGATTCCCGAGGGCATGCTGACGACGGACTGGCGGGATTTGGTGCGGGACCCGGAGATTCCGATCATTGTGGAGCTGATCGGCGGGGTCACTGAGGCCTATGATTTGGTGAAGACGGCGATCTTGGCGGGGAAGACGGTGGTGACGGGAAACAAGGCCTTGTTGGCAGGGCATGGCTATGAATTGGTGGCCCTAGCGGAGCGGGAAGACGTGCCGCTTTATTTTGAGGCCGCGGTGGCGGGGGGGATTCCGATCATCAAAGCGGTGCGGGAGGCCCTGATCGGGAATCACATCCAGGCGATTTACGGCATCATCAATGGAACCACCAACTACATCCTAACGCGAATGAGCGAGGCCGGGCTGGGCTATGGCGAAGCCCTGGGGGAGGCGCAGGCGCTGGGCTATGCGGAGGCCGACCCGACCTTGGACGTGAACGGATGGGATGCGGGGCACAAGGCAATCATTTTAGCGTGGCTGAGCTATGGGCACTGGGTCAAGCCGGAGCAAGTGCACGTCGAGGGCATCACCCAAATTAGCCAGACGGATCTGACCTTTGCCCGAGGGATGGGCTATGCCATGAAATTGGTGGCGGTGATCCGCCTGGATGCCACCAATCACATTGAGGTTAGGGTGCAGCCCTGCTTGATCCCGCAGAGCAACATCATGGCCAATGTCCATGGGGTGATGAATGCGGTGGCGGTGTATGGCGACATTGTCGGGGAAACGCTTTTTTACGGAAGCGGGGCGGGGCAGAATGCGACGAGCAGTTCGGTGATCAGCGATCTGGCGGATGCGGCGGACAACCTCACAAACGAGGCTGGCACCAACAACGGCTTCGTGCCGCAGGGGCACTACGGGGCCTGCCTGCCGGTGGACGAGACGCTGAGCCGCTATTACTTGCGGCTGCGGGTGGACGACCGCCCGGGGGTGGTGGCTTCCATTTCTACGATCATCGCCGAGCACGGCATCGGGATCCTTTCCCTGGTGCAACCGGAGGTCGACGCGGGGGCCGACGCGGACCTGATGCTGATGCTGCACCAGGCGACTTTTGGGAGGATGAAGCAGGCGGTGGCGGCGATTGCGGGCCTGGAGTGCGTCTTGGCGGTGCCGGTGCTGCTGCGGGTGGAGACGCTGAAGGCGCGCTGAAGAGGACGCGGCGCGTCGAAAAGTTAGGGAGCCGAGGGGAGGGCGAGGTGTTTTTCGAACCACGCAACCATGGCGGTGCTGGCGGTTTGTTCGTCGGCGCCGGTGAAGCCGTGGGCGGCTTCGGGGAAGGTGACGAGGTCGGTGGGGACGCCTACTTTGCGGAAGGCGGCGAGGATGGTTTCGCTGTGGCTGGGGAGGACGAGGGTGTCCTTGCTGCCGTGAAGGAGGAGGCAGGGGGCGTCGTCGGGGGTGACTTGGAAGAGCGGGGAGACGCTGAGGGCTTGATCGGCGGGGAATTGGAGGGCGGGGAAGCGTTGGTCGTTGACGTAGGGGGCGAGGTCAGTGGGGGGGAAGTAGGCGACGACGGCGGCGACGCGGTCGCTGACTTGTTGGACGGGATCGGGGGCCGCGGGGTCGCCGGCATCGGAGGCGGTGCCGAGCATGAGGGAGAGGTGTCCGCCGGCGCTGCCGCCGAAGGCGCCGAGGCGAGCGGGGTTGATGCCGAGGGGAGGGGCGTGGAGGCGGATGTGGCGGACGGCGCGGCGGACATCGGCGACGGCGTCGGGGACTTTGAAGAATGGGCTGCTGCCGTGGCGGACGAGGTAGAGGGCGAAGCCGCGGTCGAGGAGCATGCCGAAGCCGTTGCGGTCTTTGGCGGCCATGGCGGAGGCGACCAGGGGCGCGGGGTCGGACCAGGTGGAGACCCAGCCACCGCTGACCATGAAGAGGACGGCGGCGCCGTTGGGGTGGGAGGGTTTGACGAGGTCGTAGGTGAGGGCCATGCCTGCTTTATGGCCATAAATGATGTCTGCAGTGATGGCTGGGGCAGCGCTTTCGGCCTGGGCGGGGGAGCTAGGGAAAGCTAAGCCGAGGAGGAGGGCGAGGAAAGAGTGGCGGGGGAGCATGGGTGGGCTGGGGGTTTTAGGCGGAGGTTGGAGGGAGGAGGGGGAGGAGGGTTTGGGCGAGGAGGTCGATTTGGGCTGGGGTGTGGCTGGCGCTGAGGGTGAGGCGGAGGCGGGCGCGGCCTTTGGGGACGGTGGGAAAGCGGATGGCGGGGATGAGGAAGCCGGCATCGAGGAGGGT
>CANHIJ010000040.1 GCA_947460575.1 Verrucomicrobiales bacterium | reverse complement strand
TGACGGGGGTGGGTTCGCTGAGCATGGGATTTTTTGGGGAGGGGTGAGGAGTTAGAATTAGGCGCCGAGGAAGTGGTGGGCGGTTTGGTGGGTGAGTTGGCGGGCGGGGATTTGCGGGAGTTGGCGGGAGGGGAGTTGGGGGCGGCGGGCGGCGAGTTCGGCGGCGCAGAGGGTTTGGAATTGGATCCAGCGGTCCCAGGGGAGGGGCGGGGCGTGAGTGACTTGGCGGAGGAGGCTGATCCATTCGGTGAGGGCGCGCTCCAGGTCGCCGGGGCCGATTTGGGGGGCGGCGGGGGCGAGGCCGAGGAGGATTTCGGCGGTGCCTTCGCCGTAGCCGCAGGGGAGGCCGGCGTCGAGGTAGCCGGGGTAATGGGCGGCGCCGTAGGTGCGGAGGCAGGCGGCGGCGAGTTGTTGGCTGGAGCCTGGGTGGTCGGCGGAGGAGAAGCGGTGGCCGCCGCGGAGGTTGGCGAGGTGGAGGGTGAGGTCGGGGAGGGAGTAGCTGGGGTCTTCGAGGGCGGCGGCGATGGCGAGGCCTTCGCCGCCGTGGAAGTGGGAGAAGAGGGAGCCGCGGCGGGTGGGGGTGCCATCGGGGTCGATGAGGCCGAGTTGGCGCCAGGCGTGGACGGCGGTGTGGGCGAGGGCTTGGTGGGAGGTGCCGGTGGAGTCGAGGAAATTGGCGGTTTGGGGGAGGGCGACGGTGCGTTCTTCGGGGGCGATGAGGGGGGCGCCGCATTGGTCTTGGTAGGTGGGCCAGGGGATTTCGGAGAAGTCGATTTGGACGGACCAGATGTCGCGGCGCTGGATCCAGGCGGCGATGCGGCCGCCGCTGAGGTGGGGGGCGAGGCGGGGGAGGACGAGGGCGTCGAGTTCGGCTTGGGAGAAGCGGTCGGCGGGTTGGAAGCCGGTGAGGTGGAGGGTGGGTTTGGTGAGGGCGTAGACTTCGGGGGATTTTTCGAGGGCGACGGCCCATTCGCGGCCGCAGAGGGGAGGGGTGGCGGGGTCGAGGGGGGGGAGGAAGCAGGCGCGGCCGAGGGGGAAGGCGGATTGGAGGAAGGCGGGGAGTTGGAGGGCGGGGAGAGGGGGGGATGAGGCGGGGAGGAGGGCGAGGCGGAGGGGGGTGAGGGCGAGGCGGTCGCGGCGTTTTTCTTCCCAGGCGCCGCGGGAGTTGCGGATTTCGCGTCTGGTGGGGCCGAGGTTGAAGAGGGCGTGGGGGGAGGAAGGGTCGGGGGTGGGATTGGCGGCGGTGGGGTTTTCGAAACCGAGGTCGATGCGTTGGCGGGAGAAGAGGGCGGAGCAGAAGTGGGCGGCGGCGGGGAAGGGGGGTTCGCCGAGCTGGGCGGCGCGGTCCATGACGCGGAGGAGGGAGGGCCAGTCGACTTGGTTGGCGCGCTTGAGGTGGCGGGGGTTGGCGTCCATGAGGCGGGGGGTGCGGGGGCCGACGATGGCGTAGCCGGTGGAGTCGAGGCCGCGGCGGCCGGCGCGGCCGAACATTTGGAGGAGTTCGTCGGGGGCGATTTGGCGGTCCATGAGGCCGTCGAAGAAGTGTTGGTCGGAGATGAGAACCGAGCGCATCGAGAAATTGATGCCTGCGGCGAGGCCCATGGTGGCGACGACGACGCGGAGTTGGCCGGCTTTGGCGAGGGGTTCGATGATGCCGGCGCGCTGTTGGTAGGAGAGGCCGCTGTGGTGGAAGGCGATGCGGGCGCGGAGGAGGGCGGCGGTGTCTTTGCCGAGGAGGTTTTCTTGTTCGCGGGTGAGGGTGAGGGGGTCTGGGGAGGGGAGGGCGGCGGCGATCTGGCGGGCGATTTTTTCGGTGTCCTTGCGGTGGGGGGCGAAGATGAGGAGGGGGCCGAGTTGGCTGAGGAGGACGTCGGCGGCGAGGCGGGGCCAGAAGCCGGTGATGGATTGGGGGGCGCGGCGGGGGAGTTGTTCGACGGGCATTTCCTCGAGGGGGACGGGGCGTTCGGCGGTGCGGACGACGACGGCGGGGCGGCCGAGGCGGAGGAGCCAGTCGGCGATGTCCTTGGGGTTGGCGACGCTGCCGCTGAGGAGGAGGAGTTGGGTGGAAGGGGGGGCGAGGGCGAGGGCCATTTCGTAGGCCATGCCGCGGATGGGGTCGGCGAGCATTTGGTATTCGTCGACGACGAGCAATTGGGGGCCTTGGCGGTGGAGGAGGCGGTCGCGCTGGGTTTCGAGGGTGGCGACGATGATGGGGGCGTGGGGGTCTTGGGAGATTTCGCCGGTGACGATGCCGACGTGCCAGCCGCGGCGTTGCCATTCGAGGCGTTTGTCGTTGGCGAGGGCGCGGGTGGGGACGGTGTAGACGAGTTGGCCTTTGAAGTGGGCGCTTTGGACGAGGAGTTCGAAGATCCAGGTTTTGCCGGCGCCGGTAGGGGCGTCAACGACGACGTCGCGGCCGTCCTTGATGGCGCGGACGGCTTCTTGCTGCCAGAGGTCGGGCAGCTGCATGTGGAGGGAAAAGCCGTTCATGGGGTGGGGGGGGCGAGGCGGTGGAGGAGGCCGCCCCAGCGCTGGGAGGCGGAGGCGGTGCGGACCGCGATGGCGAGGGCTTTGGGGTCGCCGACGAGGATGGCAAGGCGGCGGGCGCGGGTGACGGCGGTGTAGAGGAGGTTGCGCTGGAGCATGAGGAAGTGCTGGGTGCTCACGGGGATGATGATGGCGGGGAATTCGCTGCCTTGGCTTTTGTGGATGGTGATGGCGAAGGCTGGGCGGAGTTCGTCGAGGTCGCCGGATTGGTAGTGGGCTTGGCGGCCGTCGTCGAAATCGACGACGACTTCGAGGGGGTCGGGGAGGATGCTGGAGATGCGGCCGATGTCGCCGTTGAAGGCGTCTTTTTCGTAGTTGTTGCGGGTTTGGATGACCTTATCGCCGAGGCGGAAGGTGAGGCCGTAGCGTTCGCATTCGGGTTTGGTGTAGTCGCTGGGAGGGTTGAGGGCGTTTTGGAGGAGGGTGTTGAGGTTGGCGGTGCCGAGGAGGCCGCGGTTCATGGGGCAGAGGATTTGGATATCGCGGAGGGGGTCGAGGTCGAAGGCTTGGGGGATGCGTTGGGCGGCGAGGTGGAGGATGGTGTCGGCGATGGCTTCGGGGGAATCGCGTTCGATGAAATGGAAATCGGCGTGTGGGGGGGAGGGTTTGGGGAAGGAGGGGAGGCGACCGGCGTTGATGGCGTGGGCGGCTTGGATGATGTGGCTTTGGGCGGCTTGGCGGAAGACTTCGGTGAGGCGGGCGATGGGGAGGGAGCCGCTGGCGATGAGGTCTTTGAGGACCGAGCCGGGGCCGACGCTGGGGAGTTGGTCGACGTCGCCGACGAGGAGGAGGTGGGCGTGGTCGGGGAGGGCGCGGAGGAAGCCGGCCATGAGGGGGACGTCGACCATGCTGGTTTCGTCGAGGACGAAGAGGTCGCCCTCGAGGGGGGAGGAGGGATTTTTTTTAAAGCCGACGCCGCCGGGGGCGAATTCGAGGAGGCGGTGGATGGTTTTGGCTTCGAGGCCGGAGCTTTCGGAGAGGCGGCGGGCGGCGCGGCCGGTGGGGGCGGCGAGGATGGGGCGGACGTTTTTGGCGGCGAGGATGTGGAGGATGGTTTGGAGGATGGTGGTTTTGCCGACGCCGGGGCCGCCGGTGATGATGAGGACGCGGGAGGCGAGGGCGAGGCGGACGGCATCGGCTTGGCTGGGGGCGAGTTCTTGGTGGGTGTGGCGCTGGGCCCAGGCGAGGGCCTTGGCGGGGTCGATGGGGGGGTAGGAGGAGGGGAGGGAGGCCCAGAGGCGGAGGCGGCGGGCGATGTCGGCTTCGGCGCGGGCGAGGTGGGGTGGGAAGACGAGGAGGGTATCCTGGATGGATTCCTGGAGGAGTTCTTGGGAGTGGAGGGCGGCTTCGAGGGCGGCCTCGAGGGCGGCGGGGTCGGCGCTGAGGAGGTCGACGGCTTGGGAGAGGAGGGCGGCGCGGGGGAGGGCGGTGTGGCCGTCGTTTCCGGCGGCGAGGAGGAGGTGGAAGAGGCCGGCGCGGAGGCGGGCGGGGCTATCGGGGGCGAGGCCGGTGCGCTGGGCGATGGCGTCGGCGGTTTTGAAGCCGATGCCGTGGATATCGCGGGCGAGTTGGTAGGGGTTTTCGGAGACCACGGTGGTGGCGGTGGGGCCGTATTGTTGGAAGATTTTGACGGCCTTGGCGGTGCTGATGCCGTGGCGGTGGAGGAAGACCATGATGTCGCGGACGGACTTTTGTTTTTCCCAGCTGGACTTGATTTCGAGGCGGCGTTTTTTGCCGACGCCGGGGACTTCTTGGAGGCGGGCGCTGTTTTGTTCGATGACGTCGAAGAGGTCTTCGCCGAATTTGGCGACGAGTTTTTTGGCGTAGACGGGGCCGATGCCGTCGATGAGGCCGCTGGCGAGGTATTTTTCGATGCCTTGGCGGGAGGATGGGGCGGTGGTTTCGATGCGTTCGGCTTGGAATTGGCGGCCGTAATCGGGGACGTTGATCCACTGGCCGTCGGCGGCGATGACTTCGCCGACGTGGATGAGGGGAACGCGGCCGGTGACGGTGACGGGTTCCTGGCGGTGGCGGATTTTGACTTTGAGGACGGAGTAGCCGGTGTCCTCGGTGTGGAAGGTGATGCGTTCCACGGTGCCGCTCAATTGCTCCATGGGAACAAAGTGGGGTCGAAGTGGGGCGCTGTCACGCGGATCGTGGCGGGGGAAAAATCGCGTTTGGAAAGGGGCTGGGGCTGGGGGAAAGTGGAGAGATGAGCGGAGAGGAGCCCCCTGATGAGCGCCGGATGTCGGCGGCGACGACTAATGGGACGGCGCTGATTTTTGATTGGCAGCCGGGGCGGTGGCGCGGGGTGCGGTTGGCGGTGGCGCTGGGAGTGGCGGCGCTGGGGCATGTGTTGGTGTTTTATTTGTTTCAAGTGGTGAGCGAGACGGCGCCGCGGCAGGCGCCGCCGCAGCGGCAGGTGACGCTGTTGCCGACGGGGGTGGCGGCGACGCGGCGGTTGATGGAGGGATTGGACGACCGGTTTCCGGCGCGGAGTGGGGCGGTGCCGCTGGTGGGGGCGGAGGAGGTGCCGCTGGAGTCGCTGGTGAAAGGGTATCACCCGACTTGGCAGGATCACTTGGCGGCCTTGAAGCCGCTCCCGGGGGCGGGGCTGGGGGGGGCGCTGCCGAGCCTGCTGGATGGGCCTGGGGCCTTATTGCCGGAACTGCCCGTGGGGAAGGAAGCGGGGCCGCGGGCGCGGGAGGTTGGGGTGGGGACGCGGGCGCTGCCGGCGGTGAGTTTTCAGTCGGGGCTGGGGAAGCGCCGCCTCTTGGGGCCGCCGGAGTGGCCGGAGGCGGTGCGGGCGGAGGAGTGGCCGGAGGAAGGGTCGGCTTCGTTTTTGATGAGCGTGGACGCGGAGGGCCAGGTGGCGTCGTGTTTGTCGCTGGGGGCGTCGGCGGGATTGGATGAAGAGGTGCTGCGGGGGGCGCTGATGAAGTTGCGCTTTGGGGTGCGGGAGGACGCGGAGGATTTGGAGTGGGGCTGGGTGGACGTGCTGTGGTGAGGGGTGCTAGAGGCTGGCGGTGCAGTGGGCGAGGACGTCGTCGAAGGGGAGGTGGGCGAGGAGGCCGAAGTCCTGGTGTTTGGTGAGGCGGTCGCGGAGGGTGGCGGGGCTAGTGAGGCCACAGAGGAAGCGGGTGAGTTGGCGGGGGTGTTGCAGGGCGGGGAGGCGGGCGTGGGCGAGGTCGCGGATGCGGGAGGCATCGGAGGAGGTGAGGGCGAGCGGGGGCGCGGGGGGGAGGGGAAGGGGAGGGCGGTTGGGGGAGAGGCAGCGCTCGCAGTGGCCGCAGGCGTCGGGAGCGGATTCGCCGAAGGCGGCGAGGAGGCGCTGGGAGAGGCAGCCGGGCCAGGTGAGGAATTGGAGGACTTCGTCGAGTTGGCGGCGGGTGTGGGCTTCGCGCTCGAGGCTGGTGCGGTGGAAGTGCTCGAGCCAGTCTTGGGGGCGGCGGGCCTTGGGGTCGGGGTGGAGTTGCCAGGTTTCTTCGCGTTCGCGGGGTTGGACGAGGAGGTCGCCGCCGACTTCCAGTTCGAGGAGGAAAGCGGCGAGAATGGCGGGGGTGGTTTTGAGAGAGTCGGCGGCGGCAGCGAGGTCGATGGGGATGCGGCCCCAGACTTTTTCTTTTTTGAGGAGGAGGTGGCGGATCCAGGCTTGGGCTTGGGGGGGGTGACCGGCGGCAAGTTGCTCTTCGCGGCGGAGCAAGCGGACGCGGCAACTGAGCCAGGACGAACTGAGGGGGCTGAGGACGCCCTCCATTTCCAAGTGGGTGAGGAGGCCGTCGAGGGCGGCAGGGCGGACGTCGGCGAGGCGGCTGAGTTGCCAGCGGGAAAAGGCGGGTTGGGGGCCGCGGCGCAGGAAGGAGTCGAGGCAGGCGCGGAGGCCTTCGGGGGTGGGGGTATCCGCGAGGATGGCGTTTTCGAGGAAGGGGAGGTTTTCCGCGGAGGCGAGGACTTCGCAGTGGGCGGGGCGACCATCGCGCCCGGCGCGGCCGATTTCCTGAAGGTAATTGGCGAGGGAGCGGGGGAGGTCGTAGTGGAAGACCGCGCGGACGCCGGGGAGGTCGATGCCCATGCCAAAGGCGAGGGTGGCGACGATGGCGGGGCAGTGGCCGGAGAGGAAGGCGTCTTGGGCTTCGGCGCGGTGGTCGTCGGGGAGTCCGGCGTGGTAGGCGCGGGCGGGGCAGCCGGAGCGCTGAAGGGCGGTGGCGACGGCTTCGGCGGTTTCCTGGCGGGCGACGTAGATGATGGCGGGGAGGCGGCGGGGAGCGGCGAGGCGTTTGGCGAGGAGGGCGGGGCGCTTGGCGGCGGAGGTGGGGGTGACGCGGAGGCGGAGGTTGGGGCGCTGGAAGCTGGTGAGGACTTGGTCTTCGGGGGCGATGGCGAAGGTGCCGCAAATGGCTTGGGCCACGCGGGGGGTGGCGGTGGCGGTGAGAGCGAGGAAAGGGGTGTGGGGGAAGCGGGGGCGGAGCGCGGCCAGGCGGAGGTAGTCGGGGCGGAAGGCGTGGCCCCATTCGGAGAGGCAGTGGGCTTCATCAATGGCGATGAGGCTGGGTTGAATTTGCGCTAGGATGGGAGCGAAATCGGGGTGGAGGAGGCGCTCGGGGGAGAGGTAGAGGAGCTTGGTGCGGCCGTCGAGGAGGCTGGCTTCGATGGCGCGTTGTTCGGGGGCGGGCTGGGTGGAGTCGAGGCGGGCGGCGGGGAGGCCGCGTTTTTGGAGGGCGGCGACTTGGTCGCGCATGAGGGCGAGGAGGGGAGAGACGACGAGGGTGGGGCCGGGGAGGAGGAGGGCGGGGACTTGGAAGCAGAGGGACTTGCCGCCGCCGGTGGGGAGCAGTGCTAGGGTGGAGCGGCCGCTGAGGAGGCGGCGGATGACGTCGGCTTGGCCGGGGCGGAAGGCGCGGTGGCCGAAGGTCTTTTGCAGGATGGCCAGGGCGGGGTCTGGCGGGGCGGGCTCAGCGCTGGCCGTCATACCAGATGTCGCAGGATTCGCGGCGCTTGAGGGTGCGGCCGCCAGTGAGGACAGTGCGGAGGAGCCAGGCGAGGTGTTGCCAGGGGCGGTGCATTTCGAGCTTGCGCGGGGAAGTGGCGAGGGGGTGCTTTTGGAGGATGACGAGGCGCTGGCGCTGGCGGCGGGCCAGGGCATTGAGTTTGCGGGAGAGAAAGATTTCCTCGCCCGCAAAGAAGGCGGGGTCGAAGCCGCCGACGGCGCGGAAGGCGGCGGTGCGGACAAAGAGGAACGAGCCGGCGGCGTAGCGGCGCCAGACCGAGATGGCGTGCCAGAGCCGGATGGCGGCCTGGGCGCCGCGGCCGGGGACGTCCATGCGGAGGAGGCTGCCGCCGCCGAGGATGGCGGGGTCGTGGAGGGCGACGGCGAGGTCGGCGAAGAGTTCTGGGGAAGGGGTGGAGTCGGCGTCGACGAAGAGGAGCCAGTCGCCGGTGGCGGCCTGGGCGCCGGTGTTGCGGGCGCGGCCGATTTGGTTGAGGGGCTCGAAGACGACGCGGGCGCCGACGGCGCGGGCGAGGTCGGGAGTGGCGTCGGTGGAATTGTTATCGCAGACAATGATTTCCCAGGCGATGTCGGCGGGGGCGAGGGCGGCGGCGGCGGCTTGGTGGATCGCCGCGAGGGTGGCGGGGAGGAGTTTGGCCTCGTTCCAGGCGGGGATGACGATGCTGAGTTTCATCCGGCGCGTAAGGGGTAGGGGCTTGGGGAGTGGCGGGGCCTCAATCTGGGGAGGGGCCGTCCATGGCGGCGAGGTCCTGGAGGGCTTTTTCCCAAGCGGCGGTGGTGGCGGCAAGTTTGTCTTGCACGGCCATGAGTTGGCGGTTGAGGCGCATGGCTTCGGCGGGTTTGCCGTAGGTGGCGGGGAGTTCTAACTCCAGGGCGAGATCGGCCTGTTTTTTTTCCAGGGCGGTGATTTCGGCTTCCATGGTGGCGACGGCTTTGCGGAGGTCGCGCTTGGCGGCGGTGGCGGCTTCGCGGCGGAGGTTTTCGGCTTTTTTCTCTTCGCGGGTTTTGAAGAGTTTGACCGGTTCCGCGGGGGCGGCGGGGACGGGGGATCCGGCGCGGGAGTCGGTGAGGGCGTCGCCGGAGACGAGGGCGGAGCGGTCGGAGGTTTGGTTCGACTTGTCGAGGTAATATTGGTAGTCGCCGGCGTAGGAAGTGAGTTTTCCGGCGGAGATGTGGAGGACGGTGGTGGCGAGTTTGCGGATGAAGTGGACGTCGTGGCTGATGAAGATGAGGGTGCCGGTGAAGGCTTCCATGGCGCCGATGAGGGCGTCGATGCTAGCCATATCCAGGTGAGTGGTGGGCTCATCCATCAGGAGGAGGTTAGGGGGGTCGAGGAGGAGCTTGCAGAGGGAGAGGCGGCTTTTTTCGCCGCCGCTGAGGACGCCGACGGGTTTGAAGACGTCTTCGCCGCTGAAGAGGAAGCTGCCGAGGAGGTTGCGAACCATTTGCTCGGGGACATGGTTTTCTAGGTCCATGGCCTCGGCGAGCACGGTGCGGTTCATCTTGAGGGTTTCCTGGCGATTTTGGGCGAAGTAGCCGACGCGGACGTTGTGGCCGGGAGTGCGCTCGCCGCTTTGGGGGACGAGGGCCCCGGCGAGGATTTTGAGGAGGGTGGACTTGCCGGCGCCGTTAGGGCCGACGAGGACGGTGCGCTGGCCTCGTTCGGCTTCGAAATTGAGATCTTGGTAGATTTGCAGTTCTGGGTAGGAAAAGGCGACGTCTTTGAGGGTGATAGCGCGGATGCCGCTGCGGGGGGGCTGGGGGAACTTGAAGGCGACGGTTTTGGCCGCGGCCACGGGGGCGGCGATTTTCTCCATGCGGTCGATCTGCTTGAGCTTGCTTTGGGCCTGGGCGGCCTTGGTGGCTTGGGCGCGGAAGCGGTCGGCGAAGTCCTGGAGTTTTTTGATTTCGCGCTGTTGGTTTTCGTAGGCGGCGAGGTGTTGTTCTTCGCGGGCGACTTTTTCGCGGACGTAGGACTCGTAGTTGCCGGTGTAGAAATTGAGGCGTTCGTGGGCGATTTCGACGACTTTGCGGATGAGTTGGTTGAGGAATTCCCGGTCGTGGGAAATCATGAGGATGGCGCCGGGGTAGGATTTGAGGTATTCCTGGAACCAGCCGAGGGACTCGAGGTCGAGGTGGTTAGTGGGTTCGTCGAGGAGGAGGAGGTCGGGTTCCTGGACGAGGAGGCGGGCGAGGTGGGCGCGCATGATCCAGCCGCCGCTGAGGGTTTTGGCGGGGCGCTCGAAATCGGATTCGCGGAAGGCGAGGCCGCGGAGGATGCGTTTGGCTTTGGGTTCGGCCTCCCAGCCGAGGGCGTCGGCCATGTGGGCGGTGGCCAATTCGAGGACGGTTTCGTCGCCGGCGGGGGCGCTTTCTTGAGGGAGGTAGCCGAGGGTGACGCCGCGCTCGAGGAGGATTTTGCCGGAGTCGGGGGCTTCTTCGCCGAGGATGATAGAGAAGAGGGTGGACTTGCCGGCGCCGTTGGGGCCGACCAAGCCGAGCCGGTCGCCGCGGATGAGTTGGAGGGAGGCCTGGTCGAAGAGCACGCGGCCGGCGTAGGCCTTGCTGATGTTGTTGAGCTGAAGCATGTGGGGGGGGAAAAGGAACCGGGAGCTTCGCCGGGGGGTGGGCCCAATGCAAGGCACCAAGTGGCGGACATGAAAAGGCCCGCCGGAGGGGCTGGGGAGCCTCCTCGCGGCGGGCGCGGGGTAAGGAAGTGCTAGGCTATTTGAGGGTGAGGAGGAAGGCCTTCACGTCTTCGAGTTCTTGGGGTTTGAGGATCAGGCCCATGGGGGGCATGGGGGAGATGGGGGTGGCGGTGTAGTTGTCGGCGAGCTTGGCATTGGGTTCGATGAGGCTTTCCGTGATGTAGGCGGCGTCCTTGCGGGTGGCGATGCCGTCGAGGGCGGGGCCCACGGCGCTGCCCTGGCCGCCTAGCGCGTGGCAATTGATGCAAGCGGCCACGGGGTGTTTGCGGAAGATTTCCTGACCGCGCTGGGGGTTGCCGGCGGCGAGGGGGGAGGTTTCTTCGATGGGGATGAGTTCGCAGAGTTTGACGTCGTCGAAGTGGCTATCGCCCTTGGCGACGTGGAGGAGGTTGATGCTGGCCTGGGTGGCGTTGCCGCTGAAGTAGACGACTTCGACGGGAGTCCAGTCGGCGGTGCGGGTGACTTTTTCGGTTTCTTGGCGGTTGATGTGGTCGTTGAGGCTGGCCTTGCCGCGGAGGTTGTTGGTTTTGATCCAGGCGCTGAGGCGGTATTCGGTATTGGGCTTGAGGGTGACGTCAGCGAAGAGGCTGGTGTCGGCGCCGGAGGTGGTGATGCAGCGGACGGATTTGGCGCCGCTGTGGAACCAGTCGGGGAGGTCGACGGTGGACCAGGCGGCGGATTTGGTGCCGGGTTCGGGGTTGTAGTCGCGGCGTTTCCAGCCTTCGGGGAGGCCGTCGGCGGCGGTGACTTCGAAGCTGGGGTTTGGTAGGAGGTTAGGGCCTTCGCGGAGGGCTTCGGCGCGGTGCTTGCGGATGAGGAGGCGGGAGGCGTCGCGGAGCCACTCGTCGCTTTGGGTGGCGGGGTCAGCGGCGAGTTGTTTGACCAGGGTTTGGAGTTCGGGGGTGGTGGGGAACTCGGCGAGTTTGGTCCAGGCGGCGAGACGGGTGGTGAGGTCCGGGTCGTGGACGACGCCGGAGCCGAAGTAGCGGGCGACCGAGGCGGGGTCGCTGGTGAGGGCGCGGATGGCGTTGCGGCGCAGGCGAGCATCCTTGGCGTAGAGGGCGGCGGTGAAGGTGGGTTCGTCGAGAGCGCCGAGGCCTTCGAGGGTGCGGAAGGCGTGGAGGGCGCCGACCGAGCCGTCGTTGGCGGCGACTGCTTTTTTGAGGGCGTCGGCGGCGGAAGTGGCCTGGCCTTCGACGAGGAGGCGCTGGGCTTGGAGGCGGCGCTCTTGGATAGAGCTGGAGAGGGCGGCCACCAGGGACGGGGTATCGCCGAGGACCAGGGGCTGGTTAGGCTCTTGGGCTTGGGACCAGGTGACACGGTAGATGCGGCCGCGGGAGTGGTCGCGGAGGTCGTTGACGTGGGCGCCGCCGACGCCGGTGGTGGCATCGTAGCCGCCGCTGTTTTTGCTTGGGGTGGGGTTGTGTTGAATGATGAAATTTTGCCAATCGGCGAACCAGACGGCGCCGTCGGGGCCGACTTCGGCGAAGACGGGCGACATCCATTCGTCGCTGCTGGCGACGAGGTTAAAGCCGTCGCGGGCGGTGGCGCCGGCGCCGTCGGGTTGGACGTCCATGAGGGCGATGAGCTTCATGGTGGGTTCGCAGACCATGGCCATGCCTTGGAGGCGCGGGGGGAGCTTGGCGGACTCGATGAAGGAGCTGCCCGCGGCCGCAGTGTAGCCGCCCATGACGTCGACTTGGCGGAAATTAGGAGTAATCGTGTGGGCCTTGTCTTCTTGGTTAATTTTGCGGGCGGTGGCGGCGCGTTGGCCGGGGGGGACGGCGGTGGCGGGGATGCCGCCATAGAAGAGGGGGGCGCCGTTGGCGGTGCCGCCGTATTGGTCGCCGGCGGCGTTCGCGCTTTGGCCCCAGGAGTTGTTGGAGAACTGGTGGAGGAACTCGAGGGCGGAGCCGTCGGCCTTGAAGCGGTAGGTGCCCTGGGAGAAGCCGCGGGCTTGACCGCCGACTTCGCCGTTGAAGCCGGAGTAGCCGACGCAGCCATAGAACCAATTGTCGATGCCGTAGTGGAGGTTGCTGGCCTGGGCGTGGGTGTCGCCGATGCCCCAGCCGGTGATAATTTCCTGGCGGACGTCAGCTTTGTCGTCGCCGTTGGTGTCTTTGAGGAAGAGGAAGCGCGGGGGTTGGGCGACGATGATGCCGCCGTTGGCGAACGTTAGGCTGGTGGGGATATTCAGGCCGTCGGCGAAGACGGTGAAGCGGTCGGCCTTGCCGTCGCCGTTGGTGTCCTCACAAATTTTGATGCGGTCGCCGCCGTGGCCATCGGGTTTGACGCCGTGGGGGTAGTCGCTGGTTTCGGCGACCCAGCAGCGGCCGCGGGCGTCCCAGGCCATGGCGATCGGTTTGGTGATATCGGGTTCGCTGGCGAAGAGTTCGAGCTTGAGGTCGGCGGGGACCTGGGTGCGCTCCATGCTGCCCTTCACGCTGAGGGTGTGCTGCAGAGTGAGGGGCTGGGGGCGGCGCTCGTAGTTGGCGACGTTGGGATTGGCGGAGCGGGTTTCGGGTTCGCGCTGGGCGAGGAAGGCGGCGTGGTCGGCGCGGCGGGCGGGACCGGCGGCGGCGAGGAGTTTTTCTTGGAGGGGCTGGAGGAAAGCTTGGTCCGCGAGGGCCGCGGGGTCGGGGGTGAAGGCTGGGGCGACGATTTTGGCGGGGGGAGACTGGCGGAGGGCGGGGAAGCGGTCAGCGGAGCCGTCGAGGAGGAGGGCGTCGAAGCGGGCGAGGTGTTCGGGGGACAGCTGGGAGGGATCGGAGAGGTAGTCGAACCAGATGGCGTCGCGGCCCAACTCCTTCATGAGGACGTGGCAGTGGTCACGGCTGATTTTTTGGCCATCGCCGAGGAAAAGCACCCGCAGCGGGGTGGGGGCGGCGGCGGCGAGGCCGGGAAGGGCGAGGGCGAGGGCGAGGGCGAGGGAGAGCGAGCGGTTCATGCGGCGAAGGGTGGAGGGATCGGGAAGCTTTGGAATAGAACTTTATACCGCGATTTTCGACGGAAAATCCCGCCTCATTTATATGAAATTGCGCAGGTAAAAGAGAGGTGGGGAGGTGAGTTGCTAGGGAGCTAGCTGAAAACTGAGGCGGAGGTACTGGCGGGGCGCGGCGCCGCTTGAGTTGGGGGCGGCGACGGTGAAGGAACGCCTCCCAGCGGGCGATGGACCCTCTTGGAAGAGGGCTGGGGGATCAGTCAGGGTTTGCCAGGAGGCGTCCTCGGGGGCCTTGCTGGCGAGGTCGCGCCAGGTGGCGAGGTCGGACGAATCCTGAATAACATAGCGCAACCCGGCGCGGCCGAAGCCCGCGGGGAGGGCGCTTTCCTCGAGGGAAAAGTGCAGCCCAAGCGAGGTGCCGCGGTCGGTTTGGGCGAAGCGAGCGGAGGGTAGGTGGTCGATGCCGTCTGGGGGGAGGGCGGAGCGGGGGTTGCTCGCCAGGGAGAATTCCGTTAGGTTATCAATGCCGTCGGCGTCGCTGTCGGCGGCGGGGGAGGCGGGGAGTTGGTAGAAGGCGGCCCACTGGGCGAAGCGGTTGGGTTCGGGGGCGGCGAGGTCGGCGGGGCTGCCGTAGAGGGCGGAGCTGGGGGCCCAACTGGCAGCGTTGTCGAAGCGGTTGGGGGCGGTGAAGGGGCTGAGAAGTTCCAGGGATCGGCCCGAGCCATCGGCGGCGGGGAACCAGGAGTTTTGATAGGCGAAGCGGAGGATGTGGCCGTCGAAGGGCGGGGGAAGGGTGAGGCCGAGGGTTTCGCCGGAGTTGTCGAGTTTGCCGGTGAAGTGCCCAGCGAGGGTGGGGGTGGGTCCGTAGCGGCTGAGGAAGGCGGCCTCTTGGGCGGCGAGGACGAGGTGGGCGCCGGGGGCTAGAGTAGTGGGACCGAAGCTGAAGGCGATGCCTTCGGTGAAGCGGACGCCGTCGAGGTCGAGGGGCGTGATTCCGGTGTTAGTGAGTTCGATATACTCGAAGTCGGATCCGCCGATGGGGTGAAACATGATTTCGGTGAGGCGGAGGTTTTGTTGGAGAGCTTGGGCATTGCTCCAGGCGGGATCGGTGGGGGCGAGGTCAAAGCCGCGGGTGGGCACCTCGCGGGGGGTGGCGATGCCGGAGCTGGTGCGGGCGGTGGACCAATCGAGGGTGGCGGGGCCGAAGGTGGCGCGGTCGATCACGGTGCCCCCGGAGGCGAGGACGAGTTCGTCTTGTTGGGCGTCGAGGGAGAAGCTGAGGTGGGCGGGGCCGTCTTGGGGGCGGCTATCGGCTAGATAGACGGCGTAGCCGCCGGGGGCGAGGAAGCTGAGGGGGGCGAAGGCGTGGGCGGGAGCGCCGACCGCAGGATTATCCGTGAGGGTGACGCCTGCCAGGCTGACGGGAAGGGGGGAGCGGTTGACCAGTTCTAGCCAATCGGTGGGGTAGCGGACGGCGGGGGCGGCGAACCATTCGCTGAGGCGGAGGTCGCGGGGGTCGCCGAGTTGGGCGCGTCGGTTAGGGGCGGAAGGGGTGGGGAGGGCGAGGGTCCAGGTGTCGGTGGCGGGGTCGCGGGCGAGGCTATAGCCGGGGGCTTGAGTGCCGAACCTCAGGCTGTCGCGGAGGGCAAGGGAGGGGTCGAAGAGGAAGACGGCGTCGCCGTCGGCATCGAGGCCGAAGCCGGTGCGGAGGGCGTCGAGGACGAGGTATTGGTCGGCGGGCAGGAGGGTGCCGGGGGGGATGAGGTAGCCGTCCTGGCCGTTGGCATGGTCGGTTAGGCGCCAGCCGCCGAGGTCTTGGGTGGTGGTGCTGGGGTTGTGGAGTTCGATGGTGTCGCGGCCGTGGGCGACGACTTCGCTGAGGCGGATCGGGAGGTTGGGGTCGATGGTCCAGGAGCGGGAGGTGGGGAGGGCTTGGGGGAGGCCTTCGAGGGCGCGGGCGGGGTCGGCGTGTTGCCAATTGCCGGCCATGTCTTGGCCGAGGACTTCGAGGACTTGGGGGCCGGGGGTGAGGTCGGCGAGGCGGAGGACGCTTTGGCGCTGGGTGGGGGTGGCACCGCGGGGCATGACGCCGCCGCTGCCGATTTGGATGGGGGGGCTCCAGGGGCCGCCGTTGAGGCGCCATTGGTAGGCGACGATGCCGGGGCCGCCCACGGTGAATGTGGCGGAGGGGGCGGAGGTGGAACCGCTTGGCCCGCCTATCAAATAGGCCCATTCCGGAATCTCGGCGCCGTAGCTGAGGTCGCCGGGAGCGCTGCCGCGGGCGGGGGAGTCGAGGCGGAGGGAGAAATCGTTGGTGGATTGGTCGATGAAGCCGGGTTGTCCTGCTTCGTTAGGTCCGTAGTTGCTGTCGAAGACAGTGCCGGGGTGATTGGGTCCGATGGCGGGGTCGGCGATGAGGCTGAGGAGGTTGTGGTGGAATTCAATTTTGGTGGTGATGTCGTTGGTGGGAAGGCCGGCGACCTTGCGGGAGTCGGCGCCGCTGAAGAGGCGGGGGACGTTGCTGATGAGGTTATAGCCGAGGTAGGCACCGTCGCCGTAGCTGGGATTGGAGCCGTCTTCGGGGATGAAGAAATTGACCGGGGCGCATTTGACGTTTTGGGTAAATGAGCCAGAGGCGTAGGTGAAGTCGGGGTTGAGGCGGGCGACGGTGTTGTGTTCGAAGATGGCGGCGGTGCCGAGCTTGCAATTGATGACGTGGTCGAGGTCGAAGCAGCGGTTGCGGGCGAGGAGGATGGTGGTGCCGCTGCCTTTGTCGCCGGAGCTGATCGCGTTAGAATACCCGGTGTCGCTGGTCCATTGGTCTTTGGTGGCGCGCTCGAAGGTATTGCTGGCGATGTAGGCGTCGCCGCCGAGGTCGATGTGTTCGTCGCCGCTGAGGCCGTGGAACCAATTGTAGCGGCAGTCGAGGAGGAACTGGCCGGGCTGGCCCCAGCGGCCGCTGTCGGCGTCGAAGACGTCGTTGTGGCCGCGGTTGCCATGGAAGTCGTTGTAGTAGACGCGCCAGTGGCCGCCGTAGGGTTGGCCGTTAGGATATGCGGTGTTGTTAGCGACTTCGGGATCGGTGGTGGGGTATTCGACTTTGAGGGGTTCCTGGTTGTTGTCGGCGCTGGGGACGAAGTCGGTGGTATTTTCGATCCGGCCGAGAACGGGGTCGAGGATGAACATGTCGGGGAAGACATTGTGGGTCACGGTCATGATGCTATTTCTGCCATAGCACATGCGGAGGTGGGTGCCAGCCCAGGTGCAGTTATCGACCCAGCCGCGGGAGCGGATAAAGCCGATGCTGCCGAAGTTGTCGGGCCCGCTGGTGCTGGTGCCTTGGGCGTTAATGAAGTCGCAATAGCGGACCACGTTTTCTAGGGCCAGGGAGTCGTAGATGCGGATGCCGCCCCACTTGGGAGCTCCGGTTTGGGTGCCATTTTTGATGGGGTCGACATCGGAGGTGAGGACGGTGCCTGGGGGGTGGCTGAAGACGATGCGGCGGTCGGCGGTGCCTTCGGCGAGGAGGCGGCCGTTGATAGTTAGGCGGGTGTTTTGGTTAAACCAGACGCTGACGCCGGGGTCGATGCGGAGCGTGAGGTGGGCGGGCAGGGTAGCGTTAGCGGTGATATGGTAGGGGCTTCCCGCGGTGGTCCAGCGGATCAGGCCGGGGGCGGTGCCGGTGCCGCCGGGGGCGCCGGTGGGGAGGGCGCCTTGGTCGGCGGGGGAGCCGTCGGGGTCGGCGGTGGAGGGGTCGCCGGCATTGATCGCGGGGGAGGTGGGCGAGAGGTGGTAGTCGCCGTTGGCGGGGCTGACGAAGCGGGGGTCGGCGCTGCTGTTGCCGGTGCCGGGCCAGGGGGGGGTGGCGGGGGAGTCGGTGTCGCGGGTGTGGCTGTAGCTGACGGCGGTGGCCTCGGGTTGGTAGGGGGCGTCGACGAGGACGGGGGATTCGGCGAGGATGAGGCAATTGACGGCGCTGATGGCGAGGGTGGCGTCGGGGTGGCTTTGGCCGACCTTATTTTGAGTGTAGAGGCCAGTGCTGGGGGAGTCGGCGTCGGGGGAAGTGGGGGGGATGGCGTAGCCCCAGGGCGGGAGGGTAGTGTTGTGGTTTTCGCTGACGAGGGTGCAGCGGTCGAGGGCGATGCGGCGGACGGAGGCGGTATTGGATTTGGGGACGATAGCTTTGTCGCAGTCGACGATGAGGGTGCGGGTGAGGGTGAGGTCGTTGTTGAGGAGGGAAATGCCCTTGTCCCAGCCTTGGCGGAGGATGGAGTCGGCGACGGTGATGGGGCCGCCGAGGCAGTCGAAGAGGTCGTCGCCGCAGCGGGCGAAGACGCAGCGTTGGATCAGGGCGGTGCGGCCGGGGGCGTTGTGGACGTAGAGGGCGTCTTCGTCGTCGGGGGTGGGGTCGTTGCTTTCGCGGAAGTGGGGGAGGATGTCCTGAATGTGGCAGTCAGTTAGGACAAGGGACGTGCCGTCGCCGGTTTCGGGGCCGGTGATGAGGCGGGCGAGGAGGGTGCGATTCATGGTGAGGTCGCAGGCTCCGGAGGAGAGGAGGCCCTTGGCGGGGGAGTCGCCGAGGGCGCAGTCGTCGAGGGCGAGGTGGGAGTCCTGGAGGCGGAAGAGGGGTCCTTTATTGGCGTGGCCTTGGCCGGGGGCGTGGCCGGCGTGGGAGAGGAGGAGGAAGGAGCAGTGGGTGGGCTGGGCGCCTTGGAGGTAGATTTGGCCCCAGCGGGTAGCGGGGTCAGCGGCCGTTAGGCTGACGGGTTGGGCTAGGGTGCCATTGATGGCTAGAGTGCCGCCGTTGACGATGATGTCAGTGCCGGAGGCGTCGCCGGGAGCGGCGGTGCCGGTGAGGAGGACGTGGGTGCCGGGGGCGATGGCGAGGGTGGCTCCGGCGGGGACGGTGAGGTCGCCGGTGACGCGGACGAGGCCGCTCCAAGTGGTAGGGCCGGGGGGGAGGGTGCCGGAGGCGGTGGTGGCGGGGGCGTCGGCTAGGGACGTTAGGTTTTTGGTGGCGGCGAGGCCGTCGGCGGAGGCGGTGAGGCTAAAATTTCCGGGGTTGGGGGAGAGGAGGGCGGCGGCGAGGCGGAGGTCGAAAGTGACGTCGGAGCTGGCGCTGTCGTGTTGATGGACTTCGACCGCGATGGTGTTGGGGCCTGGGCGGAGGAGGGCGAGGGGGACGGTGAGGTCGGCGGTGGCGTTTTCTCGGGTGGTGGGGGTGGTGGTTTCGGAAAACTCGGTGAGGGCGGCGTTAGGGGAGAGGTCGCTGTGGCGGTAGATTTGTTGTCCATTGACGTAGACGGCGCAGGTGTCGTCGAATTTGACTTGTCCGGTGAGGGAGGCGATTTGGGAGGGGTCGGGGATAGTGAAGGTGGAGCGGAAGAGGTAGGCGGGGGCGCTTTGGGTGCCGGGGGAAGTGGGGTTGTAGTCGACTCTGGGGAAGGGGGCGTTTTCGTCGCCGTCGCCGTAGCCGGTTTGGCTGAGGAGGGTGGGCCAGGCGGAGTCGTCGAAGGCTTCGTCTTTCCAGGTTGGGGGGACGGCGGCGATGGAAGTGGTGGTGAGATTGGTGAGGGCTTTCCAGGGGGAGCCGGGGGCGCCGCTATTGGCGGAGCCGGTGCCGCCGCTGCCGTAGGCAAAGAGTGTGAGGGAGCCGCCGCTGCTGCCGCCAAAGGTGAGGAGGGCGCTGCCCCGGCCGTTGGTGAGGGAGATCGCGGAGGGGGTGAGGACGGTTCCGTTGGTGGCGGTGAGGGCGGCGGTGGAGTTCCAGGCGGCGCGGTTGAGTTGGCCTTCGCTGTCTAAGAGGTCGACGCGGACGAGGACGGGAACGCCGGGGACATAGCTGTCGGGGGCGGTGAGGACGAGGGTTCCGGGGCTGGCTAGGGTGCCGCTGATGGGGGTCCCGGCGCTGGGGGCCTGGTAGAAGACGGGGGCGGTGAGGCGCTCCAGGACTTGGCCGGAGGAGCCGAGGAAGGCCACGGCGACTTGGTTCAGGCCGGGGTGAAGGATGCCGCCGCCACCGGGGGGCACGGCCATTTTCCAGGTGCCCGCGAGGTCGGGGCTGGCGTCGCGGTAGAACTGCTGCGCAGGCTGGCCGTTGACGGTGATGGCGTAGGTGTGGGCCACCTGGAAGGTGCCGCTGAGGGCGAGGGCCCCAGTGGCGGTGAGGGGATAGCCTTCTGGGGAAGTGCTTGAGCCGACCGCGCGGAGGGAGTTCGTTTGCTGGATTTGGCTGAGGATGTTGGCGCGGCGGGCGTCGATATAGGCTTTGATTTCGGCGATGCCGCGGTTGGGCGCGGCGGCGCTGCCGTCGGTGGGGGGGACCCAATCGGCGAGGAGTTGGTCGATGAGGGGGTCGAGGGTGGGGTGGTTGAACCAGGAGTCGAGGGCGTCGAGGACGGCGCGGTAGTAGCGGGGGAGGAGTTGGGGATGATTAAAGAGGCGGGTGAGGCCGGCGACGCCGCCGCTGGTGGTGTCGTAGCTGAAGAGGGAGCGGGTCACGGGGTTGCCGACGCCTTCGCCGATGTCGAAGCAGTCGTCGAGGTCGTGGGGAATGAAGCGAAAGCGGGGGTCGATGAGGCCGCGGTAGAGGGAGACGTCGTCGGCGCGGCCGCTTTGGAGGCCGCCCTCTTGGTTGCCGATGAGGGCGTCGGCGGCGAGGAAGCGGTAGAATTGGTCAAGGTCGAGGACGGCGGCGACGGCTTCGGGGTAGGCGGCGTCGGGGATGGCGGGCTGGGTGGGGGTGCCGCCGGAGGGGGGGGCGCTGACGATGCGGGTGAACTGAGCCAGGTCGCGGTAGTCGTTAGCGTCCCGATTGGTCTCTTTGAGGAAAGTGTCGGAGTAGGCGGCGGGGTCGGATCCTTCGTGGAGGAATTCGCCGCTACCGAGGTTAGCGGGGGGGGAATTGAGGGGGCCGGGGTTGTGGTCGTCGAGGCGGTAGAGATTGCCTAGGGGGTCGCTGGGGAAGTGGCGTTGGACCCAGTGGGCGTCGCGGCCCTCGAGGCGGGCGTAGTGGCCGTACATGCGGGGGCCGAGCTGGGCGAGGTTGGCGCCGTTGAGGCGGAGGGCGGCGATGGCGGCGTCTTGGGTGGGAAGGCCGGCGGTAGCGAGGGCGGCCTGGCCGAGCATTTGGGAGTAGGGGAATTGGCAATTGAGGGCCAAGGCGGAGCGGTCTTCCCAGGGATTATCGGAGGCAAAGGCGAGGTGGAAATTATTGGGGGGGCCGAGGGCGGAACCGAAGCCGCGGTTTCGCAGGGAGGCTTGGGAGCGGGATTGGAGGCCGGTGCCGTCGCGGGAAATGAAGTGGCAGGGGAAGGCGGCGCGGGAGTCCTCCTGGCCGCTGGTGGTTTGGAGTTGGGTGATTTCGCGGAGGTCGGCGGCGGTGAGGATGAGGCGATAGAGCGGGGGAGTGCCGGGCGGGTGGAAGGCGGGGTTGGGGACGTCGCTGGGCTCGACTTGGTAGAGGGCGTTGACGGCCTGATCGAAGGTGGGGGGATCGGTTCCTGGGGGGCTGGTTTGGGCGGGGGCGGGCCAGGTGCGGGTTTGGGTGGAGTCGCTGGCGGAGAGGAACCACTCGACGACGGAGGAGGGGGGGGAGGGGGGAATGGTGGCCTCGAAGGTACCGTCTTGGTCGGGGTCGAGGAGAGGGGCGGTGAGGAAGGGGGTGGTGCCGTCGAGGCGCCAGTGCAGGGTGGCGGTGGGGTTGGGGGCTTCGTCTTCGAGGGAGCAGGAGATGGTGACGGGGTCGCTGGGGAGGGGGAGGAGGGGGCGGTGCTGGGGGTTTTTGATGAGGGGGGCGAGGTCTGGCGAGGAGGTGGAGTTGGGGGCGCCAGGGCTGCCGCCGGGGGCGCTGCTGGGGGCCCAATTTTGGGCGCTGCCATTGCCGAGGGCGGGTTGGCGCAACTCGGCGGAGGAGCCGCTGCCGTCGGCGGGGTTGAGCCAATCCCAGCCGCGGTGTCCGAAGCTGAGGGGGCCGCGGGCGCGGATGGCCCAGTCGCCCTCGCTGGCGTAGCTGAGGTCATTGACTTTGTGGCCGAGGGCGTCGTCGAGCTGGATTTGTTCCCCGGCGTTGCTGAGGTGTCCGGTCCAGCCGCCGACAAGGGGTCCGCCGAAGCCGGGGTGGGCTTTTTGGAAGGCATCGACTTGGGCGGCGACGACGAGGTAGCCGTTGGGGGCGAGGCGGGTGCCCGGGGGGAGGGTGAAGGTGATGCCCTGGGAAAAGCGATAATGGCTGAGGTCGAGGTCCTGGGGGGTGGGGTTGTGGAGTTCGAGCCACTCTTGAGCCAGGTCCTCCTCGGGGCCTGGGGGGTGGTACATGATTTCGGAGATGAGGGGCTGGGCGAGCAGCGCGGTGGGGAGGAGGGCGCCGATGCCGAGGAGGCGGCGGAGGGCAGGGAGGAGGGGGGAGGGCATGGCGCTGCTGGAAAAAGGGGAAAGGGGCTCCCAGGAGAATAGCCGGAGTCGACCAGGGGGGAAATTCAAATCTAGCCCTGCCGCTTCCCTAGAGGGTGCCAGGCCGTTTCCCTAGGGCGGGGCCTGGGGCTGGAGGGCGCGTTTTTTTTGAGGGGGAGGTCACGGGGCGAAGTCCTGCCAGAGCCAGGTGAGGGCCTCGGGGAGGGTTTGGCGGGTGACGCGGCCGTCGGTGTGGCCGGCGGCTTGGGCGAAGACGTAGCGGTAGGGGTAGCCCTTGGTTTGGAGAGCGGCGGCGAGGCGTTGATTGGCGAGGACCCAATTGTGGAGGGAGGCTTCGTCGAGGGAGGCACCGTTGTCGTTTTCGCTGACTTCGAGCCAGATGCGGAGGGGTTTTTTTTCGGCCTGGGGGACGAGGTGTTGGTGGTATTCCCAGGCGCCGTTGGGGAGGGCGGGGTTGGGGGGCGACTGTTGATTGACGTAGGTGCCGGAGTAGGTGAGGACGCGGTGGTAGAGGTCGGGTCGGAACCAGGCCATGGTGAAGGCAGCGGCGCCGCCGGAGCTGCCACCCATGGTGGCGCGGTGCGCGGGATTGGTGGAGAAGGCGAGGTGGAATTGGGCGGCGATGTTGGGGAGGACCTCGGTTTCGATGAACTCGGCGTAGGTGGGCGAGAGGGTATCGTATTCGAGGCCGCGCTGGCTGCCTTGGGCGTCGCCGCCGCCGGAGTTGATGAGGATGGCGATGAGGGGAGGGACTTTGTGTTGAGCGATGAGGTTGTCGAGGATGGGAGGGAGGATATCGCGGTAGCCGAGGCCGTCTTGGGCAATGAGAAGGGGGGCGGGATGGCCGGGTGGGTAAGCGGCGGGGACGTAGACGGCGACCTGGCGTTGGTAGGGGACGGTGCCGGGTTGGTTTTTGGCGATGCCGGGGTAGATTTTGCTGTCGGTGGAGCGGAGCGTGAGGGTGTGGACTTGGCCGCGGGGGGTGGAGGCGGAGACGGTGAGTTCTGGGGCGTCGGCGTAGGGGGGAGCGATGCGGGATTCAGCTTGGTCGGGGCTGGGGAGCGTGGCGGGGGCGGCGCGGAGGCTGAGGGAGGTGGCGAGGAGGAGGGGGGCGAGGAGCTTCATGGGAGGGTGGGGGGCGGCTGCGGTTGACGGTGGGGAGGGGGCGGTGTGGGATGAGGGGATTGTTTCTGCCTGCTTTGTTTTGCCCCCTAATTGCGCGTCATGTCTACATCCTCTGAATCAAATGCTTCTGAAGTGGGGGCCGCTGTGGTGGCGGCGCGGTCCGAGGAGCGGGCGGCGGGGGCCAAGGCCACCGGGGTGGTGGCGCTGGCGATTTTGTGTAGTCGGGTGTTGGGATTGGTGCGGGAGTTGATCTTTGCGGCGCTATTTGCGCCGGGATTGCGGGATTGTTTTACGGTGGCGTTCCGCACGCCGAACATGTTGCGGGATTTATTTGCGGAGGGGGCCTTGAGTACGGCGTTTGTGACGGTATTTTCGCAGAAGCTGAAGACCGAGGGGGATGGGGCGGCGTGGCAATTGGCGCACCGCATTTTGAGTTTGGCGGTGGTGTTTATGAGTTTGATATCGCTGGGGGGGGTATTGCTATCGCCGTGGATCGTGCGGCTGCTGGCGGGGGGGTGGGCGGCGGAGGAGTGGAAGATCCCTTACACGGTGACCTTGGCGCAGGTGATGTACCCATTTATTTTGATGGTGTCGTTGGCGGCCTTGGTGATGGGGATTTTGAATGCCAAGCGGGTGTACGGGGTGCCGGCGATGGCGAGCAGTTTTTTCAACATTGTCAGCATCGTGGGGGGAGCGGGGATTGGATGGCTGATGGACCCGAGTTTTGGGTGGAAGGCGATGATCGGGTTTAGTGTGGGGACGCTGTTGGGCGGGTTGGCGCAACTCTGCGTGCAATTGCCGTCGCTGTGGAAGTTGGGGTATCGTTTTGAGTTTAGCCGGGACTGGGGGGATGCGGGAGTGAAGCGGATATTGCGATTGATGTGGCCGGCGGTGATCGCGGGGAGCGCGGTGCAGGTGAATGTGCTATTGAACACGATCTTTGCTTCGCATTTGGATTTGAAGGATGGGCCGGTGTCGTGGTTGAACTATGCGTTCCGGCTGATGCAATTGCCGCTGGGGGTATTTGGGGTGGCGGTGGCGACGGTGACCCTGCCGGTGTTGTCGGGAGTGGCCACGGAGGGGATTACCGACAAATTCCGCAGCGTGTTGGGGGCGGGGAATCGGCTGGTGTTATTTTTGACCTTGCCCTCGGCGGCGGGGTTGTGGGTGCTGGCGGAGCCGATCATATCGCTGTTGTATGAGCGGGGGAAATTCAGCCACTACGAGACCTTGGCGACGGCGGCGGCGCTGCGGTGGTATGCGGTGGGATTAGTTTTTTATGCGTGCATCAAAGTGATCCAGCCGGCGTTTACGGCGATTAACCGGCGCTTTATCCCGATGTATGTGGCGCTGGGTTCGATCGCGCTGAATGCGGGATTGAATTCGCTATTTGTATTTCACTTTCACTTGGGACACGAGTACTTGGCGCTGTCGACGGCGGTGATCGCGGCGACGAACTGTGGGCTGCTGTACGGGATGATGGGGCGGATTGCGGGCGGGTTAGAAACGGGAAAGTTGTGGTGGACCTTGGTTAAGTTGGTCCCGTCGGCGGCGCTGCTGGCGGGGGTGGCTTGGGCGGGCCAGCACTGGCTGCTGGAGGGCTGGGGGGCGTTTGGGCTGGGGCGGCGGGCGCTCTCGCTGGGGGCGGTAGTGGCGGCGGCGGGGGGGGCCTATTTTGCCCTGGCGAGCGCGCTGCGGGTGGAGGAGGCCGAGCAGTTTTTGGGAATGGTGCGGCGGCGGGCGGGGCGCTGAGGGGCGGAGCTTAAGCCTAAAATCGTGAGTTGACTATCGTATGCGGGGGGCGCGGAGCGCTGGCGCGGGAGGCTTTCTTTTCGCGCGTGGGTTTTTGGGGGGGCTGCCGCGCTGGCACCCCTGCCGGGGTGCGGGCTCTCGTGGGAATGGGATCCGGTGGTGTCGCTGCGCTAACCACCGGCTACCCGCTAGGATGCCTCCGGCATCGCCGCCGGGCGTGTCCACCGGCCACGATGCGGTGGGGGCTTTTGACGGCGAAAGGGACTCACCCAACGGGTGAGCCTCCTGAGGCGAAGAAAAACGGCTCATTCCCCGCACCTATCACGAAAAAGACCCTGAGGTCGCATTTCAACTCCCGTTTTTAGCAAGGAAGCGGCGCGGGGCCGCTGGGGACGGGAAGTAACTCGCAGACGCGGTCTGATCGCTTGTGGCGCCTTCCCTTCCCAGATCATGGGCATCCAGAGATGCCCCTTTGGGGCAGATCTGGTGCCATTGGGGAGGCCATTGGCGTTGGGTCAAGTACCAGCCTTGGGTTCCTAAATCGCTCCCGCGGGGTAACTTACGCAAGAGTTATTCTGGAGGTTAAGTAAACGTACAGGTCCGGGGCAGGGCTTGGCGCAGGGCTTTGAGGTAGGCGGAGCGGGGGATCTCGTGGGCGCCGAACTGGGTGAGGTGCTCGGTGACCCACTGGGTATCGAGGAGGGCGTAGCCGCGCGCTTGGAGGCGGCTGACGAGGGCGGCGAGGGCGACTTTGGAGGCGTTGGGGACGCGGCTGAACATGCTTTCGCCGAAGAAGGCGCCGCCGAGGGAAACCCCGTAGAGGCCGCCGACGAGGGTTTGGTCTTGCCAGACTTCGACGGAGTGGGCGTAGCCGAGGTGGTGCAAGGCGAGGTAGCTGCGGTGGATGGGTTCGCTGATCCAGGTGGACTCGCGGTCGGCGCAGCCGCGGAGGGTTTCGGCGAAAGCGGAGTTGACGCGGATTTCGAAGGGGTTGTGCCGGAGGGTTTTGCGGAGGCCGCGGGGGATGTGGAAATCGTAGATGGGAATGATGCCGCGGGGGTCTGGGGAGAACCAGCTCAGGGAGCCGTCCTCCATGGCCATGGGGAAGAGGCCGGAGGCGTAGGCTTCGAGGAGGAGGGCGGGGTCGATGGAGGAGGGGTCGGGCGGGGGGGGAGGGGACATGGGGGGCGAGGCTAGAGGTCGCGCCGGTTGAGGAGCATGGCTGCGGCTAGGAGGGTGAGGCTGGAGAAGCCGGCCGTGACCAGGATGGCTTCGCTCAATTTGAGCGGAGTGAGGGGTTCGGCGGGGGCGTCTTGGTTGGCTTCGAGGACTTGGGTGGCGGCGGCGCCGACGCGGAGTTTCCCGATCCGCCAGCGCCGCACGAGGTCGCGGAAGAGAAGGGGAGAGCGGAGGCCGAGGAGCCGATCCATGCCCTCCATGAGTTCCTGGGTGCGGGGAAGGGGCCAGGCGAAGGATTGGAGGGCCACCAGGCCCCCGGAGGCGGAGTGCATCAGGCCTTTGATTTCGTTTTCGTCGTCGGAGGGGGATGGGCGGGAGGCGGCGTCTTGGAGGGCGAAGACGCTGACGGCGAAGAGGAGGGTCACGGCGAGGGCGGTAGAGGAAGATTTGGTGAGGACGCCGAGCAGGACGGCGACGGCGGCGAGGGCGGCGAAGAGAAGGAGGGCAAAGGGCACCGCGAGGAAGAGCCTGGATTCCCAGACGCCGAGGCGCCAGCCGAGGGTGAGGAAGAGGCCGAAGGCGGAGATCAAGGCGGGGATGGCGGCGAAGAGGAGGCCGCCGAGGAAGCGGCCGAGCAGGACTTCGGTGCGGCCGCGGGACTTAGTGAAGACGAGGGCGGCCTGGCCGGATTTGAGGGTTTTGGGCAAGACCGTGGCCATGCTGAAGAGGGCCAGGAAGGGGGCGGCGCCGACGATCCACCATTGGGCGGTGCGGCGTACTACGCCGAAATAGAGGGTCGTTTCCCAGGGCGAGCCTTTGGTGAGATAGCTGCTGGGCCAAGACTTGAGGCCAAAGCCGAAGGAGAGGCCGTCTGGGCGGCAGCTCATGGAGGCGACGGCGAGGACCACGGCCACGGAAAGCCAGATGTTGAGCCAGAAGAGCCGCCGTCGGCAGAGCAGGGTCAAGGTGTCAGAGGCGAGGGCGAAGAGGGCGCTCAATCGGCTGGGGGGTTGGAGTGGATCGAGACCGATAGGCCTATATTAGGCGCGGCGCTAGGGGATCAGTCCCTTGGTTCGCGCTGGGCGAACTGCCCGCCGCTGCGGATGGCTTCGAGGAAGAGGTCTTCGAGGGATTGGCGGGCGGGGGCGACGGAGAGGAGCAAGTAGCCTTCCTGGCGGAGGGCGTCGATGACGGGCTGGACGAGTTGAGGGCGGCGGGTGGGGAGGTCGATGCGGCTTTCCAAAGCTTCCGGGCCCAGGGCCACGGTGCCGCCGAGGCGCTGCACTAGGTCGAGCAGTCCGGGATCTTCCAGGAGGTTGCCGACAACGGCGATTTCGTAGCGGCAGCTTTCGAGGGTGAGTTCCTCGAGCGAGCCGTGGCGCACCACGCGGCCGCGCATCAGGATGGCCATGCGGTCGCAGATGATCTCGAGTTCATCGAGGAGGTGGCTGTTGACGAAGACGGTTTTGCCCTCGCGCTTGAGGCCCCGGATCAGGTCGCGCATTTCCTTGCGCCCCACTGGGTCGACGCCGTCGGTGGGCTCGTCGAGAAAGATGAGCTCGGGATTGCCCATGAGGGCGTAGGCCACCCCAAGGCGCTGGCGCATTCCCTTGCTGAAATGCTGCGGTCGGTCGTGGCTCCAGGCCTCTAGGCCGGTGAGGAGGAGGAGTTCGCGAACGCGGCGGGTGCGCTCGCGGGAGACGAGGCCGTGGAGTCGCCCGGCGAAGTGGAGGACTTGCTCCGCGGTGAGGTGCTCGGGCCAGGAGGCGTTTTCGGGGAGGTACCCAAGGAGGCGGTTGACCTCGGGATCTCCGACGGGGAATCCGAGGACGGAGCCGCGGCAGGCGGTGGGATGGACGAGGCCGGTGAGGCACTTGATGAGGGTGCTTTTGCCCGCTCCGTTGGGGCCGAGGAGGCCGTAGATTTCGCCGCGGCGGACCCGGAGGGAGAGGTGGTCGAGGGCCTGCACGCCGTTGGGGTAGACCTTGCTGAGCGATTTCAGGTCTATGGCGAATTCGATGGATTTCAGGGCCGCCATTGGGGGCAGGTTGGGGCTCGCGGGGCGGCGGGTCAAGAAGCAATGGGGCGCGGTGGGGGGCGGCGGCGACTTCGCGGAGCGGCTCGGGAAATCCCGCGGAGGCCCTGAGTGGAAGGCGGAGAAGCGGCCGCGGGGGCGGGGGCGTCGGCGCTCAGGGGGGAGGGAGCACTTCGACGATGTCGGCGAAGGCGGTGCCGTCGGCGTGGCTGAGGACATTGCAGCGGCCAAATAGGGGAGTTCCTGGAGCGGTGCCCAAGAGTTCGGCCATGTGGGCATCGGCTTCGAGCTGAAAATAACCGCTGGGCGCGCTGGAGTGGGGCACCCCTTCGGTTTCTAGGATGGCCCCAAGAGGGGTGAGTCCATCGCGGATGAGGGTTTTGACGTGGGGGGGAAAGCCTTGCAGGTGAATGCCGATGGCCCCGTACTCCACGGGGCGGTCGCCGCAGCTGAGGACTACTTCGCGGATCACGTAGTCTTCGGTGCGCTGAGAGGAGACGACCCGAAGCCGCGGGGGGCCGCCGTGGTGCTCGCGCAGGCGCGGGGTCATGTCGCTGGCGTGGACCAGCAAATGCCGCTGGGGTTCCGGCATGGCCGGGCCCTCCACGAAAGCCACCGGGGGCAGGGCCAGTCCGAGTTGCTCATAGAAAAAAACCAGCGGCATCAAGAGGTCCAACAGCTGGTCGGCGGAGGCGGGGAGGGTGCCGGGGGGGGGCGACATGGGGAGAGGAGAAAGTGCCATGGGGGACGCGCGCCCGGCGGAGAATCTTTCAGCGCGCCGGGGCCGGGTCGGAATCTCCCGCGGCAGATGGCGGCGCGCCGAGGCGGCGGGCCCGGAGTTGGCGCCAGTAGGAATAGTCGGCGTCCGCCGGAAAGGCCTGGGCGAGCGCGCGCAATGGCTGCCAGGGGCGCAACTGCGGCCCCCCGACCAGGCACTCGTTGAGGCTGGCAGGGGTGGTGATGGAGCGGACTTCCGCGAAATTCTCTCGGAAAAAGCGGCGGAATTCGCTCTGCACGCGGCGGTGGCCGGGGCCGGTGACCAGGTTGGCGGCAAAGATGCCGGCTGGTTGGAGGCTGCGGGCTAAGTCCGGAAGGAGGGATTCGGGGGAGGCGAGGGGCCGGGCGACATCGGTGGAGGTGACGCCGTAGACGTCGTCGAAGACTACGTCAAAGGCTTGGCGGTTGGCCCGGAGCCAGGCGTAGGCGTCGCCGACCACGAGCTCCATGCCGAGCGCGTCCAGGTCCATGTGGCGGCGCGCCAGGGCGACCATTTCGGGGTCGATTTCCACCGCCGTGACCGCCAGCTGGGGGCAGAGGTGCTGGAGGGTCCGCAAGCTGGTCCCGCCGCCGAGGCCCAACATGAGAAGCGAGCGCGGCGCCCGGGAGGGATGGCTCAGCACCCCCGCGGCAATCGCGTCCCAGGCCAAGCCTGTGAGAAATTGCGCGCGCCCCCACCAGGCGTGAATAGCCCCGGTGACGCGAAATTCAACCTCCTCGCCATTTCCCCAGACCGCGACCGACTGGTGGGCCGTCTGGCAGGTCTCGAGGTGCTTAAAGGGGGCTGGGGCCATGCAAGAGGGATGTCAGGGACGGCGGGGGATGCAAGGGGAGGGAACGGGGGGGCGGCGGGCGCCGGACCGAGTCGATAGGCCGGGGCATTTTGCGTTCGCGGCGGGCCGAGGCCCAGCCTAAGACCGTGCCGTGCGCGCGATCATTCGTCCCTTTTTGCGAGACGGCCTAAAAAAGGCCGGGCTGGTGGCGGCGACGGCGGGGTTGGCGGGATCGGCGGGCGCTTTTTTCCTCTGGAGTTTGGACGCGGTGACGCGGCTGCGCTGGGGGCAACCCTGGCTGCTCTGGCTGTTGCCGGGGTTGGGCGGGGCGGTGGCGCTGCTTTATATAAAGCTGGGCGGGCGCGCCGAGGCGGGGACGAGCCTTTTATTAGAGGAGATCGACGAGCCGGGCCAAGGGGTGCCCGCGCGGATGGCGCCCCTGATTTTGCTGGGGACGCTGGGGACCCATCTCGGCGGGGGATCCGCGGGGCGGGAGGGCACGGCGCTGCAGATGGGAGGAAGTCTGGGGGGTATGGTGGCGCGGCATTTTGCCGTCGCGCCCGAGGGCCGGGCGGGCTTGCTGATGGCGGGGATGGCGGCGGGGTTTGGGGCCGTTTTCGGCACGCCGTGGGCGGGAGCGGCCTTTGCTCTCGAAGTGCTGCGCCGCCGCCGGGGGCATTGGGGCGAAGGGCCGTGGTGCCTGGGCGCGGCCTTGCTGGCGGACTGGGTTTGTCAGGCCTGGGGGGGGCGCCACGGAAGCTGGCCCCACCCCAGCGGCTTTCCCGAGGGCAATCTGCAGGCCTGGGGAAAAGTGCTGGTGGCGGGCTGGGCCTTCGGACTGGCAGCTCGGGGATTTGTGGCCGCTTCCCAGGGATTGCAGCTCGCCCTGCGGCGCGTCGTGCCCCGGTCCCCCTGGCGTCCAGTGCTGGGCGGGCTCGCGGTGATCGGCCTAGTCTACCTGAGCGGATCCCGCGACTACTTGGGGCTGGGCACCTGGGAGGGGCACCCGGGCGGGCTGCACTTGGCGCGCTTTTTTCAGGAGGGCGACGTTGACCCCTGGGCTTGGGCCTGGAAGGCGGCGTTTACGCTGGCCACGGTCAGCTTCGGCTTTAAGGGAGGTGAAGTGACTCCGCTGTTCTTCATCGGAGCCGCCCTGGGCCACAGCTTGGCGGGGCCACTCGGTTTGCCGGGGGAATGGCTGGGACCCATGGGCATGGTGGCGGTCTTTGGGGCCGCGGCGCGCACGCCCTGGAGCTGCGCCCTAATGGGACTAGAACTCTTTGGCCCAGGCCTGCTGGCCCCGCTGGCCCTGGCCTGCGCCGCCGCCAACAGCTTCAAGGGCCGCGGGCTCTATGCCGCCCCCCGCAGCGCGGCCGCGAAACCCTCAAGCGAGGCCGCCCGGCCGCGCAGATCACAGCGAAGCCTCGGGCGCGGCGCCCCGGGTGCCTAAGGCAAAAAGCGCGGGCGGGCGGGGAAAGCGCTCGCCCCGCGCAGGCCGCTCCCCAAGGAGACCGCCAGGCGGGCGCCCAGGGGCCAGCGGGGGGCGCCGCGGTACCTTTCGTAGGGCACAGTGATCGGGCTTTCGAGACTTTTTAAAAAAAGAGATCAAAAGAGCTTGCGAAGTCTCCAGGGTGGGTTATAAGAAGGGGTCGCCCGAAACAAGGCGATCAGCGGTCGGAACTGACAGTCGCGAGTGAAGAGATTCACCCGCGGCTATTTTTTCCCCCTGAAACTGGAGTTCTTTGCAAGATTTGGCTTTAAGCAGCGCGGTTGGGAAACCAAACGAGCTGCTCATAGCAGGAAGAAAAAAGACTGAATAGTGCGCTGCGCTTTTGGAGAAAAGAAGGGTGAAGCCTTCGGAGCGCGGTCCATTGAGTGATGGAGCGCAAGCG
>CANHIJ010000039.1 GCA_947460575.1 Verrucomicrobiales bacterium | reverse complement strand
CGCCGGGGTGGGTTTCGGAGTAAAGCGGTGCGTTCTGAAGGAACGCCGCATGGCTTTGGATTGGATTGGCCACAAGCCCGCGGGGCGTCGGGATGCGGCGTTCCTTCAGAACGCGGGGATTGGCGGCCTTGCCTTACCCAGGGCCTTGCCCTGGGCTGAGGTGGCGCAGCCCCGTTGGAGCAGAGCGGCCGCGATTGGGTAGGACATGGGCGTTGGGCCAAGCCTAAGCCTTTAACTGGCAACTCGGTCGTGCTGTCTCATTTACGCAAGACTCTTGGAGGTATTTTAGAGGACGCGGGCCATGAGGCGGGAATTGCGGCCGCTTTTTTGGAGTTTGGCAAGGCGGTCGGGGGGGAGGAGGTCTTCTTGGGCGGGGAGGAAGCCGAGTTGGTTGCCGAAGTAGTTGTAGGCTTGGGTGCTGAGGGCGAAGAGGATTTTGGCGCCGAGTTCGCGGGCGCGTTTTTCGGCGAATTTGACGAGTTTGCGGCCGTAGCCCATGCCTTCGTGGCTGGGGCGGATGTAGAGGAAGCCGAGTTCGGCGAGTTTAACTTCGGGGTAGGGTCGGACCATGACGGTGCCGACGAGTTGGCCGTCGACTTCGAGGACGAAGTAGTCGCCGAGGCGCTCGCGGATTTCCTGTTTACTGCGGGCGACGATTTCTTCGTCGTCGACGGCGCGGCGGACGAGTCCGATGATGCCGGGGATATCGCCTTTGCGGGCGGGGCGGATTTGTTGGTAGGCGTCGGCGTAGATCATGGTGCCGACGCCTTCGATGCTGAAGAGTTCGCCGAGGAGGGCGTCGTCGGTGCGGCCGTCGAGGAAGTGGGCGCGGGGGACGCCGCCTTCGCAGGCGCGGGCGGCGTGGCGGATTTGGACCAGTTTGAGGCTGTCGGAGGATTCGCTCGAGGAAGCGGCGAGGGCTTTGGCTTCGTCGACGGAGAGCTGGCGGATGCGGGTGCCGCTGGCGTCTTCGATGGCGCCGGGGCCGACGAAGAGGAGTTTGGAAGCGCGCAGGGCGATGGCGACTTCGACCGCGGCGGCGGCGGAATTGACGCGGAGGACGCGGCCCTGTTTTTCGTAGCCGAGAGGCGGAATGATGGGGACCATGCCGTCGCCGATGAAGAGCTTGAGGGATTGGGCATCGATGCGGTCGATGGTGCCGGTGCTGCCGAGGTCGCGGCCGCGGATGACGCCGGCGGGGTGGGCGGCGACGGCGTTGGCCACCGCGGCGCGAAGGCCGACCACGGTGAGCTGCTGCATGAGGTCGGTGGTGAGGCGGCTGATGGCGTCGAGGGCGATTTCGAGGGTGGGATCGTCGGTGAGGCCGGTGGCGTCGGCATTGGAGAGGACGGCGCCGCGGCGCTGGGCGAGGTCGGTGATTTGGTGGCGGGCCCCGAAGACCACGACCAGCTTGATGCTGAGGGAGTGGAGTACGGCGAGGTCGAGCATGACGTTAGCCATGTTCTCGTGCTCGATGATGCCGCTATCGATGAGGACGATAAAGGTTTGGCCGCGGAACTGCGGCACGTAGCGGAGAATGCCTCGGATATCGTCGTATTTCATCAGCGGTGGAGCAGGGCAGGGCGGGGCGGGGAGTGCGAATAAAGGGCTCGGTCTGGCAAAAGCAAGACCCATCCGAGGGGGGCGAAAAATCTCCGGAATGCGCGTTCTCATCAGACTTGACCAAAAGGTGGGTGAAGTGATAGGGTAAACTCCTGCGCTGCTATGAAAGAGCATGAAAATTCTGGGAGGGATGGGAAGAATGGGAAGCAGAACTCCCATTCTTCCCATGATTCCCATTCCCCGCCTACCCCAGCTGATCCCGAGCGCATGCTCCCCCCGCGGGGCGATTACCAGACCCTGCTCTCCTTTCAAAAAGCCGAGGTCGTTTACGACATCACGCACCGCTTCGCCCACAAATACCTCGGTCGGGGCGACCGCACCGTGGATCAGATGATCCAGTCCGCCCGTTCCGGCAAACAGAACATCCTCGAAGGCAGCAAAGCTGCCCTGACCTCGAAGGAAACCGAGATCAAGCTCACCAACGTGGGTCGGGCCAGCCTGGAAGAACTTCTCGCCGACTACCGCGACTACCTCCGGGTGCGCGACCACGCCATCTGGGACAAGGATGCTAAGGAGGCCTTATTTGTACGCCGCCTGGGGCGCCAGACCCCGCAAAGCTTTGAGCTCTACCGCGAGTTTATGGTGACCCGTCCGCCACAGGTGATCGCCAACATCGCCATCTGCCTGATTCACCAGACCAACTACCTCCTCGACCAGCCGCTCAAGCGGCTGGAGCAGGATTTTCTAGAGCAGGGTGGGCTCCGCGAACGCATGACCCGCGCCCGCCTTGCCCAGCGGGAGGGGAATCAGGGGAGTAATGGGAATTATGGGAAACGCTAAAATCCATCACGCCCATTATTCCCATTATTCCCATCTGCCCACCCGCCAAGCGGGCGGACGCGCTAGGCAAGTTCACGGCGCGGCGAGGGTGACTTCGCAGAAGGTGAGGGCGGCGAGGCCGTTGGCGCCGAGGAGGAGTTTGGCTTGGCTCCAGTCCTTGCTGTCGAGGTATGTGATGTTAGTAGCGGCGCTGGGTTCCGCCAGATGGAGTGTTAGGGTATTTCCTTCGGGGAGGCCGTGGGCGACGAGGTTTTCTTTGCCGTCGAGGTAAAATTGGGTCGCGAGTGGGGGGGACCAGGCGACGGGTTGGTCGAAGGTGAGGGCGATGGCGTCGCGGGCGGGGGAGGTGAAGGCGGCTTTGAGGAGGTTAGGGGGGGTGATGCTAGTGGGGAAGGTTTTGCCGTAGTGATGGCGTTCCATGAGGGGGGTGAGGAGGCGGGCGAATTCGGCGTAGCCGGCGGCGGGGTAGTGGCAGCCGCCTGGGGGGGTGATGCCGAGGGTGGAGAGGATGCTGAGGTTAGAGAAATCCTGGGGGAGGGTGCGCTGGACTTCGCGGAGGCGGTTATCGGAGCCGTCGAAGCCCATGCTGCAGGACTTGGGCCAGATTTGGAAGAGGTGGAAGTGTTGGATATTGGGGTAGTCTTGTTTCCAGGAAGCGGCGAGTTGGTGGAAATAGGCGCGGTAGGTTTCGTAGCCGAAGCCGCCGGTGGGGCCGTCGGCGCCTTGGTCGTTTTCGCCCTGGTGCCAGAGGACGCCGCGGATGCCGTGGGTGAGGCCGGCTTGGCGGACGCGCCAGAGGAGGCGGCCGTAGATGGTGGCGGGGTCGGTGGGGTTGGCGGCGGAGCGCTGGTGTTGGTCGATGCGGGTGCCGCCGACGGCGCCGTTGATGAGGCAGATGGGGCGGCTTTGGCTTTCGACGAGGCGGCGGCCTAACTCCATGCCCCAATAGCCGATTTCGGCTTTGCCGCCGGGGGCGCGGGCTGCGGCGACGGCCCAGGTGGCGAGGCGGGATTCTTCGGGGCCTCCGCTGGTGGATCCGAAGGTGCGGACCCAAGGGTTGAGGGCGGGGGCGGGGTCTTGGCCCCAGTCGGTGGAGACGGCGTTGGATTGGCCGATGATGAGGAAGGCGTCGCCGCAGACGAGGTTTTGGGCGGCGTGGAGGATCTGGTCGGCGACGCCGAATTCGATGCGGTACTTAATGAGGCCGGGCTTGAGTTTGAGGGCGTAGGCGTATGTATGGTTAGATCCGGTGGGCTGGGTGTTTTCGCTAAGGAGGTGGTCGTCGGCGAAGAGGCGGAGGAAGGTGGAGGGGGCGGGAGTGGCCAGGGTGCCGCGGCAGAAGAGGGTGCCGAAGCCGTCGGCGTCGCAGGCATAGAATTGGTTATCCTGGGGTTGCGCTGCGGCGTCGGGTTGGCGGGCGATCCAGGGTTCGGGAACAGGGGGGGAGACCTGGATGAGGGCCGAGTGGACGGTGGGGGCGCCGCCGTTGTCGAGGGAAAGCGTGATCGTTAGGGGGCCGCTGCCGAGGGCGCGGCGCAGGGTCAACTTTCCGGGTTCGGCAGCGTGGTCGACGGCGGGGCCGGAGAGTTTCCAGTTCCAGTGGAGAGGGAGGTCGGGGGAGGGGCTTGATATGTTAGGAACAATTTCGAGGGGGCTGCGGCCGTCCCAGGAAGCGGGAGTTTGGAGGGCGAAGGTGGGTTCGGGGATGGTGTCCTGGACCACGAGGGAGGCGCTCGCGGTTTTGACTCCGTTGGGGTAGAGGGCGCGGAGTTTGAGAGTGAGGGCTTGGTCGCCGAGGACGCGGCCGGGCTGGAGGGTGAAGGAGAGTTGGTCGACCGCGACGACGCTTTCGCGGTCGCCGCGCTGGAGGATCCAGGTGAGTTTTTGGGCGCCGCCGACGGAGGCGGTGAAGGTGGCGGGTTCGCCTTCGCGGAGGGTGGCTGGAGTTGGGGAGAGGGCGAAAGAGTGGCCAGGGGGGACCACGGGGCCAACGAGGGACTGGTGGGTTTTTTGATTGGCGTATTCCAGCTGGACCCAGTGGGGGGAGCGGGAGACCTGGGAGAGGCGGACTTCGTCGATGTCGCCGACGAAATCGTAGTTGCCGTACCAGCCGCCGATCCAGAGCTTGGCGGGGTTTTGCAGATTGAGGGGGGCGCCGCGGCCGGAGTTAGAGGCCTCGAGCACGCCGTTGAGGTAGAGTTTGGTGTTTCCCTTTTCGTAGCAATGAACCACGTGGACCCATTCGCCGAGGGGTACGGGGGTGTTGCCTTTGACGTTAGCGTCGGAGAAATAGCAATCCATGGTGACGTGCGGGGGACTGCGGAATTGCATCACCACTTTGCCTTGGGCGCGCTCGTTGCCCCAGGCCAGGATGGTGCCATTGGATTTTTCGGCGCGGAACCAGGCTTGGGTGGTGTGGGGGGCAGAGCCGGTGGGGAAGTGCGCGATGTCCGGGCCGCCGTCGAGGCCTTGTTGGCCCGCGCAGTGGGTGGCGGAGCCGATCCGGCCGGGCACGGAGGTCGCGTTTTGGTTTTTGAGCGGGGGCTGGCTAGAGCTAGAGCTGAGGTCCTCGCCGAGGTGCCAGACGGCGCAGTAGCCGTTAGATTCATTGAACACCGCGGGGCCGGAGGACTCGCTGGCGGCGGCGGGGCGGCCCCAGAAGAGGCGCAATTCCTGGGTGGCGTTGCCCTGGATGCGGGGAAGGCGCACCCAGACCGCGGCCTGGCCGCGGGCGGGGTCCCAGTTTTCGATTTGATAGGGGAGGGGGGTGCCGTCGGGGCTGGCGAAGCGGAGGTCCTGGCCCTGGGGCTGGGCCTGGGAGAAATCGAAAGTGTCGGCCTGGAGGCGGACCAGGAGGGGGAAGTTTTCCACCGCGGCGTCGGCGGGGAGGTCCGCGCCCTCAGGGGTCGTTAGGATAAAAACCGAGCCGGAGTGGGTCCAGTCAGCGTAGGGGGCGGCGGGGGCGAGGGCGGTGCTGAGGAGGAGGGCGAGGGAGGGAAAGAGCGGGCGCATGGGAGGAGGCGGGTTGCGGAGGGGAGTGGAGCAGGAATGGGGCGGGGGAGCAAGGCTAGGAGGGGAGGGGGCGGGCGGTGGCGCGGTGTTGGGCGCGGTGTTGGGAGGGGGTGGAGCCGAGGGCGGTTTTGAAGGCGCGGGTGAAGGCGCTGTGGTCGGCGAAGCCGCAGGCGAGGGCGATATCGGCGATGCTGGAGGGGCCGGATTCGAGGAGGGCGGCAGCGGCCTGGAGGCGGGTTTGGGTGATCATTTGTTGGGGGGAGAGGGCGAAGAGGCGCTTGGTGATGCGGGCGAAGCGGCCGGGGGAGAGATGGGCTTGGGCGGCGAGGGAGGCGGCGGTGAGCGGGGAGGGGTAGTTTTCCTGGAGCCAGGCGACGGCGTGGGCGACGGCGGCGGGGACGGCGGGGGTTTCGCCGGGCGGGCGGACGTCGCGGGAGATGCCGACGAGGCCGGTGATAGCGCCGCGGGGGTCGCGGAGGGGGAATTTAGTGGTGAGGCACCAGCCGCGCTGGCGGTCGGTGTACCAATGGAGTTCGAGTTGGTCGCGGACGGGGCGGCCGCTGCGGAGGACTTCGGCGTCTTGGGCGTCAAAGCGGGCGGCGAGGTCTGGGGGGAAGACATCGCGCACGGTTTTACCGAGGAGGTCGCGGCGCTCGCGGAGGCCGGTGCGGCGGAGAAGGGAGGCGTTGACCGCGGTGTAGCGGCCGAGGGCATCTTTGGCAAAGAAGGCGACTTCAGGGAGTTGTTCGAACAACTCGACCATGGTTTGGGGGCAGAGGGAGGCCAGGGGGGGGGCGTCGAATTGTGCAACTTTTGGCATGTGGGGAGGCAGAAGAGGTCAAGACAACGGGGAAACCCTGGGCCATTATAGGCCTTCAACCATAGAGTTCACCCCTGATTTTTCCTAAATGAAACCTTACTGGAGCGGCGTATTCCCGGCGATCACTACACAAATGAATCCGGATGGCGCGCCGGATTTGGATGCCACCATTGTTCACGCCGAGGCGCTGATAGCGAGCGGGATCGCGGGGCTGGTCTTTTTGGGTTCGCTGGGAGAGAACCAGTCGCTGCGGGCGGAGGAGAAGCGGCAGGTGATGGAGGCGATGATCAAGGCGGTGGCGGGGCGGGTGCCGGTGTTGAGCGGGGTGGCGGAATCGTCTTGCGGGGAGGCCTGTCGGTATGTGGAGGACTGCGAGAAGATGGGCGCGGACGGATTTATGTTGATGCCGCCGATGATTTACAAATCGCCAGATGTGCGGGAGAGCTTGGCGCACTTTCGGACGGTGGCGCGGGCCACGGGCTTGCCGATCATGATTTACAACAATCCGATCAGCTATGGGCACGACATCACCCCGGAGTTGTTTGCGGAGCTAGCAGACCAGGCGAATTTTGTGGCCTTGAAGGAGAGCTCGGGGAACACCCGGCGCATCACCGATTTGCACAATACGGTGGGGGATCGGTATGCGATTTTCACGGGGGTGGACGACTTGGCGTTGGAGAGTGCGATTTTGGGGATCGACGGGTGGGTGGCGGGAACGGGGATCGCGTTTCCGGCGGAGAACCAGTATTTGTGGGAACTGATGCAGGCGGGCGAGTGGGCGCAGGCGCGGGCGATCTATCGGTGGTTTAGCCCGCTGCTGCATTTGGATGTGCATCCGAAGTTTGTGCAGTATATCAAACTGTGCGTGCAGGAATGCGGTTTGGGGGCGGAGTGGGTGCGGGCGCCGCGCTTGGTGTTGGAAGGAGCGGAGCGGGAGGCGGTCTTGAAGATCATTCGGGCGGGCATCGCGGCCCGGCCGACCATCCCCCAGCGCGGCTAAATTTATGAAGGCGCGGTATCTTTTCTTAATGATCGGGTGGCTCGGCGCGGGCATGGCGCGGAGCCAGGCGATTCAGTTTCCGGTGGGGGCGGAGGCCCGGGAGAAGTTCAAGTTAAATGCCTTTTACGAGAAGCATTTGGACGCCCGGGGATTTCCGATCGTGTCGTCGGGGAAGGTGCGGGACCAAGCGCTGCGGGAGGCTTCGTGGATCGTGGATCACCTCTTGGAGGGGCGGGACGACATCCGGGCGGCTCTCGCTAAAAATGGGGTTCGCCTAGCGGTGATGGCCTACAATGAATACACAACCGATGTGCCGGAGCACGCGGAGTTAGTGCCCAAGGATTACTGGGACCGCCGGGCCCGGGGATTGGGGCCGGGGCCGGAGGCGCTCGCGGTGAGTTGCGGGGAGGAGAACTTGTTGTCTTTTCCGGGGGACCACTATGCGACGGAGAACATCTTGATTCACGAATTTGCCCATGCGATTCATCAGATGGGGCTGAACACGGTGGATCCGACTTTTGACGGGCGGCTCAAGCAGGCCTACGGGCGGGCTTTGGGGTTGGGGCGGTGGAAGGGTTTTTATGCGGCGACGGATCCGGCGGAGTATTGGGCGGAAGGGGTGCAGAGTTGGTTTGGCAACAATCGGCAGAACGATGCCTCGCACAATCACGTCAACACGCGCGCGGAGTTGGTAGAGTACGATCCAGAGCTAGCGGCGCTGTGCCGCGAGGTTTTTGGGGCGCGGGCTTGGACGTATGAAAAGCCCTTTCAGGTGCCGGAGCGCCGGGCGGCGGCGGACTTGGCGCATATGGCGGGCTGGAAGTCGACGGAGGCGCCGACCTTTGCGTGGCGCCCGGGAACCGAAAAAGCGACCGAGGGCAAGCCATGAAGCGGGTCCAAATTATTGATAGCCACACCGGCGGCGAGCCGACCCGGACCGTGATCGCGGGGGGGCCGGACTTGGGCGGGGGGAGTGTGGCGGAGCGGGCCGAGCGTTTTGCTAGGGACTTTGATGGCTTTCGGGCGGGGGTGGTCAACGAGCCGCGCGGGTCTGAGGTATTGGTGGGGGCGCTGGTGGTAGAAGCGGTGGATGCGGAGGCGGTGTGCGGGGTGATCTTCTTCAACAACGTGGGGGTGCTGGGGATGTGCGGGCACGGGACAATTGGGTTAGTGGAGACCTTGGCGCACCTCGGGAGGCTGGGCCTGGGGAGTCATCGGATTGAGACCTCGGTGGGGACGGTGACGGCGCAGCGGCACGAGGACGGGCGGGTGTCGGTGCGCAATGTGCCGTCGCGGCGCACCGCGGCGGGAGTTTCCCTTAACATTCCCGGGCACGGAGTGGTCACGGGGGATGTGGCCTGGGGGGGGAATTGGTTCTTTTTGGTGCGGGAGATGCGAGGGGATTTGGCGGTGGGGAACATCGAGAGTTTGACTGCGGAGGCCTGGGAAGTGCGGCGGGCGGTGAATGCGGCGGGGTATGGCGAGGTGGACCACGTGGAATTTTTTGGGCCGCCGGGGGATCCGGTGAACCACAGCCGGAACTTTGTGTTGTGCCCGGGGAAGGCTTATGATCGTTCGCCCTGCGGCACTGGGACGAGCGCCAAGTTGGCGTGCTTGGCAGCGGATGGAAAGTTAGAGCCCGGAGCGGTGTGGCGGCAGGAGAGCGTGATTGGATCGGTTTTTGAGGGATGGTACGAGGTGGAGGAGGGGGAGATCGTGCCGACCATCGCGGGGCGGGCTTGGGTGACGGGCGAGGGTTGGCTTTGCTTTGAGGAGGGAGACCCCTTTGGGGAGGGAATCCGTTAAATTTTATACTAAATCATGAGAATTTTATTTTTGTTTTTGGCGGCGAGTGGTGGGCTAGGGGGCGCTAGTTGGGGACAGGGATCGGCGGCGGACTATCGGCGGGCGCAGGAGATGCGCTCCGCGGCGGAGAACAAGGTATTTCGGACCGAGGTGCAGCCCAACTGGGCTCCGGATGGGCAGCATTTTTGGTATCGAGTGGAGACGGGGCCGAGCGCGCACGAGTTGGTTTCGGTGGATGCGGGGAGCGGGGAGCGGCGGGTGGTGTTGGATGCGGCGCAATTGCCGGAGGCGGGCGCGCTGAAGAGCAGCAGTTTGCGGCAGCGGTTTCGGCCGACGCGGCGCACTGGGGCGGCGGGAAGTTTGCGCTTGGTGAATCGGATGGCGGCGGAGGTGGAGGTGTGTTGGATTAGCCCCGAGGGGGAGGCGCGGAGTTATGGGCGCTTGGCGCCGGGGGCGGAGTGGACGCAGGCGACCTACGCCGGGCACCAATGGGTCGTTAGGGATTTGTCGGGGCAGGTCTTGGCGGCGCTGTTGGCCAAGGAGGGCGAGTTTCGGGTGGAGGTGGACGGTCCGGGGCAGGAGGGCGGGGGCGGGGACGACCGCGGGGAGCGGCGCTCGCCGCAGGGGCCGGTCTCGCCGGATGGGCGGCACCGCGTGGAATGGCGGGAGCACAATTTGTATGTGCGAAGCGAGGGAGCGGCGGAGGCGGTGGCGCTGACCCAGGATGGGACCGCGGAGTTGGGCTACCGCGGGGAGGTGGCGTGGTCGCCGGACTCGGGGGCGCTGGTGGCGACGCGGGTGGGGCGGGGACAGGAGCACGCGGTGTGGATGGTGGAGTCGTCGCCCGCGGGGCAGGTGCAGCCAAAGTTGTTTACCCACGACTACCTCAAGCCGGGGGACCGCCTGCCGCGGCCGCAGCCGGTAATGATTGAGCTAGAGACGAAGCGCGCGGTAGCGATCGGCCCGGAATTGACCCCGGAATTTTTCACCCACGACGGGCAACTGGAGTATCGCTGGCAGGGGGACAGCCAGAGTTTCACTTTTGCCTACAACCAGAGGGGGCACCAGGTGTTTCGGCTCATCGCGGTGGATCGCGCGAGTGGGGCGGCGCGGGCGGTGGTGGAGGAAAAGTCGGCGACGTTTATCGACTACAACGAGAAGACTTGGCACCGCTTTTTGGATGAGACGGGGGAAGTGGTTTGGATGTCGGAGCGGGATGGGTGGTGCCACTTGTATTTATACGATTTTGCCACGGGGGCGGTAAAGAGTCAGGTGACGCGTGGGGCCTGGGTGGTGCGGCGGGTGGAGTCGGTGGATGTGGAGGCGCGGCAGATTTGGTTTTATGCCAGTGGGCAGCGGGCGGGGGAGGATCCCTATCACTTGCATCTGTGCCGGGTGAATTTTGACGGGAGCGGGATGGTGCGCTTGACGGAGGGGGATGGGAATCACCGGGTGACTTTTTCGCCGGATCGGCGGTGGTTTTTGGACCGTTGGTCGCGGGCGGATGCGGCGCCGGTGACGGAGTTGCGGCGGTCGGGGGATGGGGGGTTGGTGTGCGAGTTGGAGCGGGCGGATTGGTCGGCGCTGTTGGCGACGGGGTGGAAGGTGCCGGAGCGGTTTGCGGCGGTGGGGCGGGACGGGGAGACCGCGATATACGGGACCATTATCAAACCCTCGCATTTTGAGGAGGGGAAGTCCTATCCGATTTTGGAGGAAGTGTATGCGGGGCCGCAGGATTCGTTTGCGGCCAAGGAATTTGGGTTGAGTCCGCGCCAGCACGGCTTGGCGGAGTTAGGCTTTATCGTGGTCCAGGCGGACGGGATGGGGACAAACAACCGGGGGAAGAAATTCCACGAGGTGTGTTGGAAGAACCTAGCGGATGCGGGTTTTGCGGATCGGATCGGGTGGATCAAAGCGGCGGCGGGGACGCGGCCGTGGATGGACTTGAAGCGGGTGGGGATTTATGGGGGATCGGCGGGGGGGCAGAATGCGATGCGGGCCTTAATCGACCACGGGGACTTTTACCGGGCGGCGGCGGCGGACTGCGGGTGCCACGACAACCGGATGGACAAGATCTGGTGGAATGAGCAGTGGATGGGGTGGCCGGTGGACGAATCCTACGAGCGCAGTTCTAACGTGGTGCACGCCAAGCGGATGCAGGGCAAATTGCTCCTCAGCGTGGGGGAAATGGATAGCAACGTCGACCCTGCGAGCACCATGCAGGTGGTCGATGCGCTGGTCAAAGCGGACAAAGATTTTGAGTTGCTCGTAGTGCCGGGAAGCAACCACGGGGCCGGGGAGGGCGCCTATGGAGCGCGGCGGCGGATGGATTTTTTTGTGCGCCACTTGATGGGCCGCGAGCCGCGGTGGGAGCCCTGAATGGCCTTTTTTAGCGCCCGCGGACGGGGCGACAACCCAAAGCATATATGTTAGAGACCAAAGAATCGGTGGCCATCGTGGGGCAGGGAATCATGGGGCTGTGTTCGGCTTACTATGCGGCGCGCCGGGGGTGGGCGGTGACGGTGATCGACCGGATGCCGGTGGTGCAGAATGGGTGTTCGTATGGGAATGCGGGGATGATCGTGCCGAGTCATTTTGTGCCCTTGGCGGCACCTGGGATGGTGGCGCTGGGCTTGAAGTGGATGTGGAATCCGGAGTCGCCGTTTTACATCAAGCCGCGGTTGGATGTGGGCTTGATGCGCTGGGCGTACCAATTTTGGAAAGCGGCGACGCCGGGGCACGTGCGGCGGAGCGCGCCGGTGCTGCGCGATTTGAACCTGGCGAGTCGGGCGTGTTACGAGGCCTTGAGCGAGTTGCCGGAGATGGAGTTTGGGTTGGTGCGGAAGGGATTGTTGATGTTGTGCCGGACGGGCCACGCGCTGGAGGAGGAGGGGCGGGCGGCGGCGCAGGCGGTGGCCCTGGGGGTGCCGGCAGAGGTGTTAGACTCCAAACAAGTGGCGGCCTTGGATCCTGGCGTCCGCATGGAGGTGGCGGGCGGGGTTTATTTTCCGAAGGACTGCCATTTATCGCCGAACCGCTTGATGGCGGCCTTGCAGGGGGCGTGCCGGGCGATGGGGGTGAAGTTTATGGGAGAGACGGAGGTGACGGGGTGGCGGCGGGAGGGGAAGCGCTTGGCGGCGGTGGAGACGAGCCGGGGGGAGGTGCGGGCGGCGCAGTTTGTCCTAGCAGGGGGCTCGTGGTCGCCGCAGGCGGTGGAGCCGCTGGGTTTGAAATTGCCCATGCAGGCGGGCAAGGGGTATTCCCTGACGCTAGAGCAGCCGCGGCAATTGCCGGAGATTTGTTCGATTTTGACGGAAGCGCGGGTGGCGGTGACGCCGATGGGGACGCGTTTGCGGGTGGGGGGGACCATGGAATTGGCGGGCCTGCAGCAGGCGGTCAACGCGCGGCGGGTGAGGGGAATCGCCAAGTCGGTGCCGCAGTATTTTCCGGAGTTTCGGGTGGAGGATTTTGCGGGGATCGAGCCTTGGGTGGGGCTGCGGCCGTGTCCGCCGGATGGCTTGCCGTATCTGGGGCGGAGCGGGGCGGCGGCGAACTTGGTGGTGGCCACGGGGCACAGCATGATGGGCTTGAGCCTGGGGCCGGTGACGGGTCGGATCGTCAGCCAGTTGTTGGCGGGAGAGGAGACCGGGCACGATTTGCGGGGCTTGAGTCCAGACCGGTATGCGTGAGGGGAGGAGGTCGAGTTAGGGGAAGCGGCGGCTTGATTTTGCGGGCCCGTGGTGGATGCTTAAGCTTGTTTTATTAAATTAGCCCCAGTTTTTCACCGCCCATGAAGTTTTGCTCTGCCTTAGGATTCTCCCGCGCGGCCTGGGGGCGCGGGTGGGTGGCGCTGTGGTTGGGGGTGTGGATGGCGGCGTGGTCGACGGGGGCGGCGGAGGCGGCTCGGTTTAGCCGGGTGGTGATCGATCCCGGGCACGGCGGGCACGACAACGGGGGACAGTTTGGGTATTTGTATGAGAAGCACTTGGCGCTGGATGTGTCCTTTCGGCTGCAGCGGTATTTGGAGGGGAAGGGAATCAAATCGACTCTGACGCGGGAGCGGGACGTCTTCATCCCGCTGGAGGATCGGCCGTCGGTGGCGAATCGGATCGGGAAGTCGATTTTTGTGAGCGTGCATTTTAACTGGGTGAGCTATGGGGGGCCTGCGGGGACGGAGACGTTTTACCACAATGCGGAGGGGCAGCAGTTGGCGGCGCAAATTCAGGGGCAGGTGGCGCGGGGGTTGGGCACGCCGAACCGGGGAGTGAAGTTTGCGCGGTTCAAGGTTTTGCGGTCGTGCGCGATGCCGTCGGCGCTGGTGGAGGGGGGGTTTATTTCCACGGGGAATGACCGGGCGCGGGTTTTGGATCCGCGGTACCGGCAGCGCTTGGCGGAGTTGATTGGGGACGGCATTTTGGGATTTCGGCGGATGTAACTTGAGGAGGAGAGTCCTTTTTTCTGATGATCCGCCTATTTGACCGATATTTGGGGCGCCAGGTGATGGTGGCGACGCTGTTTGCGGTGGCGGTGCTCAGTGTGGTGTTAGTGCTGGGGCAGATTTTTAAGAAGCTGCTGGACAAGTTAGTGGATGGGGTGCTGCCGGCGGAGGCGATTTTAAAATTTATTGGGTATTCGTTTCCGTGGTCGCTATCGTTCACGGTGCCGTGGGGGCTGCTGACGGCGGTGCTGCTGGTATTTGGGCGGCTTTCGGCGGACAACGAATTGATCGCGCTGCGGATGTCGGGGCAGAGTTTGCGGCGGATTTGCGCGCCGGTGCTGGTTTTGGCGCTGATGGCTTCCGGGCTTTGTTTTTGGATCAACACCGCGGTGGCGCCGCATTCGTTTGCGGAGATCCGGAAGACGACGCAGCAGGCGGTGCTAAGCGATCCGAAGGCGATCTTCCGGCCGGACAGCTTGGTGGATGATTTGAATGGATTTTTTATCTTTGCGGAGTCGAAGGAGGGGGAGAAGTTGCGCAACTTGCAGATCATCCAGCTGCAGCCGGAGCGGAGCGGGGACCGGGCGCGCCCGGCGCGCTATTTTTTCTCGAGGGAGGCGGAGGTGGGGTCTGGCGACGTGGCGAAGACGCGGGAGATCACGTTGCTTTTGCGGGACAACTTCATGATGGGGCGCGGGTGGCCTAAGGAGGCCAGCGCGGAGGAACTGCAGGCGATGAGCCGCGAGCAGATGGCGCAGTACAATGAGCGGCTGCGGGAGGACAAGGAGGGGATGCCGGAAGTGGATCCGGTGACCTCGGAGTTTAGTCCGCTGAGCGTGTCGCTGAAGAAGATGTTTGAGAAGAATGCGCAGCTGCGGGTGAATGGGATGACGATGGGGCAGCTGCGGAGCGGGATGGCCAATCCGGCGTCCCTGGTCGCGGAGGGTTTGATTCCGCCGAGCTATTCGGCGATGCTGACGGAGTTCCACCGGCGCATTAGTTTTTCGTTTGCGTGTTTGGTGTTGGCCTTGGTGGGGATTCCGTTTGGGATCACGGCGCAGCGGCGGGAGACCTCGGCGGGGTTTGTGTTGAGCCTGGTCGTGGGGATATGTTATTTTGCCCTCATTATGCTAGGCGGGCTTTGGCAGGATTCGCCGGGCAAGTACCCGCATTTGTGGGTGTGGCTGCCGAATGTGATATTTGGCCTCTTGGGGCTGGGGATGTTTTGGCGGCTACAAAAACGTTAAGAAACCATTTTAATTTTTGTGACTGAGCAGATACATTCAAGGGGGGGGGCGGCGCCGCGGGAGCGGCTTGATGTGGCGCTGGCGGCGCGGGGGCTGTGCGATTCGCGGGAGCAGGCCAAGCGGCTTATTTTGGCTGGGGAAGTGAAGGTGAATGGGCATCCCGCGGTCAAGCCTGGGCAAGTGGTGAAGGCTGATGATCTGTTAGAAGTGAAGGCCAAGCCGCGGTATGTGAGTCGCGGGGGGCTGAAGTTGGAGGGGGCGCTGGGGGCGTTTGGGATTCATCCCGAGGGGATGGTCTGCCTGGATGCGGGGGCCTCGACGGGGGGGTTTACGGATTGTTTGCTGCAGCACGGGGCGCGGCGGGTGTATGCGTTTGATGTGGGGACGAACCAATTGGTGTGGAAATTGCGGAGCGACGCGCGGGTGGTGGCGCGGGAGCAGTTTAACTTGAGGCATTTGCAGCCTGGGGACGTGCCGGAGGCGGTGGATTTGGCGGTGTTTGACTTGTCGTTTATATCGCTGACTTTGGTGATACCGGCGGTGATGGGGGTGCTGGATGGGGAGCGCGGGCAGATGGTGTGCTTGATCAAGCCGCAGTTTGAGTTGCGGCGGGAGGATGTGGGGGCGGGGGGGATTGTGCGGGATCCGGGGCTGCACGAGGCGGCGGTGGGGCGGATTCGGCAGTATATTGAGGGTTGCCCGGGATTCTGCTGGCGCGGCTGCGTGCCCTCGCCGATAAAGGGAACGGACGGCAATACAGAATTTCTCGCATGGGTTACCCGGTCATCGGTCTAATAGCTAATTCTACGAAGCAGGACGCGGCGCGGCATGTGCACCGGTTGGTGGAGGCCTTCCGGGCGGGGGGAGCGGTGGTGTTGTTGGAGGAGGCGACGGCGGCGCTGGCGGGGGAGGGCGGGGGGCAGCCGCTGGGGGAAGTGGCGGCGGGCTGCGAGGTGATGGTGGTGTTGGGGGGGGATGGGACGCTGTTGCGCACGGCGCGACTGTTGGGGCCGCGGGTCAAGCCGCTGGCGGCGCTGAACACGGGGCGGCTGGGCTTTTTGACGACGGCGACGGAAGGGGAGTTGGGGCGGTTTGTGCAGGCGATCTTGGAGCAGGACTATCGGCTATCGCCGCGCAGCGTGGTGGAGGCCAGTTTTACGGGATTGGACGGGCGGGTGTATACGGAGGGGGGGATGAATGAGGTCACGGTGACGCGGGGGACGTTTTCGCGGCTGATTCACTTGGAGGTGCGGATCAACCGGGAGTTTTTGAATCGGTACAGTGGGGACGGGCTGATTGTGGCGACCCCGACGGGGAGCACGGCGTACAGCTTGTCGGCGGGGGGGCCGATCATCAATCCGGCGGCGGGGGTATTTTGTTTGACCCCGATTTGTCCGCATGCCCTATCTAATCGCTCCTTTGTGGTGAACGACAATGTCGCCTTGGAGATTCAGCCGATGGAGCCGGTGGAGGACGTGTTGTTGCACGTGGATGGGGGGACGGCGTGGTCGCTGGCGAAGGACCAGCCGGTGGTGTTGCGCAAGGCTGGGTGGACGGTGCCCTTGATTGCCTTTCGGGAGACGTCGTTTTACGCGGTGTTGCGGGAGAAGCTGCAGTGGAGTGGAAGCAGCGTGTGAAGGGGGGGCTAGCGCCGCTGGCGGAGCACGGCCTCCTCTAGGGCGCGGAAGGCTTCTTGGTCGCGCAGGCGGCGCTGGGTTTCGCGTTCGAGGCGGGCCTGTTCTTTGGCGAGGATGGCGGGGACGCGGGCGGCGACTTCTGGGGGGAGGGCGGCGTCGGGGAGGGCCTGTTTGACGGCGGGGAAGAGTTGGACCAGGAGAGTGATGGCGGTGGGGGTGCGGTCGCTGGCGGGGTCGGGTCCGGTGGCGTACATGTCGAGGAGGAGGGGCCAGGCTTCGAGTTCGTGGCCTGGGGCGCGGGCGAGGTTGTAGACGTAGTTGCGCCAGAGGAAGCGGTGGGCGGGGCGGAGGGAGGAGGCGACCTGCCACCACTGGGAGGCCTCGAGGTAGTCGGCGCGCTGATTTTTTTCGAAATCGGAGGCGAGCATGGCGATGGCGCGGGGGAGGCGGTAGTCGCTGGGGAGGTGTTTCATGCCCTCTTGGAGGACTTGGATGGCGTGGTCGACGAGGTTTTGGCGGAGCCAGGGCTGGAGGCCGGGGCGGGATTGGTCTTCGTATTTATAGTAGTCGAAGGCGTTGTAGGAACTCATCCAGGCGCGGAAGTCCCAGTAGTGGTATTCGCGGGGTTGGAGGCGGGTGCAGAGGGCGTAGGCGGCGTCGACTTTGGGCCATTCCTGGCGTTGCCAGGCTTCGAGGTTTTGGATTTCGATGAGGCTGGCGACGAGGGAGCGGAAGCCGCCGAGGACGGCGACGAAGCAGCTTTGGCCGAGTTCATCGCGGAGAGAGAGGTTGAAGGGGGCCTCGGCGAGTTGGCGGGCTTGGAGCTCGCGGGCGAAGGCGCGTTCCAAGGGGAGTCGGGCTAGGCCGCCGAGCGAGAGGAGGAGGGCGGCGGCGAGCCATTTCCAGGGGCGGACGGCGTTCATGTTACAGTTCCTTGTCGGAGAAGATCAGGTAGGCGGCCATGAGGTGGAGGATGAGGTAGGCGGCGGCGAGGGCGAACATTTTGCCAAGGACGGCGGCGGGAACGGCGGAGCCGGTGACGACGGCGTCGACGATGTCGAAGCTTTTGAGGTCGGGGAAGAGGAGGGAGATGGCGCCGCTGATGGCGCGGGGGCCGAGGGAGGCATCTGGGCCGAGGAAGACGTCGCGGGCGATGGATTGGGCTTGGCCGATGACCATGACGGCGAGGGCGGTCATCATGGTGAAGATGGTGGAGCTGGCGAAGGTGGAGACGAGGAGGGTGACGCTGGTGAGGACGGTGGCCTTGAGGAAGATGGCGAGGACGCCGCTTTGGAGGTTCCAGGTGAGGCCTTGGCCGCGAATGGCTTCGTCGACGGCAGCGATGTTGGCTTCGAGCATTTCGCGGGTGGCGAAGCGGCGATTTTGCAGCACGGCGATTTGTTGTTGGATGATGTCTTGTTCCTTGAAGTGGAGGACGAGGCAGAAGAGGGCGTCCATGAGGGCGAGGGCGATGAAGATGAGAAAGAGGACGCCGAGAAGTTTGCCGAGGAGGTATTCGAGGCGGGGGACGGGTTTACAGAGGATGGTGTAAAGGGTGCGGTCCTCGATATCGCGGGGGATGAGGAGGGCGGTGCCGGCGATGGCGAAGAGCATGCTGAAGAGGGACATGCTGGCGAGGGAGACGTCCTTGAGAAGTTTGAGTTGGCCGTCGGTTTGGAGGTCGGCGAAGGCGAAGCTGGCGGCGATGACGAGGACGGCGAAGAGGGCCAAGAAGTAGAAGGACTTCATGCGGACCAGCTGAGTGAAGGTCCCGCCGGCGAGGGTGAGGACGCGGAGGGGGGAGAACCGGAGGTGGCGCCGGGGAGAGGGGGGGGCGGTGGCCATGGGAAGGGTTTACTTGACGTATTCGCGGGCGTCGGCGGAGGAGCCTCCGGTGAGGTCGAGGAAGAGGCGCTCCAGGGTGGTGCGGGGGTGGCCGAGGTGGAGGAGTTCGGCGGTGGATTGCTCGGCGATGAGGGCGCGGATGGCGGCGAGGACTTCGGGGGTGGCGTTGCGGAGGAGGATTTCGGTTTGGTCCTCGATGCTCATGAGATCGGAGAGGAGACCTTCGCGGACGAGTTTGCCTTTGTAAATGATGCCGACGCGGTCGCAGACTTCTTGGATTTGTTCGAGGAGGTGGGAGGAGAGGATGACGGTGATGCCTTGGGCGCGGAGGGCGAGGATGAGGTCGCGGATTTTGCGGGAGCCGCCGGGGTCGACGCCGGCGGTGGGTTCGTCGAGGACGAGGAGGCGGGGGCGGTGGATGATGGCTTGGGCGAGGCCGATGCGCTGGAGCATGCCTTTGGAGTAGCCGGAGAGGGGGCGATCGGCGGCGTGTTCGAGGTCGACGAGGTGGAGGAGTTCGGCGCTGCGGTCGCGGAGGGTGGGGCCGCGGATGCCGCAGAGTTTGCCGTAGAAGGCGAGGGTTTCGCGGCCGGTGAGGTGGCGGTAGAAGTAGGGGTTTTCCGGGAGGAAGCCGACGTCTTCGCGGCTGTCGACGCGCGCGGAGTCGCGGCCGAAGATGGCACAGGAGCCGTGGGTGGCGCGAAGCAGTCCGAGGAGGACCTTCATGGTGGTGCTTTTGCCGGAGCCGTTGGGGCCGATCAGGCCGTAGATTTGGCCGGGGGCGATTTCGAGGGAGACGTCGTCGACGGCGGTGACGACTTGGCGGCGCAGGGTGGGAAGGCGGAAGACGCGGGTGAGGTGTTGGATGGAGACGGCTGGGGGCGAGGACATGGGGAGGGGGAGGCGAGGAGAGGGTAATATCGGGCGGGGTTGAGGCAAGCCCGATCCGGGGGGGCTGGGGAGGGGGGATTAGGGGGAAACGGCGAGGGGGGCCGGGGGCAATCCTTAGGTGAGGTTTGGAGGGGTGGCGGCCTTCTCCGCGTTGACAAGGCGGGGTTGGATCTGCCAGGATGGAACGCCCTTTCCTTTGCTTTTTGTATGTCTGCTGCTGCGCCTGTTGTCCTGATTGCCTGCGATAAATTCAAGGGGACGCTGACGGCGGCGGAGGCTTGCGAGGCGGTGGCGGCGGGGGTTTTGGCGATCTGGCCGGAGGCGCGGTGCGTGCTGCGGCCGATGGCGGATGGGGGCGAGGGGACGTCGGCGGTGATTTGCGAGGCGCTGGGAGGGGAGTGGCATGAAGCGGAGGTTTGCGGGCCGCTGGGGGAGCCGGTGCGGGCGGGATTTGCGCTGCTGCCGGGCACGGGGACGGCGGTGATTGAGATGAGCGAGGCCTCGGGCTTGAAGTTGGTGCCGGTGGGCCAGCGCAATCCTTGGGCGAGCAATACGGCGGGGACGGGGCAGTTGATGCGGCGGGCCATGGCGTTGGGGGCGCAGCGCTTGGTGGTGGCGATTGGGGGGAGTGCGACCAACGACGGGGGGAGTGGGATGGCTTGGGCGCTGGGGTACCGCTTTTTGAATGGGGATGGGGAGGGGGTGGAGCCCTGTCCGGGTAATTTGCGGGAGGTGGTGCGGATCGTGGCGCCTGGGGGCTTGGAATTGCCGGTGGTGGTGGCGGCCTGCGATGTGACCAATCCCCTGCTGGGGCCGGAGGGGGCGACCGCGGTATACGGGCCGCAGAAGGGGGTGACGGGGGATCTGATGGCGCAGTACGAGGCCGGGTTGGCGCATTTGGCGGACCTGGTGGAACGGGATTTGGGGGTGGACTGGCGCTTGGCGCCGGGGGCCGGGGCCGCGGGGGGACTGGGATTTGGGCTGATGAGTTTTTGTGGGGCGGAGACGCGCCCTGGGTTTGACTTGGTGGCGGAAGTGACGGGATTGGAGGAGGCGGTGCGGGAGGCGGATTTGGTGATCACGGGCGAAGGCTGTTTGGACGCGCAGACGATGCACGGGAAGGGGCCGGTGCGGGTGGCGGAGATGGCTCGGCGGCATGGCAAGCCAGTGGCGGGAGTGGGCGGGATGGTGGACGGGGCGGCGGAAGCGGCGCTGCGGACGCAGTTTGACGCTTTGGTGGCGGCGTGCACGCCGGAGACTTTAGCCTATGCGCTGGCGCAGCCGAGCCGGGCGGTGAGCGAGGCGGTGGCGCGCCAAGCGGGGTTGTTTGTGGCGATCATGGGGTGAGGGGAAGTGGAAAATCTGGGCTGGGGGCGACTTTTTTCGCTGTGCGGGGCGCGCGGCAGCGGTAAGGGAGTGGCATGACCCCGACGTACGCCCGAGCGATTCACTGGTTCCGCCGCGACCTGCGGTTGACGGACAACAGCGCGCTGCACGCCGCGGTGGCGGCGGCGGGCGAGGTAGTGACGGCCTACGTGGTGAGCCCCTGGAAGGGGTCGCACGCTTGGACGGGCCCGCCGCGGCAGGCGTTTTTAGCGAGTTGTTTGGCGGCGCTGGAGGGGGAGGTGGCGCGGGTAGGGGGGCGCCTGATTTTTCGGCGCGGCGCGGCGTTGGCGGAGCTGGAGCGGCTGGTGCGGGAGACGCGGGCGGAGGCGATTTTTTTCAATCGGGATCCGGATCCGCATGGACAGAAAGTGGAGGCGGCATTGGCGGTGCGCTGCCGGGAGTGGGGGGTGGCGCTGCACGGTTTCAAGGACGTGGTGCTGCACGAGAAGGGCGAAGTATTGACGGGGGCGGAGAAGCCGTACCGAGTGTTTACGCCGTACCGCCGCAATTGGGAGGCGCAGCCCAAGCCGCCGGTATTGCCGTCGGTGACGCGGCTGGTGGCGCCGGGGGCGGGGCTGGCCTCCGATGGGGTGCCGACGCTGGCGACCTGGGGTTTAGGAGCCTGCGGGGCGGTGCTGCCGGAGGCGGGCGAGCGGGCGGCGCGCCAGCGGATGGAGCGGGCTTTAGATCGAGTGATTCCGCGGTATGCGGAGACGCGCAACACGCCGCTGGGCGAGACCACGTCGCGGCTGTCGGCGGATTTGCGGATGGGGACGCTTTCGGTGCGGGAGCTGTATCACCGGGTGGTGGCGCTGGCGGAGGCGGGGAGCGCGGAGGTCAAGGTGAGCGCCCAGACGTACGTGGGCGAATTGGCTTGGCGGGAGTTTTACATGCAGGTGCTGGGGCACTTTCCGGAGGTGTTGGAGCAGGAGTTCGATCCCTCGTGGCGGGGGCTGCCGTGGAGCTATGATGAGTCGCGGCTGCAGCGCTGGAAGGACGGGATGACGGGGTTTCCAATCGTGGACGCGGGGATGCGGGAGCTGCGGGGGACCGGGCAGATGCACAACCGGGTGCGGATGATTGTGGCGATGTTTTTGACGAAGGATTTGCGCTTGGACTGGCGCCTGGGGGAGCACTATTTCATGCAGGCGCTGATCGATGGGGAGATCGCGAGCAACAATGGGGGCTGGCAGTGGAGCGCGGGGACGGGGGCGGACGCGGCGCCGTATTTTCGGATTCAGAATCCGTGGTCGCAGACCAAGACCTACGACCCCAAGGGGGCGTACATTCGACGCTGGGTGCCGGAGTTGGCGCAGGCGCCGCTGGAAGCCTTGCTGGGGCCTGCGGAGGATTCTCTGTGGGGTCGGCGGGGCGGCTACCCGGCGCCAATGGTGAATCACAAGGAGGAGCGGGAGCGCACCTTGGAGATGTTCAAGGCGCACCGGGCGGCCCAGGGGCGCTGAGGGGGTTTAGGATTCCTCGCGGAGGATTTCGAGGGGGGGGTGGTCGTTGACGCTGCGATTGGCGAGCCAGCCGGTGACGAGGGTGAGGGCGGTGACGGCCAGGGTGGCGGCGAGGAGGGTGAGGGGCTGGAAGAAGGGGGTCGTTTTGAAGACCCAGCGGGCCAGGGCGGCGTTGGCGGCGACGGCGAGGGCGCAACCGACCGCGGCTCCGAGGACGCCGAGGATGGCGTATTCGACGAGTTGGATTTGGACGAGTTGGCGGCGGCTGGCGCCGAGGGTGCGGAGGAGGACGGTTTCGCGAAGGCGCTGGTAGCGGCCGCCAAGCACGGCGCCGACGAGGACCAGGGTGCCGGTGAAGACCGTGAAGAGGGCCATGATTTTGACCACCAGTTGGACTTTGGAGAAGATGTCGTCGAGGGATTGGAGGACGAGGCCGAGGTCGATGGCGGAGACGTTGGGGAGGGCGGCGACGACGGCTTGTTGGATGCGGGCGGAGTCGGCGGGCAGGGTGGTACGGGTGGCGGCGACGTAGAAATTGGGGGCAGCCTCGAGGGCGCCTTCGGGGAAGAGGACGAAGAAATTGGGTTCCATGCGGCGCCATTCGACTTCGCGGAGGCTGGTGACCTGGGCTTGGAGGGGGACGCCTTGGACGTCGAATTCGAGGAGGTCGCCGAGGGAGAGTTTCATGTCCTTGGCGAGGTTTTGTTCGAGGGAGACGGGGATGGGGTCGGTGCCGGGGGGGATGGTGCCGGTGAAGGATCCGGCGATGACTTTTTCGGTGGGGGTGAGGTGGTTGCGGAAGGTGCTGCGGTATTCGCGGCGGAGGGTCCAGGAGGGGAGGTTGAGGGATTTGTCTTTGGCGACTTCGTCAATGGGGCGGTTTTGGTAGCGGCTGAGCTTCATGGTCACGATGGGGGCCTTGACGAGAAGGGGGGCGTTTTCCGCTTGGAGGGTGGCTTCGAGGGCGGCGATTTGGTCGCTTTGGATATCGAAGAAGAGGAGGTTGGGGCGGTCGCCGGAGTCGGTGGTGCCGAGTTGGGCGAGGAGGGTGGCGCGGTTGAGGGCCATGGTGACGATGAGAAAGGTGCCGAGGCCGAGGGAGAGGAGGAGGAGGACGGTGCGATTTTGGGGGCGGTAGAGGTTGGCGACGCCCTGGCGCCAGACGTAGGGGGCGCGGGAGGGGAAGAAGCGGCGGGCGGCCCAGGCGGTGGCGAGGGCGAGGGTGGTGAGGATGGCGAAGGCGAGGAAGAGGGCGGCGGCGAAGCCGAGGCCGACTTGCCAGCGGGGGGTTTGGTGGATGGCGAAGCCAGTGACGGCGGCGGCGATGGCAAGCCAGAGGAGCCAGCGGAGGGGGTCTGGGCCAGGGGTTTCGCCGAGTCCGGCGCGGAGGGCGGAAAGGGGGGTGACGCGGCGGACCGCGAGGAGGGGGAGGAGAGTGAAGAGAAGGCAGATGACGACGCCGGCGAAGCCGCCTTGGGCGACTTGGGACCAGGAGATGGTGAAGGCCACGGGGATGGGGAGCCAGCGCTGGACGATCCAGGGGAGGGCTTGTTGGAGGGCGACGCCGAGGGCGGCGCCGAGGGCCGCGCCCGCAATGCCGATGCCGAGGCCCTGGAGGAGATAGACCGCGAAGGCCTGTTTGCCGGAGGCACCGAGGCAGCGCAGCACGGCCACGGTGGGGAGCTTTTGCCGGATGTAGACTTGCATGGCGCTGGCGACGCCGATGGCGCCGAGGAAGAGAGCGATGAAGCCGACCAGGCTGAGGAAGGCGTCGACGCTTTCCACGGCCTTGCCGAGGCCGCGCTTGCGGTCTTCTGGGGAGTCGAGCGTGAGGTTGAGGTCGGGGAAGCGGGTTTTGAGTTGGCGGATCAGGCCGGGGACGTCGACGCTGGGGGGGAATTGGTAGAAGCTGCGGTAGCGGACCAGGCTGCCGACGCCGACGAGGCCGGTGGCTTCGAGTTGGGCGCGCGGGAGGATGGCGCGGGGGGACATGGCGGTGAGGCCGGTGGCGTCTCCCGGGATGTGGCGGAGGCCGCCGGCGATTTTGAAGGTAGCGGTGCCGAGCTTGACGGGGTCGCCGGGCTGGAGGTTGAACTGGCTGAGGAGGCTTTCCTCGAGGAGGATGCTGGGTTCGGCGGCGGCGAGGCTGGCGGCGGCCTCTGGGGGGTCGCTGAGGAGTTGGCCGTAGAAGGGGTAGGTGCCCTCAATGGCGCGGAGGGTGACGAGGCGGGTTTGGCCGTTGGCGGAGGGAAAGACCAGCATGGAGGGGAAGCTGGCTTCTTGGGCGCGGCGGCCGTGGATCTCGTCGAGGAAGGAGGTGACTTCTGGGGGAAGGGGGTTGCGGGAGGTGACTTCGAGGTCGGCGCCGAGGAGGCCGCGGGCTTCGGAGTCGATGGCGGTGCGGAGGTTTTCGCCGACGGAGCCGATGGAGACCAGGGCGGCGACGCCGAGGACGATGGAGAGGGAGAAGAGGAGGAGGCGGCGGCGGGAGGCCCGGGTATCGCGCCAGGCCATTTTGAGGGCGAAGCGGAGGGGGCTAGGGAGAGCGGCGGGGGAGGTCATGCGCTGGGAGGTGCGGAGGGGACGACTTGGCCGTTTTTGAGGCGGAGGGTGCGGCCGCAGAGGGAGGCGAGTTCGGCGTCGTGGGTGACGAGGACGAGAGTGGTGCCTTGTTCGCGGTTTAGTTCGAAGATGAGGTCGACGATGCGATGGGCGGTTTCACCGTCGAGGTTGCCAGTGGGCTCGTCGCAGAAGAGGATTTTGGGTTGGTTGATGAAGGCGCGGGCCAGGGCGACGCGCTGTTGTTCGCCGCCGGAGAGTTGGATGGGGTAGTGGTCGCGGCGCTCGAGGAGGCCGACGCGCTCGAGGAGGGCCTGGGCTTGCGCCTCTTGGGCGGGGCCGCCTTGGCCGCGGAGCTCGAGGGGGACCATGACGTTTTCCAGGGCGGTGAGGGTGGGGATGAGTTGGAAGTTTTGGAAGACGAAGCCGACGTGGGCGTTGCGCACGGCGGCGCGGCCGTCTTCGGTGAGGTCGCCGATGGAGATGTCGGCGATGGCGACGGTGCCGCTGGTGGGGCGGTCGAGTCCGGCGCAGAGGCCGAGGAGGGTGGTTTTGCCGCTGCCGCTGGGGCCGATGATGGCGAGGGTGTCACCGGCTTGCAAAGAAAAGTCCACGGCTTTGAGCACGGTGAGCGCTTCTCCGTGAGCGGTGGGGTAGGATTTAGTGAGTCCCTGGACTTGAAGCATCGTCTGGTGGTTCATGGTTCGTGGGGCACTAAACAGCGTTTGCCGCTAAAATCCAGCTATGACTAAATCTCTCAAATATCGTTCGTGGGTTCGGAGTGGGGCGTTGGCGTTGGCGTGGTTGGCGGCCGCGGTGGGCGGGGCCAGGGCGGCGGAGGCGGGGCGCAATGTGCTCTTTTTTGGGGACAGCCTGACGGCTGGCTACGGGTTGGAGGAACCGGCGGCGCAGTCGTATCCGGCGCTGGTGGGGGCGCGGTTGGGGGCGGCGCAGCTGGGGTGGAAGGTGGTGAATGCTGGGCTGAGCGGGGAGACGAGTTCGGGGGGGCTGCGGCGGATTGACTGGGTGCTGCGGCAGCCCGTGGATGTACTGTTTTTGGCGCTGGGAGCTAACGACGGCCTGCGGGGGATCCCGGCGGGGCTGACGGAGTCGAATTTGGCGGGGATTATCGCCAAGGTGCGGGCCAAGAATCCGGCGGTGGCCGTGGTGGTGGCGGGGATGAAGATGCCAAGCAATATGGGGCCGTATGCGGCTGATTTTGCGGCGGTGTACGGAAAGCTGCGGGCGGCGGATCGCTCCTTGGTGCTGCTGCCGTTTTTATTGGAGGGAGTAGCGGGGGAGGCGGGGTTTAACCAGGCGGACGCGATTCATCCGAACGCGGCGGGGCACCGCAAGATGGCGGACTTGGTGTGGGGTTTGCTGGAGCCCCTGCTGCGGGCGCGGGCGGCGGCTTGAGCGGGGCGGAAATTCAGGGCGCGGGGGTCCACCACTGGTCGAGGAGGCGGGTGAGGGTTTCCCGGCGGGCGGGTTCGGAGGCGGCGCGGTTGGTGCGCTCGAGGGGGTCGGCGGCGAGGTCGTAAAGCTCGGGGGCGGCGCTGGGGAGGCGCGGGCTGGGGAGGATCAACTTCCAGTCGCCTTGGCGGCACCAGCGCCACTTGAGGCTGCGCGCGGGGGCGTCGAGGTCAACCATGTCGTGGTCGTAGCAGGCGCCGTAGACCGTGTCGCGGGCGGCCACCGCGGCGGGGTCGAGTAGATTCGTGCCGGAGCAATCGGGGGGGACGGGGAGGCCGCAGGCGGTGAGGAGCGTGGGGAAGAGGTCGAGGGAGCTGGCGAGGGCGGCGGGCTGAGCGGGCGCAATTTTGCCGGGCCAGCGGAGCATGATGGGGGTGCGCAGGCCGCCATCGTAGGGGGACTGCTTGGAGCGGGGCGCGTAGCGCGGGTTGTCCGGGCTTTGGATCCAGCCGTTGTCGGCGAGGTAGACCACGAGGGTATTTTCGGCGAGTTTGGCTTGGTCGAGGAAGGCGAGGAGTTCGCCGCAGGTTTGGTCGAACCACTCGACCATGGCGAGGTAGCGGGCGAGGTGGAGGCTGGGGACTTTGGCGCGATATTTCTCGAGGAGTTCGGGCGGGGGGGTGTGGGGGTCGTGGGGGAGGAGGGGGGCATACCAGACCAGAAAGGGTTTTTGGTCGGCGGTGGCTTGGCGGATGAACTGGCGGATGGGCTCCAGGCCCTGGCGGCCGATGTTGAGGCCCGCGTCGCCGTGGCGGCCGCCCTGGGCGGGATCGCCGGCGGTCATGCCGTGGGTGAAGCCGCCGTCGGCGTAGCTTCCGAGCCACCATTTGCCGGTTTGGAGGCTGCGGTAGCCGCGCTGCTCGGCGAGGAGTCGGGGGAGGGTGGGGGTGGCGCGGATGAGTTGCTGCATGCGGGCGCGGCCCTGGGCGAAGGCGGCCTTTTGGAGCGGGGCGGAGGCGCTGGGGTCGGAGGCGGGGTCGTTGCCGGTGATGCGGTGTTGGTGGGGGTAGCGTCCGGTGATGACGGAGGCGAGGCTGGGGCAGCAGAGGCTGGAGGGGACGTAGCCTTGGCGGAAGCAGAGGCTTTGCGCGGCGAGGCGGTCGAGGTGGGGGGTGGCGACGAGGGGGTGGCCCATGAAGCCGTAGTCGGTCCAGGCCTGGTCGTCGGAGATGATCATGACGATGTTGGGAGGCGGGGCGGCGCGGGCGGGGAGGAGAGCGAGGGCGAGGAAAGCGAGGGCGAGGAGGGGGCGGAGCATGGGGGGTTGCAGGGAGGGAGAAGGAGGGGATGGCGAGGACAATGCGGCGGCGCGGGCCAGGGAAAAGTATGCAAAATCGCCCGTTGCCTGGCTGCATCTGGACTGGCGCAGGACGGGGCCTTGAGCCTAAGATACGGGACTATGGCTAAAGTTTTCAACACTGGCATCATTGGATACGGCTGGGCGGCCACCGCCCACATTCCCGCGCTACAGGCCACTGGCCAGTGCCGGGTCACTTCGATTCTTTCTTCGCGGCCCTTGGACGACGCGGAGCTTTCCGCTAAATATGGCAATCCGATCCGCAGTTTCACGGATGCGGCGGCCTTTTTTGCCCAAGAGGACATGGAGGTGGTGGACATCACGGGATTTCCGCAGGACCACGCGGGGTTTGCGGTGCAGGCGGCGGCGGCGGGGAAGCACTTTATTTTGGAGAAACCAATCGCGCTGAGCTGGGAGGAATGCCTGCAGGTGGAGGCGGCGGTGGCGGCGGCGGCGGTGAAGACCTGCGTGTGTTTTGAAGTGCGCTACAGCGGGCAGTTTGCCACGACGAAAAGCTTGATTGATGGGGGCATGCTGGGGCGGGTGCACTATGGAGAGGTGGACTACTACCACGGGGTGGGTCCCTGGTATGGGCAATACCGCTGGAACACGCAGAAGAGTGGGGGGGGCAGCAGCTTGCTGTCGGCGGGCTGCCACGCCATGGACGCCTTGCTGCTGTGCATGGACGGAGAGGTGGAATCGGTCACCAGCCTGAACGCCCAGAGCAGCCACCCGTACTTCAGCGTCTACGAATATCCTACCACGACCACTAGCTTGATCAAATTCAAGGACGGCCGGGTGGGCAAGTGCGCTAGTGTAATCGATTGCTTTCAGCCCTACTACTTCCACACCCACCTGGTGGGGAGCGAGGGCAGTTTGTTGGATGGCAAGTTCCACAGCAACAAGATCGCGGCGCTCAATAAGGCCAAGTGGAGCGAATTGAGCATTCATCCGATCGACTCCGGCGACGTCGCGGACCATCCCTATCAAACGCAGTTTGCCGCCTTCTTTAAGGCGCTGGAAGCGGGCCAGGACATGGCCCTGACGAGCCTGGCGGATGCGATGCGCAGCCACCAGGTGATTTTTGCGGCGGACCGCTCGGCGGCGCTGGGCGGGGTGCCGGTGCCGGTGAGTGAAATCCCTTGGGGTTGAAATCGCTCGGCGAAGCCTGCTTTTCCGGGCCTTGTCCCAGGCGCCGTTCAAGCGGCGGGGGGCTTGTTGTTGTTATCAACAGCAGGGCCTGCGCTTTAGGCAGGTTTCCAGGCGTCTCGGCATTGGCCTGTTAGCAGGCCGATGCCGAGACATGCGCCGCTAGATCCGTCTGAAAGGAATTTGCCTTGTCCTCCATACCCAGATCCACGATCTCCCCCGCCTTCAGGCAAACCGGCGACCGGTCCACCACCGTGTAATCCGCATGCAATGTCTTGCCCTGTTATTTAAATTTCGATGTCCCGCTCAATCCCTTATTTCACCCCCGCTCCCCCGCCGCACCAGCCTGGATTGGCGCGGTCTCCGGTGGAGTGACACCGCGTGCCTTGGAATTGAATTCAGAAGTATCAGCTCTATTTCCTTGGGCATCCGCGCTGCTGCGCCTCACTCTACCTCCCTTAGCCTGAAATACTGGCACAAGCTGCTGGTAGGGATGCGGACAGCCTGATCCCCAGCTTGCTTGAAAAACCGGGATTGTTCTGACCACGTCTCCAGATCGGGAGAAACATCGATCGCGACCATGCCCTCGGCACCGCCGACGGTGATCTCAAGGCTGGAACCGTCCACCATGGTGATGCCGGTGATTTGCAGCACGGGCACCCGGTAGTAAGTGATCTTTGCTGCGGGGAAACCTTGCACGTAAAGCAGGCCCGATTCGATCCGAGCCTTCATCTCCAGAGGAAGGGTCAGACGGTCTAACAGGTCACCAAGATTCAAGAAGGACAGACTGGAGAGTCCCGCCGGAAGTGTCAAACTTGTCATCGGGTTGGCACCGAGATCGAGCACGGTCAAATGGGAAAGTTCCTCAGGCAAGGTCAGGCTGGTCAACTGATTCTGGTAGAGTCTGAGCGTAGTCAAACTGGACAGTCCTTCGGGCAGGGTCAGACTGGTCAACTGGTTGCCTCCGAGATCCAACAGGGTCAGACTGGAAAGCCCCTCCGGCAGCGTCAGGCTGGTGAGCTCGTTGAAACTGAGATCCAGTGTCGCGAGGCTGGTAAGCCCGCCAGGAAGGACCAGGCTGGCCAGCCGGGTGCTTCTGATGTGCAGGGAGGTTAGACGGGAAAGCCCTGCGGGGAGCGTCAAGTTTGTCAGTTGGCCGACATAGATTTCCAGAAGGATCAGGCCCGACAGTCCGGCAGGGAGCGTCAGGCTGGTGAGCTGGTTCCCATACAGAAGCAACGAATCAAGGCCGCTCAGGCCGCTCAGGAAGGAGATACCGGCCTGGTCGTCGGTTTCAATATTCAGGGAGGCGAGACTGGGAAGCCCAGTCAGAAAGGCAAAACCGGTCAATTTTCTGACATCCAAAGACAAGGCGGCGAGACTGGGGAGTCCTGTAGGTAGGCTCAGATTTGTCAGAGGGTTACCGAGTAGATCCAAGGAAGTCAGGCTGGCAAGGTCGCCGGGAAGGCTCAGACTTGTCAGGTGGTTCCAGCCAAGATTGAGCGTGGTTAGGCTCGCAAGGCCCGCTGGAAGACTCAGGGTGGCCAATTGGTTGCCTTGGAGATTCAGCGAGGTCAGGCCGCTGAGGCCGTAAGGAAGGTTCAGGCTGGCCAGTCCGGAATACGAGAGATTGAGGGTGGCAAGGCTGGAAAGCCCCCCGGGCAGAGTCAGTGTCGCCAAGCCGTAGTTGAATTCGAGATTCACCCAATAAAGGCTGGCGAGTCCTTCCGGAAGGCTGAGGCTTTGCAGCCTGTTGGAACCAAGATCCAGCCAAGCGAGGCTGGCGAGACCCGCGGGAAGCGTCAGGCCCGTCAATTGGTTATAGCTCAGATTGAGGGTCCTGAGGTTTCCCAGGCCCGCCGGGAGGTTTAGGCTGCTTAGTTCGTTCGCGTAAAGATAGAGCGTGGTGAGACTGGACAGACCTTCCGGGAGGTTCAAGCCGGTCAACCCGTTGCGGCTCAGATCCAGCATCCTGAGCCCGCTGAGTCCTCCGGGCAGAGCCAAGGTGGTTAGCTGGTTGTTGGCGAGATCCAGGGAACGGAGTTTGCTGAGATTCCCCAGTGGGGAGAAATCGGAGATCTCGATGCAGGGCGGAATCGGGGGAACTCCCAAAGGCCCTCGTTCGAACCAGCCGGCTAGATCCAGCACCGTCAGATTGATGGCCGTCTCCAGACCGGTGAGGCTCCGGATTACGGGGGCCTGGGGCCCGCCGCGTCCGGCTTTGCTCGCGTCCAGCGCCGTCAGGCTTTCCATATCGGCCACGGTGATCTCGCCGGTGAATTTTCCAAGTGCCACCCGGATGGTCTCTTTCAAGGCCGGGTCCGGGATCGCCACAACCTGGGCTGGGAGCGCATTAACGCAAACCAAGGCAATCAGACCGGATAGGAACACTCCCAACCAACGACTCCTGAGGCTATGGATCCTCCAGTAATTCAAGCCCCGCTGCGGGGTGTGGATCACGCCGGAATCACCGCCATGCTGAGCGATCATGCTCATATATCGCCCGTCTCCACCAGCCGCGCAATGAAGATAAATTTACACAGCCATCCCACAGGAAAAATGAGGATTGGAGATATCCAGATTGAAGGATGAGCTGGCTGGGGGCGGGAAGCCAGTCGAAGTGGAGGTGTTATGAAAACCATGCCGGCTCCGCTCCTTGCCGCCCAGCCAGCTCGACCCCATGTCAAGGTGCTGGGGCAACTCCTCAAGTATATTCCTCGCGCCATCGTCAACGGCGCGGCAGCCCGGCACGGGGTCGATTCCTTCTG
>CANHIJ010000038.1 GCA_947460575.1 Verrucomicrobiales bacterium | reverse complement strand
GTCATGCCCTTCGCGGGCGGCTACGACTACTACCTTGAAAAAAGCGGCCAAGAAAACGCCCGCGCCGCCCTCGTCTCCCAATAAGCCCCCGCGATCCCTGCCAACTCCCCGCCCGCAATCGCCCCTCAGACCATCGCCTCCCCACAGCGACCTCCCCACAGCGGTCTCCTCACAACAAACCGCCCCGCCCCAACCGCGAAGCGGTTTTCCACGAATAGCCGGGGGTTTTAACCCCCGGAACCTCGCCACAAATTGCCCCCAACCGCGGAGCGGTTGCCCCATTGCGGGCACGCTCCCCGATTGGACGCGAACCTCGCGCCGCAGCGCCCGCATTTTCATGGGCAACCACGTCGTGGTTGGGAAAAATGCGGCCTGGCGATCCAGGGGTTAAAACCCCTGGCTATTTACGGAAAACCCCTCCGGGGTTGCCCGTGCGGCACGCATTGCTAGGCCGCGTGGCCTATTGCTAGGCCGCGGGGCCTATTGCCCGGCCGCGGCACCAATTGACCGGCCGCGGCGCGCATCGGCGCGGCGCGCGTGGTCAGGCCATCTGCACCCGCTGCCCGCCGGGTAAGATAGCCAGTGCGCTTTTCTAGCCAAGAACTGGCGCGGCCGATGCGGGACGGGAAGCAACGCGCTGACGCAGCGCGATCACTGGCGGCCCCGCCATTTCCCAGGCCATGGGCGTCATGATGCCGCCATTGACCAGCCAAGAACCAGCGCACGGCCGATCGGGACAGGAAGTAACCCTAAAATCGTGAGTTGACTATTGTATTCGGGGGGCGCGGAGCGCTCGTGCGGGAGGCTTTCTCCTGGCGCGTGTGCCTTTTGGGGGCTTCAGCGCTGGCACCCCTGCCGGGGTGCGGGCCCCCTTGGGATGCGGATCCGGTGGTGTCGCTTCGCTCAACCACCGGCTACCCGCTGGGATGCCTCCGGCATCATCCTGGGATGCTTCGGCATCAGCCTGGGCTGCTTCCTGAATCAGCCTGGGCGTGTCCACCGGACACGATTTTGAGGGGGCTTTTGACCGTGGAGGGGACTTGCCCAACAGGTGAGCCTTTTGAGTCTAGAGAACACGGATCATTCCCCATCCTGATTCTGAGAAAGGGCCCTTGGGTCGTTTTTAACTCCCGCTTCTAGGCTACATAGGGCACCACCAGGCGGCCTAGCGGTGCTTTGCTGGCAAATAGGGCGGTGTGGCCCACCGATTAGGTCGCCGCTTCAGGGCTCGGTTTACTTTTTTGGCCCCATACCCAGGGCGTTGCCCAGGGCTGGTTTCGGCCGCGCCGTTGGCGCTCTCAAGGCCGCGCTCCGCGCCCCAAGGGGCCATGCCAGCCCTGAAGGGGCGCCCAGAAACCGACTCCGCCAGCACCCCCCGGCCGCCACCGGAGCCTCGCCCACCCAGTTCACGGCCACCTCATCGCCCGCCTCGGCGCGCCCTTGCCCCGCGGGCGGGCTCACTGCTCAGGATGTCGGGGGGCATTTTACCGCAGAAGGACTCACCGAACGGGTGAGCCTCTTGATGTCAGAAAAAACCGGACCACATCGGCCCGGTTTTTGTGGGCTAAAAGGGTCCCGGGGTCGCCCTGCAACGCCCGTTTTTGGGTTTAGGCTCTTGGCTTGGGGACAACGATAGGCTATGGTTGGCGGATGAAAGCTTCACGTTTGCGGCCGCTGAGCTTGGTCTTTTTGTTGGTGGCCAGCTGTGCCAGTCCCTATTCCAAGGTCAAGGTGAGTCGGCCTGCCTGGTCTGCGGCGTTGGGGGCGGTCGGGGCGTTGGGGTCGGGGTCGGCTGGGGCCAAGCGTTTGGCGGCGGCAGGGCGGGAGGAGGACCGCGCGCCGCGGGAGGCGATTGGAAAGTATCTTGATGCCGCCTATGAAGCTTCGCGGCGGCTGGCGAAGCAGCCGGGCGATGGGGAAGCGCTGCGGGAGTATAACTTTGCGCTTTCGCGGGCCTTTGGGGTGCTGAGTCGGGCCCAGCAAAACCCATGGGTGAAGCCCCTGGCGTTTCCAGGCGCGGCGGGGAAGTGGGAGGTTTCGGCGCAGCGCGAGGCGCGACATCCTTGGAAGGCGGCGGACTTTGAGTTGCGCCCGGCGGATGCCTTTGAATTGAAGGGCAGCTACGTGACGACGCGCTCGCTCAAAGCGGGGCTGGGAGCGCCCCTGGTGGTCACGGCCAAGTCTGGGGATTACCTGGCGACGGACCCCTTTGCGCAGGGGCGGCACATTTATTATGGGGCGACCGCCATCGCGCGGTTTGAGGGCCGCCGCTGCGTCGTCTCCTTTGAGGATCCGCTTTCGACCGAAACCGTTAGCTACGGGGGGCACCGCTTTCCGTTGGCGGCGGATTTCACGGCCCCGCTGGCGGTGGCCTTGGCGGCGGAGAATCCCAAAACGTTTGAGTTGGCCCGCCTGTTGCGACCTGGCAAGTACGCCGAGAGCGCGCGCCTGGCGCGCTTGCAGTCGTATGATCCGGCCAAAATTCCGGTGATTTGCGTGCACGGCTTGATGGATTCGCAGGCCACCTGGGTGCCGATCATCAACGCCCTGCGGGCGGACCCCGCGATCCGGGCGAAATACCAATTTTGGTTTTACAGCTACCCGAGCGGCTACCCCTATCCCTACTCGGCCTCGATTTTCCGTCGGCAGATGGACGCCATCAAGCGGCGGTATCCGGATCACCGGAACGCGGTATTGATAGGGCACAGCATGGGCGGGATCATCAGCCGGGCCATGATTACGAGCAGCGGGGACGCGCTGTGGAAAACCTATTTCACGGAGCCTCCCGAGAAGACTGGGCTGGAGCGGGACGCCAAGCAACTGATGCGGGAGGCCCTGATTTTCGAGAGCCGAAAGGACGTGGACCGGGCGATTTTCATCGCGGCGCCGCACCGGGGCACGGATTTGGCGAGCGACTGGATTGGGCGGCTGGGCTCGAAGTTGGTGCACGGGCCCGCGACGCTGATGAGCGTGAGCTCTCAGGTGATGAGCCTGGTCACCTTGGATAGCTCCAGCTTGAAAATGAAGGGCATGCCCAACAGCGTGGATACCTTGGCCCCCAATAATCGCTTTGTGAAGGCCATCAATGAGATTCCGATCAACCCCTCGATTCCGTATCACAGCATCATGGGGGATCGTGGCAAGGGGGATAGCCCGAACTCGAGCGATGGCTTTGTGCCCTACTGGAGCAGCCATTTGGAGGGGGCGGTGAGCGAAAAGATCGTGCCCAGCGGGCACAGCGCCCATCAAAATCCGGAGGCCATCGAGGAAGTGCGGCGGATTTTGCTGCTCCACGCGAAGTCGCATGGAGGGTTGGGGAGCGGGGGCGGGGAAGGGGCGGATTCTCCCTCGACGCCGCCCCCTGTCGGGCCCCATCTTGAGGCTTATGACTAAACTTTACCGGACATCAGACGCGGTGCTGGCGGTGCGGGAGGGCGGGGCCTTCGCGCTGCGCGATTTTTGTTTTGATGGGCTCTTTGCGGCTGGGGAGCCGGAGCGGTACGTGGAGGAGGCGGTGGGCCGGGCGTCGGCGATCGCCTTTCCGGATGGGGGGCAGCCCTTTTTGGCTCCGCTGAAGTCGCAGGAGGTGTGGGCGGCGGGGGTGAGTTACTACCGGAGCCGGGTGGCGCGGATGGAGGAATCCGAGAGCGCGGGGGCGGATCGATTTTACGACATGGTGTACGCGGCGGAGCGGCCGGAGTTGTTTTACAAGGCCAGTGGGGTGCGGGTGCGGGGGCACCTGGGCGCGGTGGGGATCCGCCGAGACAGCCAGTGGAGCGTGCCGGAGCCGGAGCTGACCCTGGCGATCAATGCCGCAGGCAAGGTTTTTGGGCACACCATTGGCAATGACATGAGCGCCCGGGACATCGAAGGGGAGAATCCACTCTATTTGCCGCAGGCCAAGATGTATCGGGGGTCGTGCGCGCTGGGGCCCTGCCTGGTGGTGGGGCCGCCGCCGGGGCCGGAGGCGTCGATTGATTTGCGGATTGCGCGCGCTGGGCAGGAGGTTTTCGCGGGGCGCACCGGACTGGGCCAACTGAAGCGGGGTTTTGCGGAGTTGGCGGATTGGCTTTTTCGAGAGGAGGATTTCCCCCAGGGCTGTCTTCTCATGACGGGCACGGGGATTGTGCCCGACAGTGGGTTTAGCCTGCAATCGGGCGACCGCATCGGCATTGCCATTGAGGGCATTGGAGAACTGGTGAACGTGGTGGCCTGAGGGGCCGCGGCTCCCTTGTTTGCACTTTTATATGGACGACTCCTCCCTCCTCACTGCTGTGGAAGCCCGCGTGCTGGGTTGCCTGCTGGAAAAAGAAACCACCACGCCGGAATACTATCCGATGTCGCTGAATGCCCTCGTGATGGCCTGCAATCAGCGGAGCAATCGGGATCCAGTGGTGGAGTGGGATGAAGCCACGGTGGAGCGGGGTTTGGAGGGCCTGCGGCGCCAGCGCTTGGCGGTGATGATGCACCTCGCGGGATCGCGCGTGCCCAAATACAAGCACGTGCTGGATTCGGTTTACGGCAATGTTGACGACTCCATGAAGGCGGTGCTTTGCGAGTTGTTATTGCGCAACGTGCAAACGCCTGGGGAGCTGCGGTCGCGCACGGAGCGGCTCCACCCCATCGCCGACCTCCCTGCGCTGGAGGCGGTGGTGGAGCGCCTGGCGCACTATGGCAGTGGGCCCCTCGTGGCGGTGCTGCCGCCGGGTGGCGGGCGGAGGGTGCGGGCGGTGGCGCACCTCTTGTGCGGGCCCGTGGAGGAGGAAGCGGCCTCGACCGCCAAGGCCGCGGCGGCCCCTCGACTGGGCGACTGGCGGGAGGAGTTGGAGGCGAAAGTAGGGGCGCTGCAGGCCGAGGTCGCGGCTTTGCGGGAGACCGTGGATCAGTTGAAAATCCTGTTAGAATAAAATCGAGCGGGCCAACCCCCCGCGGGGCGGCGGCCGCGGCGGCGGGGAATCAGTTGCGCATTTCCTGGGCGAGCTGGCAGACTTTCTCCAGCTGGGCCTTGGGGAGGTCGTAAATTTGGACGAGGTGGTCGTTGCGGTCGAGCACGGAGAAGGTGGTGCCGAGGAGGTCTTCGGCCATTTCGACGCTGACGCTGAGGACGTCGCGCCACAGGTGGTCTTCGAGGCGGAGGCCGCCGAGGTTTTGGCGGAGGATGAGGAGGCGCTCGTTGGTGAGGACGACGCAATCGGGCCTGGACTTCAGGAGTCTGGGTTTTTGGTGGGCGATGTAGAAGATGTGTTCGTGGCGGCCGAGGATTTGGGCGACTTGTTGATAGACTTCGGCAATGATTTCAGGTTCCTGGCCCTCGTCCATGGCGTGTTGGAGGGCTTCTTCGAGTTCGAAGACTTCGTCGAGGGGATGCCAGTGGCCAAGGGCCTGGTAGTAGACGAGGTCGCGGCGGTGGAATTGGCCCTCGTTGAGGAGGGCGAGGAGTTGATCTAGGTCGAAGGGGCCGTGCTGGCGGTTTTCTTTAGAGACGAAGATTTCCATGAGGGGGAGCTTCGGCGGGGCGGCGCGGCATTGCAATGTTAAGTTAGTGCGGATGGGCGGAAGGCGGAGAAAAAAGGGGGGACTATTCTGGGGTTTGCGCGAGGGTGGGGGGATCCCTGCTGCATGGCCCGCCGAATTTCGCCCTCTGACGTTAGAGCTGAGGGGGGGCGCGCCCGGGCGGGGGGGCGTGGCGTTGGGGGAAAGCTGCGGGAGGAGGGGGGAGGGGGGGCGTGTTTGCCGCGGCTGTTTTTTTTGATGCTGGTGGGGTTGCTGGGGTTGCTGGGGTGGGTGGAGGTGGGGAATGGGCTGCGGCGGCCCTCGCTGTTGCGGGTGGAGGGGGGTGGGAAGGGGTTGGTCTTTTACCAGCGGGGTCGGGCAGAGGCGCGGGAGGCCTGGCTTTTTGAGGAGCCGGAGGGCAGCGGGGGGCGGCCGCGGCTGCTGCAGCGGATCGACTGCGGGGCGCCGCTGAGCGAACTGGGGGAGCTGCGCTGGACGGCCGATGGGCGGGCGATTTATGCGGCGGGGGAGCGGCCTGGCGGGCGGGGGGTGCCGACCGTGCGCTGGATGTGCGAGTTGGGGGCGGGGGAGAGTCAGCTGGTGGTGTCGCGCGCAGGTTTGGCGCTGCGGGGCGGCGCGGTTTTAGTGGAGGGGCCGAAGGAATTGGGGGCGCGCTGGCGCCGCCACGGCGGGGCGGGGGCGGAGGTGGTGCCGTGGTATGAGCTGGGCAAGCAGGGGGCCCATTTGTTTTCCTGGCAGGCGACGCGCTGGGAGCAGGAGCTGCCGCGCTAGGAGTGGCCCTTAGGGGGCGGCTCGGTTGAGTTCGTAGGCGGCGAGGGTGAGGGCGGCGAGGGCGGCGGTTTCGGCGCGGAGGATGAGGGGGCCGAGGGAGAAGGGCCGAAAGTGGGCGGCGCGGGCGGCGGCGAGTTCGGCGGGGGTGAAGTCGCCTTCGGGGCCGATGAGGAGGAGGGCGCGGCGCGGCGGGGCGGCGGGGAGGAGGGCGTGGAGGGGGAGGGCGTCGGGGGCGAGGGCGGCGATGAGGGGCCAGTCGTTGGGGGGAGGAGAGGCGATGAAGGAGGCGAAGGACTGGGGGAGGTGGACGGTGGGGAGGTGATTTTGGCCGCATTGTTTGCAGGCCTCGATGACGAGGCGCTGCCATTTGTCCTGTTTGTCGGCGGCTTCGCTGGGGTCGAGGCGGACCACGGTGCGCTCGGTGAGGAGGGGGAAGATGGCGGTGGCGCCGAGTTCGGTGGCCTTTTGGAGGACGAAGTCCATATTTTTGCCCTTGGGGATGGCGGGGGCGAGGAGGAGGGCGTGGGGAGGGGGAGGGGAGTGGTGGGTGGATTCGGCGGCGAGGAGGGAGCCGCGCTTGCCTTGCTGAGTGAGGCGGGCGTGGATTTCCTGGCCTTGCCCGTTGAAGACGCTGAGGAGATCGCCGGGGCGGAGGCGGAGGACTTCGCTGGCGTGGCGGCTTTCGGCTTCGTCGAGGCAGAGGTTGTCGGGGTCCCAGAGGGCCGGGGGGAGGTAGAAGCGGTGGAGGGTCATGGGGCGAGAGGGCGCTGGGGGGAGAAGCGGAGGTAGAGGTAGCCGAGGAGGCCGGAGAGGAGGGAGGCGAAGAGGATGCCGGCTTTGGCCTGAGAGAGGCTGGGGGAGGGGCCGAAGGCGAGGTCGGCGATGAAGAGGGACATGGTGAAGCCGATGCCGGCGAGGAGGCTGAGGCCGAAGAGCTGGGACCAGGAGAGGCCCGCGGGGAGGGAGGCGAGGCGGAGGCGGACGGCGAGCCAGGAGAAGCCGAAGATGCCGAGCGGTTTGCCGAGGACGAGTCCGGCGATGACGCCGAGGGAGGGGGGCTGGGCGAGGGCTTGGGCGAAGCTGCCGGAGAGGATGACGCCGGCGTTGGCGAGGGCGAAGAGGGGCATGATGGCGAAGGCCACGTAGGGATGGAGGGCGTGTTCCCAGCGGGAGCCGAGGGGTTCGGATTCGTGGGGCAGCTGGCGGGTGGGGAGGGCGAAGGCGAGGAGGACGCCAGCGATGGTGGAGTGGACGCCGCTTTTCAGCATGCAGAGCCAAGCGGCGATGCCGAGGACGAGGAAGACGAGGGGGTGGCGGCCGCCGATGCGGCCGAAGGCCCAGGCCAGGGCGATGAGGGCGAGGGAGGCGGCGAGGAGCGAGCTCTTGATGGAGGCTGTGTAGCAGAGCGCGATGACCGCGACGGCTCCGAGGTCGTCGACGATGGCGATGGCGGTGAGGAGGACTTTGAGGGCGAGGGGGACGCGGCGGCCGAGCATGGCGAGCACGCCAAGGGAGAAGGCGATGTCGGTGGCCATGGGGACGCCCCAGCCGGAGAGGGTGGGGAGCCCGCGGTTGATGGCGGCATAGAGGAGGGCGGGGACGAGCATGCCGCCGAGGGCGGCGGCGGCGGGGAGGGCGGCTTGGCGGGGAGAGTTGAGTCCGCCGGTGAGAAGTTCGCGTTTAATTTCCAGGCCGACGACGAGAAAGAAGAGGGCCATGAGGCCGTCGTTGATCCAGAGGATGAGGGGTTTGGAGAGGAGGGTGTCGCCGTAGCCGATGGTGAAGGGGGTGGCGAAGATGGACTGGTAGAGGGCGCTGGCGGGGGAATTGGCCCAGGTCATGGCGACGAGGGCGAAGGCCATGAGGAGGAGGCCGGAGGCGGTTTCGAGGCGGAGGAAATCGGCGATAGGGCGGAGGGCGCGGCCCAGGGGAGAGGCTGGGGTGGGGGAGGGCGGAAGCATGGGCGTGAGGATGGCGCGGGAAAGTTGGGGAGGAAAGAGTGGGTTGCGGGGGGGGTGGGGGGAAAACGAAACCGGCGGACTGTTTCCAGTCCGCCGGTGGCGATGAAGAATGAAGAGGCGCGGGGCCTTAGTTGAGGGCGGCGGCGGCGGCGGCAGGGCCGTCGACGTTGACGCGGCGGCCTTCGCGGTCGAAGCGGACGCGACCGTCGGTGAGGGCGAAGATGGTGTAGTCCTTGCCGAGGCCGACGTTGGCTCCGGGGATCCACTTGGTGCCGCGCTGGCGGATGATGATGTTGCCGGCGATGACGACTTGGCCGCCGAACTTTTTGACGCCGAGCCGCTTGCTCTGGCTGTCGCGACCGTTTTTGACGGAGCCTTGACCTTTCTTGTGAGCCATAAGGGTAGAGAGGGGGTAAAGATTAGAGGTTGATGGACTCGACCTGGAGGCGGGTGAGGTGGCGGCGATGGCCTTTGGTTTTGTGGAAGCCCTTGCGGCGCTTGAACTTGAAATTGATCACCTTTTTGTCGCGGTGCTGGTCGAGCACAGTGGCGGTGACGGAAGCGCCTTCGACGAGGGGGTCGCCGACGCGGTTTTCGCCGTCGGTGCCGTAGAAGAGGACTTGGTCGAGGGTGATGGAGGCTCCGACTTCGGCGTCGAGTTTTTCGACGTCGAACTTGATGCCTTGGGAGACGCGGTACTGTTTGCCGCCGGTTTTGATGATTGCGAAAGCCATATGCCTGAGCCGGGTCTGGATTAAATGCGCGCGGCACGAAACCGGGCGGGGAGGGCCGAGAGATTCCCACAGGGCTTGAGCATGCGCAAGTGGTTTTTATGGAATCGCTGAGGGCTGCGCTTAGACTGCCCTGGGGAGTTGGACTAGGGCTAGGCGGGGGGCGCGGAGGGGAAGAGGTCGCGGCGGCGGTCGCGGAGGGCCGGGAAGGCGGCGCGCCAAGCGGTGGCGGTGTCGGGGGAGATGGCGGTGCGGAGGAGGACGGGGGAGTCGCCGGCGGCGGCGAGGATGTGGCCCTGGGGGTCGAGGAGGAGGCTGCCGCCGGCGTAGGAGGCGTGGGGGTCGGAGCCGCAGCGGTTGAGGCCGAGGACGAAGGCTTGATTTTCGATGGCGCGGGCCTGGAGGAGAGTGGACCAATGGTTTTGGCGGCGGTCGGGCCAGCTGGCGATGACGCAGAAGAGGTCGGCTGGGGAGGCGCGGAAGACTTCGGGGAAGCGGAGGTCGTAGCAGATGAGAGGAGCGACGCGGAATCCGTTCCAGGAGAAGTGGGCGAGGGCGGAGCCGGCTTGGTAGGCGTGGTTTTCGCCGACGGGGGAGAAGGAGTGGATTTTGCGGTAGCGGCAGAGGAGGGTGCCGGAGGGGTCGAAGGCGAGGGCTTCGTTGGCGCCGCGGCCGCAGGGGAGTTGGCGGGCGACACCGCCGAGCACGGTGACGCGGTATTGCTGGGCGAGGGCGGCGAGGAAGTGTTCGGTTTCGGCGGCGGCGGAATCGGCGGCCCGGGAGACGTCCATGCTGAAGCCCGAGGCGAAGAGCTCAGGGAGGACGAGCAGGGAGCCGGGGGCCAGAGCTGGGGTGGCCTGGCTGAGGAGTTGGGCGACGGCAGCGAAATTGGCGGCGCGGTTTTCCCAAGTGAGGTTGAATTGGAGTCCGCAAATGTCCATGAGGAGGGGAGGCCACTGGAGGGCCGCCCCTTGAAGGGATGGAATGGCTTTCCCTTGGGCGCAAGAACGATCCGGGGGGTGAATCGCGGGCTTACTTGATTATGGAGATGGTGGTGCGGGCGTCGAGGGAGGGGTCGTAGGTGGCTCCGTAGGTGGCGCCGGCGAGGCTGAGGCTGGTGAGGGTGAAGGTGAAGGTGCCAGTGGTCTTGGCGCCGGAACCGAGGCTGGTGAGGGTGGCGTTGCCCTTGGCGTCGGTTTTGGCGCTGCCGGTGCCGGAGACGATGCCCGACCAAGTGCCGTTGGCGGTGACGTTGGAGCGCACTCTGCCAGTGAGGTCTTTTACGGCGACGGTGGCGGTGGCCTGGGTGCCGGTTTTGGAGGAGTTGGTGCTGATGGTGAGAGCGGAGACGACCAGGACGTTGGCGGGGTTGAGGACGGTGATGGACTGGGTGGCGGCGTTGCTCAAGCCGGTGGGGTCGGTGACGGTGAGGGTGGCGAGGTAGGTTCCTTCGACGGGGTAGGTGAAGGAGGGGTTGGCGGCGGTGGAGGATTGGCCATCGCCGGAGTTCCAGCGGTAGCTCAGGGCGTCGCCGTTGGGATCGGAGGATTTATCGCCGGAGAATTGGACGGTGAAGGGCCCTGTGCCGGTGGTGGGGCTGGTGGCGGCGGCGGCGGCGAGCGGCGGGAAGAGGGGGGCCTGGACAGTGATAAGAACGGAGGCGGCGGCGGTGAGGCCGGTGGGGTCGGTGACGGTGAGGGTGGCGGTGTAGTTTCCGGGGGTGGCGTAGGTGTGGACGGGGTTGGGGTCTGTGGAGCTGGTGTTGTCGCCGAATTGCCAGAGGTAGGAGACGGGGGTGCCGTCGGGGTCGGAGGTGCCGAGGCTGGAGAAGAGGACGGCGAGCGGGGCCACTCCGGAGGTGGGGGTGGTCTGGGAGACCGCGGCGACAGGGGGGCGGGGGGCTTGTTTGGCGGTGATGGCCACGGAGGCGGCGGCGGTGAGTCCGGTGGGGTCGCTGACGGTGAGGGTGGCGGTGTAGTTTCCGGGGGTGGCGTAGGTGTGGACGGGGTTGGGGTCTGTGGAGCTGGTGTTGTCGCCAAATTGCCAGAGGTAGGAGACGGGAGTGCCGTCGGGGTCGGAGGTGCCGAGGCTGGAGAAGAGGACCGCGAGGGGGGCTATTCCGGAGGTGGGGGTGGTCTGGGAGACCACGGCGAGGGGGGGGCGAGGGGCCGGGCGGACGGTGATGGTCAGAGAGGTGGAGGCGGAGAGGCCGGTGGTATCCTTGGCGGTCAAAGTGGCGGTGTACGTGCCCGGAATGGTGTAGATGTGATTGGGGTGATGGGCGGTGGAGGTAGTGCCGTCGCCAAAGTTCCAGACGTAATCGAAGGCGTCTTGATTGGGGTCGTACGATCCGAAGGAGTAAAATTGGACGTCGAGGGAGGCATCCCCTGAGGTCGGAGTGCTCTGGGAGGCGACCGGGACTGGGGGCAGCGGGGGATTAAAAACGGTGATGGTCAGGGCGCAGGTATTGGTGAGGCCGGAGGGGTCGGTGACCGTGAGCAGGACAAAGTAGGCGCGGGCGGTGTTGTAGGTGTGGACGGGATGGGGTTCGGTGGAGCTGGTGCCGTCGCCCAAGTCCCAATGGTAGGACAGGGCACCGCCCTCGGGGTCCATGGAGCCCATGCTGGAGAATTGGACCGTCAACGGAACCAGGCCGACGGTGGGCGTAGTCATGAAGGCCTCGGAGACGGGGGGCTCCAGTCTGGGGAGGACGTTGATGGAGAGGCCAGAGGCGGCGGAGAGGCCTGCGGCATTGTAAACCAGGAGGGAGGCCGAGTAGAGGCCTGGGTTGGCGTAGGTGTGGGAGGGGTTGGCTTCGGCGGAGGATGAGCCGTCGCCGAAGTCCCAGTCATAGATGAGGGTGGCGCCCTGGGGATCTAGGGAGCCGCCGCTGGAAAATTGGACCACGAGATCGGCGGGGCCGCTGGTGGGGGCGCTGAGGGAGCAGATGGCGGTGGGGGGCTGCGCCGCGGGCGCTGGGGGCACGGACCCCGTGAGGGTGAATTGCCCCAGGCTGGCGTAGTCGCTATAGCCGACGTCGAGGCTTCCTGAGCCGACGCCATCGACGGCGAGGTAGTAGGTGCCCATGAGGACGGAGGCGCTGAGGGAAGCGCTGAGGGAAGCGGGATTGCTGTTGGCGATGAGGTTGCCGGCGCTGTCGTAGAGGGAAAGGCCGATGTCCAAGTTGGCATCGGGGGCGGCGGGGGCGGCGTTGAAGCTCATCATACCGCTGCTGACGACGACGCGGTAGAGGTCGGCGTCGAAGCGGTTTTCGATGAGGCCGGAGACGGCGAAAGCGGTGCCGCTGAGGGGTAGGGCGTTGGTGATGGCGTCGCCGACGAGGTCGGTGCTGCGGGGGATGTGGGAATTGATGACGGCGGTGTCGTCCTGCAAGTTATTGCTGCCAGGGTATTCGCCTTTGCTGAACTGAGTGGTGGCGGCGTAGTAGCCGCTGCCCATGATGGGGGCCCAAGTGCTGGTGCCGCCGTAATAAGCGGAGCCTCCGGCGACGCCGTCGTGATAGAGCGAAAGGGTGTGGCCAATTTCGTGGCTGGCGGCTTCGGCGACGTATTTGGGCCAACCGGACCCGAGTTGAGCTGGGAAGACGTAGCAAGGGGTGTCCGTTTCCCAGGAAAAGGAATGCACATAAGCGACGCCGCCGGCGCCGGCGCCGTACCAGTCGAAGCTATTCCCGCCGATGACGACGCGGATGCCGTAGCTGGAGTCAGCGGGGACCGCGGAGGCGTTGCGCTGGAGGGAGGCGAGGGGGGGTTGCTCGGTGGTGACGTCGACGTCCCAGGGGGCATAGTCTTCGCTGATTTGCTTCCAAATCGCCTGAATGTTGGCGAGCTCGGCGGCGCTGAAGGCGGGGTCGAAGTCGGTGCTGTAGGGTGGAGAATAAAAGCTGGATCCGCCGTTCCAGGGGGTGCCCGCCGGAGTGTTATGGCCGTCAAAGTCGAGGAAAATCACCCGGCTCTGGCCGGGCTTGCTGTGGAGCAAGAGGGTCTGGCTAGCGGGGTAATTGAGGAGGGCGCCGGTGCCGGCGTCGGCCGGGGCGACCACACTCTCCTGGCTGCCGACGCAGATGAACAGGAGATTCCCGTTTTGGTCCATGGCGAGGTCCTGGTCCGCGAGGGAGAGGGATCCGAGGGCCGTGTCCGTGAGCCCGTGAAAACGGGCCACCTCCGGGAGGCGGGGGCCCAGGGCGGTGATGATCGCCGAGCCGCGGGCAATGCGCATCCCCGCGGCGGCGGTGGTTTTGGGCAGATTGAAGGGGGAAAAGGTGGCTTCCAGGGGGGGCTGCTGGGCGGGGGCTCCGAGGAGGCTAGCCGCCAAGCTTAGACCGATGTAGGCTTTAATCATATTTTTCATGGGGTTGGCGGCTGCAAAATATACGTGATACAGTAAGATAATCTCTGGCACTTAATAAGGGAAACACCTAATGAAAAGTGCCATTATATATTAGTCATTTTTCGTAGGTTTTGAGCCAGGTGGCCCGGTTTGTGCTATAGTCTGTTGCTGCTAGAGGGCAGGCTCGCTTTCTGGGCTGGGGTAAAATTGGCGCAACTCGCTGATTTTCAGTGTTTTTTGGTTGCGCAGGCGCCCCCGAGTGCCGGGTCGCCCACCACCAGTCCACGTCTCGCGCGGTCGGCGGCGGGCGGTGCCTATGTTTTCCCCTTCAGTTTATTTCCCCTTTTTTAAACTTATTTAAGTTTTACTTAATAATTTTCCCGAGGGGGCCTTTGATGATCCGAAGCAGGAGAGCGCGCCGCGGGCCGACGGGGGGTCAAGCGCGCGGGGGGCGCGTTTTTTGAGGCGCTGGGCCCCAAAGAGAGCAGGGACCGAGGGTTGAACTGGGGCAAGGGAAATGACTTGGGGAAGAGCGGTGCCCCTATCGGCCCACCGATTAGGTCGCCCCTACAGGGCTCGGTTCGGTTTTTGGCGGGATATGGCCCAGGGCGTTGCCCTGGGCTGGCGTAGGCCGCGCCGTTGGCGCTCTCAAGCTGCGGACCAGCGGGCCACCCCAAGCCATTTCATTTCACCCCATCACCTCCCATCACCTCCCATTCCATCCCATCCCATCCCCAGCCGAGCCTGGCTCTGGGCTCCCCAACGGGGCACCCCAAGGCCGCCCTGGGTTGGTGAGGGGGCGGCGCTTGGGGCTACTGGGGAGGGCGGTTCAGGGGAGGGTCACGGTGACCTCGGCGCTGAACATGGCGGTGGGGTCGCCGCGGGAGGCGAGGGTGCGCTCGAGGGTGGCGGGGGTGCGGGGGAGGGGGCCGGAGAAGAGGGGTTTGCCGTTGGCTTCGACGGTGACGGGTTGGTCGAGGTCGAGCATGGCGTCGTTGAGGAGGACGGTGACGGAGCGGACGCCAGGGGAGGCGGTGAGGCTGATGGTTTGGCCGTGGCGGTGGGCGGTGATTTCCTGACCGGCGGCGGCTTGGGCGGGGGGGACTTCGAGCCAGTAGAAGCGGTCGTGGGTGACGTCGTCTTGGAGCCAGACGATTTTATCGGCGAGGAGTTGGCGGGTGTATTTTTCCATCCAGGGGATGGCCTTGCGGTCTTCGAGGTCCATCCAGTGGCCCTTGTTGGGGTGGACTTCGGTGAAGTGGGGGTAGCCTTGGGGGTCGATTTTTTGGAGGGCGTCGAGTTTTTGGCCCCATTCGGCGGCGATTTGATTGCGGCGGAAGGCGGCGTCGTTGCCGCCGACTTGGATGGCGAAGGGGAGGTTGCGCAGGCTGGTGGGGAGGGCCTCGTTGGGGTGTCCGGCCATCATGGAGGCGGCGGCCCAGCGGTCGGCCATGCGGGGGGCGAGTTGGTAGACGCCGTCGCCGCCGGCGGAGTAGCCCAGGAGGTAAACGCGATTGGGGTTGACGTCGGAGAGGACGACGAGGTTTTCGATGAGGCGGTCGAAGAAGGCGTCGATGTGGCCTTCGTGCCAGAGGTTCCAGGAGTCGGTGGGGGCGCGCGGGGCGAGGTAGAGGCCTTCGGCGGGGGCGTAGGCTTGGCCGAGTTTGATTTGGTTGCGCCACTGGGATTCGTTGACGGGGGGGGGGGCGCCGCCGCCGCCGTGCATGGAGATGAAGAGGCTGCGTCCGCCGTCGGGAGGGGATCCTGCTTTGGCGGGGAAGTCGAGGGTTTCGAACTTCATGACCTTGCCTTTGAGTTCGATGGTTTTGGCGTCCATCTCGGTGCGGCGGGTTTCGCGGATGAGGGCCTGGTGGTCTTTCCAGAGGGCGGCTTGGACGAGGACGGCGTCTGGTTTGGCGAGGGGGCTGAAGGCGAAGGAGGTGCCGGAGAAGGCGGGGCGGAGGTCGCGGGCGGGGGCGATCCAGGCTTGGAAATCGGCCACGGTTTGGGCGGAAGTGGCCTGGGGTTTGGAGGAGGGGAGGGGGCTGGAGGTGGCGGCCAGGGGGATGTTGACGGTTTGCTCGGGCTTGGCGTCGGTGGTTACCTTTTGTTCGACGGTGTGGCCGTCTTGTTCGACGCGGATGAGGTATGCGGTGCCTGGGTCGAGGGTGAAGGGGAGGATATTGTTGAGGTCGGCTTGTTCATCGCGGCTGAGGCCTTCCATGGGGGGGGCTTGGGCGGCGGCGTCGCGGAGGGTGACTTTGGCGGCGACGCGCTGGCCAGAGGGGCGGTCGAGGACGCGGACGAGGAGGCGGACCTTGCCGGGAGGCAAAGGGGCGGCGGCACGGGCGTAGCGGGCGGTGACGTTGACGGCGCCGACCCAATCGAGGCCGCGGTCCCAGACGAGGGGGAAGGAGAGGCCGGTTTTTTTGAAGCTGCTGGCGTAGATGGCGTGGCGGGGGAGGTCGGCGACGGCCTTGGCGGCGTCGCCAGTGAACCAGCCGTGGTCGAGGCCCTTGCCGTCGGGTTCGGCGGCGCCGACGAAGTGCCAATCGCCGTCCCAGATTTCGACCCAGGTGTGGTTGCCGCGCATATTGGCCCACATGGGGGTGCCGGCGACGCGGGCGGGGACGCCGACGGCGCGGCAGGCATCGACGAGGAGGATGGAGAGGCCGCTGCAGGTGGCGACGCCGCTCTGCATGCTTTCGAGGGCGCTTTGGTCGGGTTTTTTGCGGGAGGTGGAGTAGCGGACTTTGACGGTGCCGAAGAGTTTTTGGTTAAGGGCGAGGGCGGCTTCTCCGGGGGTGCGACAGTCTTTGACGAGGGGGGCGGCGATTTCGTGGACGCGTTGGCGGCCGCCGTCGCGGGCTTCGTTGAGGCTGGCGTAGGGGAGGATGTCGTTGAGGAAGATGTCGGGGGGCACGGCCTGTTTCCAGGGGGCGGCGTCCATGGTGGCGTAGACTTGGGCGACGTGGTGGAGGAGGAAGTCGGCGCCGAGGGATTGGAGGTCGACGACGGGCATATTTTCCACGAGGAACTGCATGCCGGGGCGCTGGGCCTCGGGCACTTCGGCGAGGGCGCGGGTGAGCTCGGCCCGGTTTTTGGCGGAGTTGGAGAGGGCGGCGGCCACGGTATCGGGCCACCAGGGGGCGGGCTCGGCGGCGCGGAGGGGGAGGGCGGCGAGGGCGAGGGCGAGGAAGAGAGTTCTTTTCATGGCGTGGGGCGGGGAGCCGGGGAAGCGGGCCGGGAGGAGGCGGGGTCGGATTATTGGGGAGCGCGGGCCAGCTTAGAGTCCTGCTGCACGGACCAGCGCTGCGGGGGGGCTTGGCCAAAGGTGCCGAGCACGGAGCACTCGTAGCCGCTGGGGGTGGCCTTGAGGGACCACTGGCTGAGGCCTGGGGTCTGGGCGGTGGGGAGGCCTAGGTCCTGGAGGTCGAGGGCGTAGCGGGCGTTTTTCTTTTGGAAATCGACTTGGGCGTAGTAGACCTCCATGAGGGCGCGGCGGGCGGCGGCGGCGGGGTCGGGTTGGAATTGGACTTCGCCGGGGGCTTTTTTGGTGAATTGGACGTAGCCCCAGGTTTCGGGGCGGTGCATGTCAACGACGCCTTGGGGGGACCAAATCCAATTGTGTTCGGGGGTTTTGGGTTTTTTGACGTACTTGCCGTCTTTGATGTCGATGAGCCACTCGACGCGGGAGAAGCCAGCGCGCCACTGGTCGCCCTCTTGGGGGGGGGTGCTGCGGTTGGCGAATTCGGCGAGGACTTTCCAGGGGATGGCGAGTTCGACGTTCCAGCCTTGGTCGCGGTCGGAGGCGTCGTTGAGGGTGCCGCGGACGTGGACGGCGGTTTTGAGGCCGGGGATATTCCATTCGTTGAGGGCCTGGCCGCCATCCTTGTAGGGTTTGGTGAGGCGGAGATCCCAGCCCGTGTTGAGGGCGTTCATTTCGAACTCGTAGTACTGGTGGTTGTCGCCGTCGGGGTCGATGAAGACTTCGAAGTCGGGGTCGGCGAAAATGACTTCGTCGTGTTTGGTGATGGTGCCCCAGACGTGGGGTTCTTCGAGTTCCGCGGCGATGTAAAAATACTGGTCGTCCCAGAGCATTTTGGCGTGGGTGCGGAAGGTCGGCTTGGGTTTGGCGTCGCCTTCGATGTCTTGGAAATCGGCGGTCCAGGGGGCGGTGGCCCAGGCGGCCTCGTCCATTTTGCCATCGATCACCAGGGGAGTCGCGGTGTGGTGGCAGAGGTATTGTTGCTGAAGGATGGGGAGGACTTTTTCGCGCCAAACCTTGAGTTGGCTGCTTTCCTGGGCCATCGCGAGAGTGGCTAGAAGGGGGAAGAGGGGGAGCAAAAGCAATTTCATAGGGCTTATGTGCCGCAAGATGGGCGCCTTGGCAATCTTCGATCACCCGCGATTCCCGGGGCGGGAGCGAGCTGGCCCGGGCGGAAGGGCGGCTCAGCGGGGGCGGTCGCCGCGGCGCTTTTGGAAGGGGAGGCTTTCGGAGATGCCGAGGACGAGGCTTTCGAAGGTGTAGCCGCCTTGCTCTAAGTTGGCTAGGATGGCCTGGATGGCGGGGCGGTCGTAGGGTTCGGTGCCGCGGCCGAGGGCGTAGGTGAGCATTTTGTCGGTGAGGGCGCGGAGGAAGGCGGGGCGGCGATCGGCGAGGAGGATGTGGGACAATTGGGCGGCGCTAGCGAAGGATTGTCCGGTGGTGAGGACGCCGGCGGAGTCGACCGGGAAGGGTCCGTCTTGGTCGCGCCATTGGCCGATGGCGTTAAAATTTTCCAAGCCGAAGCCGATGGGATCCATGAGGGCGTGGCAGGAGGCGCAGCCGGGCTTGCTGCGGTGGGCTTCGAGGCGTTGGCGGACGCTGCCGGTGAGTTCGGCTTGGGCGCCGCTGGCGAGGGCGGGGACGTTGGGGGGCGGGGGGGGCGGGGTGATGCCGAGGAGGTTTTCCAAAACCCATTTGCCGCGTTTGACGGGGGAGGTGCGGGTGGGGTCGCTGGTGATGGTGAGGATGCTGGCGTGGGTGAGGATGCCTTGGCGCGGGGATTGGGGGGGGAGGGAGACTTTGCGGAAGTGGTCGCCGACGACGTTGGGGATGCCGTAGAAGGCGGCGAGGCGCTGGTTGAGGAAGGTGTAGTCGGCGGAGAGGAATTCGAGGACGCTGCGGTTTTCTTGGACGAGGTGGTGGAAGAGTTCTTCGGTTTCTCGGCGCATGTCCTGGGCCAGCTCGGGGTTGAACTGGGGGAAGCGCTGGGGGTCGGGCGCGGCTACGTTGAGGGAGCGGAGTTCGAGCCACTGGCCGCCGAAATTTTCGGGGAGGGCGCGGGCCTTGGGGTGGTGGAGGAGGCGGAGGACTTGGGGGCGCCACTGGGCGCGGAGTTGGTTTTGGGAGGCGAGGGCGAGGAGTTCGTCGTCTGGGGTGGTACTCCAGAGCCAGTAGGAGAGGCGGGCGGCGAGGGCGAACTCGTCGATTTCGACCACCTGAGCGGGGTTATCGGCTTCGGGTTGGGCCTCGCTGCGGAAGACGAAGTGGGGGGAAACCAGGATGGCCTTGAGGGCGAAGCGGAGGGCGCCGCTCTGGTTTTCGCCGCGGCTTTGGGCCAGTTGGTAGATGGCGGCGAGGCGGTCGAGTTCGGAGGGGAGGACGGGGCGGCGGAAGGCGCGGTGGGCGAACGACTGGAGGACGGCGCGGGCGGCGGCTTCGGTATCGCCCAAGGCCTGGCCGGGGAGGAAGAGGCGCTGGGCGGCGGGGCTGAGGGGCGGGGCTGGGGGGTCGAAGGGGCCTTCGATTTCCAGGGCGGTGATGGTCAGATTGCGGTCGCGGCGCTGGGCATCGGGGGCCTCGGCGTCGTAAAAGTCGTTGAGGAAGCGGACTTCGAGGCGCTGGAAGCCCTGTTTGAGGTGGACTTTGGCCTCAAGTTGCTGGGGGGCCTGGGGGTTGGTGGCCGTGATGGCGGCTTGGGCGACGGCCTGGTCCATGGCGCGCAGTTCGAGCTGGGCGGGTTCGGGGCCGGCTTCGCTGGCCCAGGCTTGGACGCGGAGGGCGTAGGCGCCGTCGAGGGGGAGGTTGAATTCGGTGCCGCAGGTTCCGTTGAAGCTGAGGAGGCGGCCTTCGCTGGAAGGGAAGCCCTGGCCGGTGAGGCCTTCGGCGGGGATCACGGTGCGCTCGAGTGGCGGCGGCGGGGGGGGGAGCACGGCGTTGAGCACCCGGTCGGCCGCGGTGAGGTAGCGCTCCATGAGGATGGGGGGCAGGGCGAGGACGTCCCCGATGTTGTCGAAGCCGTAGCCGGTGTCGTCTTCAGGAAAGTCGTCAGCGGGGCGGAGGTCGACCCCGAGGAGGTCGCGGAGGGTATTATTGTACTCGACGCGGTTGAGGCGGCGGAGGGTGACGCGGCCGGGGTCGGGGTTGGCGGGGTCTACGGGATTGAGGAGGTGGTCGAGGTATTGGGCGAGGAAATCGCGTTCTTGGGGGGAGGGTTGTTCGGAGCGCTTGGCGGGGGGCATGGTCCACTGGTCGATGTGGAAGAGGATGCCCGACCAGATTTTGCGGTCGGCGGCGACGAGGGCGTCGGTGGTGTATTTGTCGAGATTGAGTTCTCCCTTGTGGGCGCCGTCGCCGTGGCAATCCCAGCAGTATTTTTGGAGGAGGGGGAGGACGGTTTGGGCGAAGCGGTTTTCTTCGCTGGCGGCGGCGAGGCCCGGGGCGAGCAGGGCCAGGCAAGCGAGCGCCACGGAGGCGAGGGGGGAGTGGCGCATGGAGGGGGGAATGGAGCGAAGAAGCTACGCCTGCCCCTGCGGCTATCTTACCCAAAAGGAGGGAGCGCCGACTGCGGAAAAAGGCGCGCTTTCCCGTTGCGCGGCTGGCTGCGGGGAGGCAGTTGGCGGGTCATGAGCAGTGCCCGTCAGTCCTTGTTGGAATTATTGCGCCGGAAGTCGGTAATGTATGGCGATTTCACCTTGGCTTCAGGGAAGCGGAGCGATTTTTATTGCGACGCGCGCCTGACCACGCTGGATCCGCAGGGGGCGGTGTGGCTGGGGGAAGTGGCGTGGGGCTTGATCCAGGAAAAGGCCGCGGCCCTAGGGGTTTCGCCAGTGGCGGTGGGGGGACTCACCATGGGGGCGGACCCGGTGGCTTTGGCGATCGGGATCGGATCGGTGCGGGCGGGGGGGCCAGGCCTCCAGTGCTTTTCGATTCGCAAGCAGGCCAAGGCCCACGGCCGGACTAAGCTGATCGAGGGCAACTTTCAGGCGGGGGACACGGTGGTGGTGGTGGACGACACCATCACGACGGGGGGTTCCACCCTGGAAGCGATCGAGAAGATCCGCGCTGAGGGCGGGAAGGTCGCGTTTGCCTTGGTCCTAGTAGACCGCTCGGAGGGCGGTTTAGAGGCCATTGAAGCCACGGGAGTGCCCGTAGTTGCCATTTTCTCCCGGGCCGACATTGACTCCGCCCGGGGAACCAGCTAGGGTAATTGCCCCAGTTTGACCCCGACTCCATTCCTCAACCCCACTCCACTCATGCCTGCTAAAGAATCCTCCCGAGCCGCCGCCGCCGCCACTGCTGGCGAAGACCGGATCGCCGCCGCCCGCGCCAAAAACCTCGATATTGCCCTGCAGCAGATCCACAAGGATTTTGGCGACGGCTCGATTATGCGCTTGGGGGATAACCGGAAAATGGACATCGAGGTCATTCCCTCAGGGAATCTCCTGATCGACCGCGCGCTGGGAGCCGGCGGTTTCCCCCGCGGGCGCATCATGGAAGTGTTTGGCCCGGAGTCGTCGGGGAAGACCACCCTGACTTTGACAATTATCGCCCAGGCGCAAAAGCTGGGGGGCTTGGCGGCCTTCATCGACGTGGAGCACGCCCTGGATCCCGAGTACGCTAAAAAGCTGGGGGTGAAACTGGACGACCTCCTGGTTTCCCAGCCGAGTTCTGGGGAGGAAGCGCTGCGGATTTGCGAAACTTTGGTGCGCTCTAACGCCCTCGACGTCATCGTGCTGGACTCGGTGGCGGCCCTGGTGACGCGGGCCGAATTGGAAGGGGAGATTGGGGATTCCACGGTGGGGGCGCAGGCGCGCTTGATGAGTGCGGCGATGCGCAAATTGACCGCGCTGATTTCCAAGGCCCGCACCTGCTGCATCTTCACCAACCAAATCCGCGAAAAAATCGGGGTCATGTTCGGCAGCCCCGAAACCACCCCGGGCGGGCGCGCCCTCAAGTTTTTCTCCAGCGTCCGGGTCGACATTCGCCGGATTGGCCAGATCAAGGGCAGCGACGGCACCGTGGTGGGCAGCCGCACCAAGATCAAGATTGTGAAAAACAAGGTGGCGCCGCCCTTCGGCGAGGCCGAGTTCGACATCATGTACGACGAGGGGATTTCCTCGGTCGGAAGCTTGTTGGACTTGGCCCTGGAGCAGGAAATCATCCAAAAGCGCGGCTCTTGGCTCAGCTACAAGGGCACCCAGGTAGCCCAGGGGCGCGACGCCGCCAAGGAGGTACTCCGCAACGACGCCGCCCTCTACGCCGAAATCGAGGGCTTGGTGAAGGAAAAACTGGGCATTAAGGGCGCCGTCACGACCCCTCCCCCCGTCGCCGCGCCGATCACGGACGAGGTCGCCTGAGAATCCGGAAGCGATCCGCATCGCGCTAGTTTCCAGGTCATTGGAGCGTTCCGGTTCATTTGAGCGTTGCTCGATGAACCGCGAAGCGGTTCCCCAGGACTAACCGGGGGTTTCAACCCCCGGAACCCGCGTCGTGGCTGGGTGGGGAGTTACAAATCGGCGCTGTAGGCCATGAAGCTGCGGTAGCTTTGGAGGATGGCGCGGAGGGCGCTGACGAAGGCTTGGCGCTGGAGGGAGAGGGGCGCGTTTTGGGGGCTTTCGAGAATGACTTCGAAGGGCTGGGGCCGTTGGGTGGGGCTGGCGCTGAGGATGCCGTCGTAGGCGGAGTGGATGATGCTGTTGACGGCGTGGAAGCCATCGATCAGGGGGGAGGGGTCGCAGGGGAGGAGTCGTCCGGCGGCGGCGAGGGCTGGGGTGAGCATCTGCTCGGAGATGAGGCGGTCGCGGGCAAAGCCGTAGAAGCCGTTGCAGGTGTCGTCGGAGTGGAGGGCGATGATGCCGTCGAACTTGTGGCGGAGGATTTCCTGTTCGAGGAGGGCGATTTCTGGCTCTGGGGAGTGGCGCCAGAACTCGCGGTTGAGGTCGCGGCCGGAGGCGGATTCGCGGGTTTTGGCGAGGTATCCGGAGGGGTTGCAGAGGGGGTAGAGGGCGAGTTGGAAATCGAGGCCGAAATCTGGGTGGTGGTCGAGTTCGCGGACAAAGTCCATGAGTCCGAGGATGCCGGCTGGTTCGTCGCCATGGATGCCGGCGAAGAGGCCCAAGGTGAAGCGTGGTTTGGCGGGAGGGGAGGGCTGGAAGAGGAAGCGGGGGAGCCAGAGGCGGGCGGGGCCTTGGTCCCAGAAGCCGACGGCATTTGCCTTTAAGTAGGGGGAGGAGGCCACCTGGAGCATCAGGGGCATGAGGAGGTCTTTGACGGGGGGGCGCTGGCCGCTTTCGAGTTGGCGGGAGAGCGCATCGAAGGCTTCAAGCCAGAGGCGGTGCGGGGCGTCTGGGGAGAGGGAATGCATGGCCGGAGGGAAGCGGCTGGGAAGATCAGGCGGCGGCGCGCGCGGGCAGTTGGTCGGTGGGGGCGAGGGCGCCGCGCAGGAGGGAGTCGGCGGCGGCGAGTTCGAGGATGCGCTGGTGGAAGCGGAGGGCCGCTGGGGGGCCGTCAAAGGTGAGGAGGACTTCCAGGGTGCCGTCGGGATGGGCCGCGGCGAGATCGGTGGCGCGCAGTTGGGGGGCAACTAAGTGGGTGAGGCGGTCGGCTTGTTCGGGGGTGAAGCCAGGGGCGAGGCGGAAGTGGAGGCGGGTGGAGGGGAGGTGGTGTTCGCGCTGGATGGCGGCGGCGGCGGCGGCAGCGCGGAGCAGGGCCTCGGGGGATACCAGGAGGGGATCGGCGGTGGGTTTGGCGGAGCCTGAGAGGTCGCGCCACTGCATGAATTGGGCGGTCCAGCGGCAGATCAATTGAATGCGGGAGAAGGTGTGCGGGAGCACCAGGTAAGGGGGGATGTGGTGGATCAGGAGGAGCAGGGGAGGAGCGGCGGGGCCGGGCCAAGGGAGCGCCGCAAGGTACGGGCTGGGTTGAGCGGGCACGCTGGACCAGATTTGGCGGCAGCTGACGAGGGATTGGCGGGCCAAGGCGAGGTGGGCGATTTCGGCGCGGGCGAGCGGCAGGGAAGCGGGTAGGGCTTCAGCGGCGCCGAGCAGGGCGAGGCGCCGCAAAGTGTCGCCGTCGACTTGGTAGAGGGCGGCGTCGGATACGCCGACCGCCTCGCTGAGAAGGTCAAGCAGGCGCGGAAAAAGGGGGCCGGTCCCGGGCTCGAAGAGTTGGCGCAGGAGGACCTCAAGGGGGGCCGCGGGGGCGAGGGGGGAAGCAGGCGGCGCGGCGCGGAGCGGGCGGGGGTGGCTGGAGGGTTCGCGCGGGGCGCGGGGAGGGCGCGGAGCCGAGGGAAGGGGGAGGGCGGCTTCGCGGTCGGCCAGTTGGCGGAGGCGGTCGGCCAGCTGGAGGTCGCGGGTGGCTAATTCCTGGGTCTGGGCGGCGAGTTGGCGCTCGGCGGCATCGAGTTGTCGGGCGCGCTCGGCGAGGAGGTGGGCCTGGGCTCTCAGGGCTTCGGCTTCGGCTTCGGCTTGGGCTTGGGCTTGGGCTTGGGCTTGGGCTTGAGCCTGGGGCTGAGTCTGGGCCAGGCGGGGAATCAGCTCGGGGGGAGGGAAGGCGAGTTGGGCGCGGAGCTGGGCGAGTTGGGCGGCGGAGCGCTCTTGGGCGTCGGCGGCGGCTAAGCCGAGGGCGGGCAGGGCCAGAAAAAAGAGCAGCTGGGACTCGGCGCTTTCCTGGGGCTGGGTGAGCAGGACGCTGAGCAGGATGAGGGCGGAGGCGGAAGCGCCCGCGGCGAAGCCGCAGCGGAAGCCGTGGCGCAGGCCGACGAGGAGGGGGAAGGCGACCCAAGGGGATGGATTAGAGGCGATCCAGCCTGGGTCCTGGGGAGCGGTGAGGAGGTTGGCGAGGGCGAAGAGGGCGCCGAGGGCGAGCATTTCTCCCCAAGGGCGGGCCGGGGGATCGGGCGCGTCGGAAGGGGTCCAGGGAGGCATTTTGGTAAAAGGAGGCAAGTGGGGGGAAATGGAAAGCGGGAAATCCCGGCGGGGGGAGGGGGCGAATTTGCGAAATCTGGGGTGAAAACGGGCGGCGGCTGGGGTAATTGGCGAGCCGCGCTGCGAACTGCGGCCTAAATACATGAGCACCACGAGCCTACAAGCCCTGCCCGGATTCCGAGAATTTTATCCCGAGAGCTGCGCGCTGCGGAACTATCTTTTTGCGCAGTGGCGGGAGGTGGCGCGGAGGTATGGATTTGTGGAGTACGAGGGCCCGGTGTTGGAGCCCACGGAGTTGTATCGGCGCAAGAGCGGGGAAGAGATCGTGAAGCAGTTGTTTCACTTTGTGGATGCGGGGGGGCGGGAGGTGGCGCTGCGGCCAGAGACGACGCCGAGTTTGGCGCGGATGGCGGCGGCGAAGCACAAGGAATTGCGCAAGCCGATCAAGTGGTACCAAATTGGGGCGTGTTTTCGCTACGAGCGCCAGCAGAAGGGTCGGGGGCGGGAGTTTTATCAATTCAACTGCGACATTTTGGGGGAGGCGTCAGGGGCGGCGGACGCGGACTTGATTGCGCTGGCGATCGGGGTGATGCGCCGCTTGGGCTTGCGGGAGGGGGACTTTGTGGTGCGGGTGAGCGACCGCAATGTGTGGCCGGATTTTTTGCAGCGGGAGGGGGTGGCGGGCGAGCACTTGTCGGCCTTTTTGCAGGTGATCGACAAGATGGAGCGGGAGAAGCCGGAGTTGACGGAGGCGCGGCTGGGGGAATTGGGGACGAGTCGGGCGGCGGTGGACGCCTTTATTGCGGGGGAGGGGGCGGATTGGGCGCCGCTGCAGGCGCTGCGGGCGGATTTAGCCGCGCGGGGCTTGGGGGGATTTGTGGCGGTGGACTTGGGCATCGTGCGCGGGCTAGCGTATTACACGGGGGTGGTTTTTGAAATATTCGACATCAGCCGGGGGCTGCGGGCGGTGGCGGGCGGGGGGCGCTACGACCAGCTCTGCAAGTTGATCGGGGGGAGCGATTTGGCGGCTTGCGGCTTTGCCATGGGGGACATGGTGATCGGCGAATTTGTCAAGGAAACGCCGCACGCCTGGAGCCAGTACCAGGAATGGCTGGCGACATACGGGAAGATCGAGGCCTATGTGGTGGTGGCGGACGAGGCGCGCCGCCCGGAAGCTCTGGCGATGGTGGAGGACCTGCGCAGCGCGGGCCTGGCCACGGACTATGCGTACGTGCCGACCAAGGTGGGGCGGCAGGTGCAGGCGGCGGAGGCCTTGGGAGCGCGGGCGGCGCTGACCATCGGGAGCGAATTTCCGGAGGTGCGGCTCAAGGACTTGGGGGCGCGCCAGGAGGAAGTGATCGAAGCGGCGGGCGCGGTGGCGGCGGTGCGGGCGCTGCTCGATCGCGCGGCGGGGCCGCCGCGGCTGGCGTGAGGGTTTAAAATGGGGATTGCCGAGGGGCCGCGGAAGGCGGAGGGAAGAGGGTAAGAGAGCGATTGATCATGGGAGTGTTTTCACCGGAGCATGAGGAGTTGGCGCCGCCGCGGGAGGAGAGTGGGGGGGGGCGGGAGTGGTGCGCCCAGGCCGCGGGGCGGACGCTTTTTAAGAAAAAGCTGGGGGCGCTGACGGGGGCGCGGAAGGGGAAGCGCGTGGTGTTAGAGCAAGTGGCGGAGGCGGCGCAGGGCTTTGCGGCGGGGATGGTGTTGCACCACTTGGAGGGGGCGGGGGCGGCCCGGCGGGTGTGGGTGCTGGCGCGGGATCTCAAGGCCCAAGAAATTCTCTCGCAGGATTTGGCGACGTGGTGGGGGTCGGCGCTGTTTTTTCCGGAGGCAGAGGAATTGCGCACCGAGGACTCGCTGCCAGATTTGGAGTCGCAAGCGGAGCGCTTGGCTTTGCTGCAGCGCTTGGCGGAGGCGCCGACGGGGCTGGAGGTTTTGTTGTTGAATGCGGCGTCCTTGGGGGAGTGGGTGCCGCGGCCGGGGGGCTTGGCGGCCTCGCGGCTGAGCTTGCGGGCGGGGCAGACGGTGGCGCTGGAAGAGGTGGTGGGGCAGTTGGCCGCGGCGGGGTACCAGCGGCAGGCGCAGGTGGGCGAGCGGGGGCAATTTGCGGTGCGCGGCGGGATATTGGACGTCTATCCGTGGCAGAGCGAGCTGCCGCTGCGGGCGGAGTTTTTTGACCGGGAGGTGGAGAGCCTGCGGACCTTTGATCCGGACAGCCAGGTGTCGGTGGGGCGGTTAGAGGAGGGGGTGATCTTGCTCCAAGTGGACGGCGGCGCGGCCGCGGAGGGAGGGCTAGTGCTTTTGGAGGAATGCATGGGCAAAGGAGACGTGGTGATCGCGGTGCATTTGGAAGAGGACCGGCCGGGGGCCTCGGTGTGGATCGGGGCGGGGGCCGACCCGGCGGCGGTGGCGGTGGAGGATCCCAAGACGGCCTGCGAAGAGCTGCCGATGGGAGAATTTGACGCGGGCGACTTTGTGGTGCAGCAGGCGCGGCGGGCGGAGTTTGTCAGCCAGTTGCAGCGCTGGCACGGCGACGGCTGGCGGGCGGTGATGTTTTTCAACAACGAGGGAGAGATCGAGCGGTTTCGCGAATTGATGGAGGCCGAGGCCTTGGAGGAGCAGGTCTTGGAGACGCGGTTGGGGCGGGTCAGCCGGGGCTTTGCGGTGCCCGGGGCCAAGCTGGCGGTCTTGAGCGACGCCGAAATTTTCGGGCGCTACCAGCACAGCCGGGCGCGGCGCCTCCTGAGCGGAGCGCGCCGCCAGCGCTCGCGCAAGGCTCCCCTGGATTTGTCCGACATCGCCGACGGGGACTTCGTGGTGCACCAGGAATACGGGATTGGAAAGTACCGCGGGCTGATCCAGCGGGTCGCTCCTAACGGGTTGGAGGAAGATGTCGTGGTGCTGGAGTTTGCCAAGGAGAGTCGGCTCTACGTGCCGCTGCCGCAGGCCTGGCTGATCAGCCGGTATGTGGGAGTGGGGAAGCGCAACCCAGATCTCAATGCCTTGGGGGACGGCCGCTGGAGCAAGACCAAAAAGGCCGCGGAGCGCTCGGTTTTTGAATATGCCGAAAATTTGATAGGAATGCAGGCGCAGCGCCAGACGGGCAAAGGCTACGCGCACCCGCCGGACAGCCGCTGGCAGGGGGAATTCGAGGGCAGCTTTCTGTACAAGGAGACCCCAGACCAACTGCGGGCCATTGAGGACACCAAGCGCGACATGGAGGGCGAGCGCGCCATGGACCGCTTGATTTGCGGCGACGTTGGTTTTGGCAAGACCGAGGTGGCGATCCGGGCGGCCTTCAAGGCGGTGATGGGGGGCAAGCAGGTGGCCATGCTGGCGCCGACCACGGTGCTGAGCCAACAGCACTATCACAACCTGCGGGAGCGCTATTCCGACTACCCGATCCGGGTGGAAGTGCTGAACCGCTTTCGCAGCGCCGCCGAGTCCAAGAAAGTGCTAGAAGCCCTGGCGTCGGGGGAAGTGGATGTGCTGGTGGGGACGCACCGGCTGATTTCCAAGGATGTAAAGTTCAAGAATCTCGGCTTGGCGATCGTGGACGAGGAGCAGCGCTTTGGGGTGAAGCACAAAGAGAAGTTTAAGGAGTTGTTTCACCTGGTGGATGTCCTGACGCTTTCGGCGACGCCGATTCCCCGGACCTTGTACATGGCGCTGATGGGGGTGCGGGACATGAGCACGATCGACACCGCGCCGCCCAACCGAAGTCCGGTGGAGACCACGATTTGCGCCTACGACGAGCGGGTCGTGAAGCGGGCCCTGGAGCGGGAGTTGAAGCGGAAGGGGCAGGTCTATTTTCTGCACAATCGGGTGGCCACGATTGAGCGCACCGCGGCCAAAATCCGCGAGCTGTGCCCGCCGGGGACGCGGGTGGATGTGGGGCACGGCCAGATGGAGGAGGGCATGCTAGAGGAGGTGATGCACCGCTTTGTCAATGCTGAGACCGATGTCTTGGTGAGCACCACGATCATTGAGAGCGGCATCGACATCCCCAATGCTAACACTATTGTGATCGACCGCGCGGACCTGTTTGGGCTGGCGGATCTCTATCAACTGCGGGGTCGGGTGGGGCGGGCGGGGCACAAGGCGTACGCCTTTCTGATGATCCCGCGGTCGCAAATGACGACGGGCGATGCCCGCAAGCGGATCAATGCCATGAAGCAGTATACCGCGCTGGGATCGGGTTTTAAGATCGCGATGCGGGACCTGGAAATCCGCGGGGCGGGCAACTTGTTGGGGACGCAGCAGAGCGGGCACATCATCGCGGTGGGCTTTGAGATGTATTGTCAGATGTTGAAGTCGGCGGTCAACAAGCACCAGGGCAAGCGCACCGCGGGGCGGGTGGAGACGCTGTTATCGATTGATTTTGTGGCCTTCAACGAGGCGGCCTGGCTGGAGGCCAAGGACGAGAAATTGCCGGCTTTCATCCCGGCCAGCTACATTGCGGAACCCACCCAGCGCATTCCGGCGTACCGGCAGATCGCGGAAGTGGCGACGCTCAAGGAGCTGGGGGACTTGAGTCGGCAGTGGCGCGACCGCTATGGGCGGCCGCCGCGGTCGGTGGAGAACTTGCTGCGCTGCACGGAGTTGAAGTTGCAGGCGCACAGCAAGGGAATTGGGGCGGTGGAGGTCAAGAACCACAAGTTGATGCTGTCCAAAAATGGGGATTTTATATTGATCGGGGGCAAGTTCCCTCGCCTGCGGGAGAAGAGCGCGCCGCTGCACCGCCTCGAGGAAGCGCTCAATCTCTTGAAGCAACTCTAGGGCCGAAGTGCGGGGGGGGAGGAAATCTGGCTTGTAATGTCGGAGCCGCTGGCCCTGGGTCGAGCCATGAAAATGATCACTTGGAATGTGAATGGGCTGCGGTCTGTAATGGGGAAGGGCTTGCCGGATTTTGTGCTGGGAGAGCAGCCCGACTTTCTGCTGCTGCAGGAAACCAAGGTCGACCCGGCGACGGTGGCGTGGGATTGGCTGCCGGACTATCGGCGCTATTGGAACCGAGCCGCCAAGCCGGGCTACAGCGGCACCGGAATCCTAACGCGGCATGAGCCGCTGGCGGTGACCTGCGGGCTGGGGATGGCGGAGCACGACAACGAGGGCCGGGTGATCACCTTGGAGTACCCGGGATGTTATATTGTGTGTGTGTACACTCCTAACGCCCAAATGGAGTTGGCCCGCCTGCCCTATCGGATGGCCTGGGACGAAGCTTTTCTCGGCTACATCCGGGGGCTGGAGCAGCGCAAGCCGGTGCTAGTGGCGGGCGACCTCAACGTGGCCCACCAGGAGATCGACCTGGCCAATCCGCGGACGAACCGCTTTAACCCAGGGTTTTCCCAGGAAGAGCGCGCCGGATTTTCCAACCTTTTGGCGGCGGGTTTTCAGGACGCCTTTCGGGAATTTGATTCCCGGGCGGGCCAGTACTCGTGGTGGAGCTATCGGGCCAACGCCCGCGCTAACAATGTGGGATGGCGGATCGATTACTGGTGCACATCGCCGAAGCTGCGCGCGGCGCTGCACTCCTGCGCGATCCGCCAGGACGTGCTGGGATCCGACCACTGTCCGGTGACGCTGGAAGTGGATGCGAGGATTTTGAGCGGGATCTGAGGCCCGGGCGGTTTGGGGCGTTGGGGCCCTTGCCGCGGGGCCGTAATGGGGGCATGGCTGGGGCATGACGACGCGCTTTGCGCCCAGCCCCACGGGCCTGTTGCACCTTGGCCACGCCTTGGCGGCGGGGGTGGCGTGGCAGGCGGCGGAGGAGGTCGGGGGCCAGTTTTTGCTGCGCTTGGAGGACATCGACTTCACGCGTTGCCGGGCGGAATACGAGGTCGCGGGGCGGGAGGATCTGGCCTGGCTGGGGCTGCGGTGGGCGGAGCCGGTGTGGCGGCAGTCGGAGCGGCTGGGGCACTACGCGGCGGCGCTCGAGGAACTGCGGGGGTTGGGGGTGGTGTATCCGTGTTTTTGCACCCGCCAGGAGATTGCCGCGGCGGCCCGCGCGCCGCAGGGGGAGCCGGGGATGGTCTATCCGGGCACCTGTCGGCACCTCGGGGCGGGGGAGCGGGCCGAGCGGCTGGGAAGCGGTCCGGGCTGCGCGTGGCGGCTCGACGCCGCGGCGGCCTTGGCGCTGACCGGGCCCTTGCGCTGGGAGGATCTAGCTGCGGGCGTGCAGGCGGTGGATATGGCCGGGCTGGGAGACGTGGTGTTGGGGCGCAAGGACGTGAGTACTTCCTATCATTTAGCGGTGACGGTGGACGACGCCGCGCAGGGGGTCACGCTGGTGACTCGGGGGGAAGACTTGTTCGAAAGCAGCGCGGTGCACCGGCTGTTGCAGGCCCTGTTGGGCTTGCCGGTGCCGCAGTGGAAACACCACCGCTTGGTGTGCGACGACGCGGGCAAGCGCCTCGCCAAGCGGGACGCGGCGCGCAGCTTGCGGTCGCTGCGAGAGGCCGGGCTCGAGCCCGGCGAGGTGTGGCGGCTGCTGGGTCCGCTGCGGGCTTAGGTTGGGCCCAGCGGGGGATTTGGCCAGCGACAATGATAAATTCCCTTGGCGACAATTAGAATTGACCCCTGGCGGCCCGGGGGGTGCAGGGGCGGGTTCGGAGGCGTGGCAGGGCCCTCCGCGCGCGCGCAATTTCGGGGGGCTACTCGGCGGCCGGTTTTTGGGCCTTCTC
>CANHIJ010000037.1 GCA_947460575.1 Verrucomicrobiales bacterium | reverse complement strand
GAAATGGGGCGCCGCATCGGCCTCTCCGAATCCGGCGTCAAGAAAGTCTTCGCCGCCCAAGACATCTCCCTCGCCCGCCTGGCCCAACTCTGCGCCGCCCTCGACCTGCCCTTGGCCGAACTCATCGCCGCCGGAAATGACGCTATCCCCGATCCCCTCGAACTTTCGCCCGAAGCCGAAGCCTACTTCCTCAAGGACCGCGCCACCTTCCACCTGTTCTTCCTCCTCCTCACCGAACCCAAATCCTTCCGCGACATCGCCCGCGAACAAAACCTGCCCCCCGACCAAACCCAGCGCTCCCTGCTCCAACTGGAAAAAATGAAGTTGATCGACCGCCTTCCCGGCGGCCGCGTCGTCCTGCGGGTTCGCCCCGCCCTTTTCAAAGGAGGCGGCCCCCTCATCAACCGCCTGGTGCGCGAATGGTCCCTCGATCTCGTTAGCGAAATGCTCCCGCTCGACGGCCAACATCGCCTCGGCGACGTCAGGATCATTCGCCTGCTCTATCTCCTGCCGCAAAGCCAACGCGACTTGCAGGCGGCCTTGGAGGAAGTCGCGCGCGAGTTCACCGCCCGCTCCTTCCGCGAGCGCAAGGTGCACGGCAAAAAAACCGCCCCCACCCGACTCGTCGCCCTGGGCCGCCCCGGGCATTTTGTCCACTTTCGCTAGAGAAAATCCGCGATTCCCCGCTCAAGAAGGCAGATCGTCCTGAGCCCGCGCCCGCGGCGGCAAGATCGCGCAGGCACCCTTGCAACCAAAAAGCCGACTGAGCAGCAGCCGATTCCGGCTGATCCATTGATAAAAGACTTCCGCCACTTGGATGACCCCGGGAATCCACAGCACCAGGGCCACCGGCACCAGCAGCGGCAGCCGCAGGCCCACAAAGCGAATGCAGCGCGCCCCGCGATGAATCCGTCCATCCCTAGCAATGCAATGAATCGCTTCCTGCAAATCCTCCCGTGACAACTGCGGGGCCAGCCGCCCCGCGGCCTCATGCGACAGCGGAATCAAACTCAATTGCCCGCACCAATCCAGCCACGTCAGCACTCGCATTTGAAAAGTGCACAGCGGGCACTCGTCGTCATAGAGCACCACGTGGCGCGGGCGGACCTCAGGAGAAGATGTTGACATCCTCCCACTTCGCCCATCCATCGCCGCAAAAATAGGGGAATTTACGCCCGCCCCAACCCCGCGCTTGCCCCCGGCAGCTCCCCCTCCCTCCGTGCCGCCATATCCGCTAGGTGCCACGCGATTTTCTCCGCCTGGCTGCGCAGCCCCCGCGTCGCCTCCTTGACCCGGCGCCGCTCTGCCTCCCGCGGGCCCACCGAAGATCCTCGAAACTGCAACCGACACCCAAGATTGTTAATTATCATAGCAGATAGCACTGGAGCAAGCCGCCCGGTCCCCGGCGCGGCTCTTCTCCTACTTTTAGAAGCGCTCCCCCAGTCCCCAGATCGGGAATAAATCGCCGCCTCGTTTGTAATCATGCGGAGAGGGTAGGGATTGACCCGCCCGGCGAACCGCCCCATCCTCCCTGATGACCATTCGCCCTCTACTCATCGGTGCGCTATGGCTCGCCGCCCTCGGCCTCCCCCCCGCCGGAGCTCAAACCATCGCCTACGAGGAAGCCCCGCACGACTACTGGTCCGCCCCCCACCGCGACGTCGGCCCCGCCCTGGACGCCGCCCTGCAAGGCCAAACCTTCCCCCTCCCCCCCGGCGGCGACCTCGCGGCGATGCGCGCCGTGCTCCAACAGCTTAAAATCCCCGAGTCCAGCCAAACCCTCGTCTTCTCCAAAACCAGCGCCCAAAAAGACCGCATCGCCCCCTGGAATCCCCGGGCCCTCTATTTTAACGACGAGTGCTATGTCGGTTGGGTCCCTGGCGGCCTCATGGAGTTTGCCCTCCTCGACCCCCAACTCGGCCCCGTCTTCTACCTGCTCGACTTCCACCGCCCAGACCGCCCCGCCCCGCGCCTCGACCGCCCCCAAAGCTGCCTCGACTGTCACGGTAGCAATATGACCAACCGCGTCCCCGGCCTCATGATCCGCTCCGTCTTCCCCGACAAGGACGGCAGCGTCTTCTTCCAAGCCGGCACCGCCCTCATCGACCACACCAGCCCTCTCGCCACCCGCTGGGGCGGCTGGTTCGTCACCGGCACCCACGGCGACACCGTCCACCGCGGCAATGCCCTAGCCTCAGACCGCGGCGGCGCCATCACCCTCGACACCCGCTCCTCCTCCAACCTCACCGACCTGGAACGCTTCTTCCCCGCCCAAAACTACCCCCGCCCCGGCAGCGACATCGTCGCCCTCATGGTGCTAGAGCACCAAATTATGCTAACAAACCGACTGGTCGAGGCCTCCTACGACCTGCGCGCCGCCCTGGCCCGCCAACAGGCCCTGCGCCGCGAGCTGGGCGACCCCTCCAGCGAGGAGTTAGGGAGCACCGCCCGCCTTATCGCCGAAGGCCACGCCGCCAAAATTCTTGACGCCCTGCTGTTCCGAGAGGAGGCCGAATTCCCCCCCGGCGGCATCCGCGGCGACCCGGCCTTCCCGCGGGACTTGGCGGCCCAGCACCCCTCCACTTCCGACGGCCAGTCTCTCGCAGAACTCCACTTGGGTAACCGCCTCTTCCGCCACCGCTGCAGCTACCTCATCTACAGCCGCGCCTGGGCCGCCCTGCCCCCGCCTCTACTCAGCTTGCTCTACACCAAGCTCCACGCCATCCTCACCGATCCGGAGCCCCCCGCCGATTTCCGCTACCTCGGCCAAGCGGAGCGCCGCTCCATCCTCCACATCCTCCGCCTCACCCTCCCCGGCCTTCCCGCCGACTGGAAATCCTAAATTTCCCTCCGTCTCCCGCCGTCTCCCGCGAGGGGCCATTCGCCCCGCCGGCGGGACCGACGACAAAAAGTGCCTGCCGGGCGTTTCCTTTCCTCACGAGAAACCCCTAACTCGTCAGAACAATGCGTAGCTCCCCGGCAGGCGAGTAAGATCTTAGTCCTTTTCCCGAGCTGGAACAAGACATTTTCCCGGAGCCCCCTAGTTTTAAAGCTCAGCAGGGGCTACATTTGAACTTCCCAAGGGCGCATTCCCTGACAGAGTGGCCCCTTCCCACCAACGCCCTCCCCCATTCCCTCCGTGAGACAACTCCTCCACGCCCTCCACCAGCGCCTGACCGAAACCGTCCTCGGCGCCGAGACTCCCTCCTTCCTCCTCATCACCGCCCTCCTGGCCAATGGCCACGTTCTCATCCAGGGCGCTCCCGGCATCGGCAAAACGAGCCTCGCGGCCGCTCTCGCCCGCAGCATCGACGCCGCCTTCAGCCGGATCCAGTTCACCCCAGACCTCCTCCCCGCCGACATCACCGGCTACTCCATCTACCAGCAGGGCACTGGCGCCTTCCAATTCATCCCCGGCCCCGTCTTCAGCAACATCGTCCTCGCCGACGAAATCAACCGCACCAGCCCCCGCATCCAAAGCGCCCTCTTCGAGTGCATGAGCGAACAACAGGTCACCGTGGACGGCGTCACCCGCCCCCTCAACTCCCCCTTCATGGTCATCGCGACCCAAAATAACCTTTTCTCTACGGGCACCTTCCCCCTCCCCGAACCCCAACTCGACCGCTTCCTCCTCAGCATCAACATGACCCTGCCGGACCTCGACACCCAGGCCCGCCTCCTCCAGATGCACGCCCAGCGCGGACCCCAGTTTCAGGAAACTTCCCCCCTGCTCGGCGCCGCCGAAATCCGCGCTGCCCAGCTAGAGGCCGCCGCCGTCCCCATCAACGACCGCCTCTGCCGCTACATCACGCTCATCTGCGAGAGCCTCCGCCGCGGCGACGGCGCTAACCTCTCCGCCCGCGCCGCCATCGCCGTGATGCGCGCCGCCCAGGCCGCCGCTTGGCTCGACGAAGCCAAAGCCGTCTACCCCGACCACGTCAAAAAAATCGCCGCCGCCGTCCTGGCCCACCGCCTCGTCCTCCGCGATAGCCGCCACGGCCAAACCAGCGCCCCCCTCGCCGCGGTGGAAAATGTCCTCGCCAAGGTCCCGGTGCCCTGAGCCCGCGGCCCCCGCGGCGGCGCCCCCAGCGCCGCCTGCTCCCCGGCTTGCGCATTCCCCCCAAATGTGGATGATGCGCCTCCCCGCGCCGCTCTCCCGGCGCCGTTTCCTTTTCTTTTCCCTCCCTTTTTCCCCTTCCCCGCCTCCATGCCCTCCTCCCCTACCCCGCCCGCCATCCGCCCCATCAAAAAGCTCATGGTGGCCAACCGCTCCGAAATCGCCATCCGCGTCATGCGCGCCGCCACCGAGTTGGGCATCCGCACCGTCGCCATCTACGCCAACGAAGACCGCTTCTGCCCCCACCGCTTCAAAGCCGACGAAGCCTATCAACTCGACCCCTCCAAGGGCCCCCTCGGCGCCTACCTCGACATCGAGGGCATCGTGGCCCTAGCCAAAGAAAAAGGCGTCGACGCCATCCACCCCGGCTACGGATTCCTCTCGGAAAACCCCGACTTCGCCGCCGCCTGCGCCCGGGAAAATATCCTCTTCATCGGCCCCGACGCCGCCGTCCTCGACCGCATGGGCGACAAAACCGCCGCCCGCGCCGTAGCCGAAAAACTCCAGGTCCCCACCCTCCAGGGCACCGCCGAACCCCTCGACAAAAAGCAGCACGCCCTGGCCGCTGCTAACAAAATTGGGTTCCCCCTCATCATCAAGGCGGCTTTCGGCGGCGGCGGCCGCGGCATGCGCGTCGTGCGCGAAGCCAAGGACCTCGACGCCCTCCTCGAAGAGGCCCAAACCGAAGCCAAACGCGCCTTCGGCAACGGCGCCGTCTTCCTCGAAAAATTTGTCGGCAAAGCCAAACACATCGAGGTCCAAATCCTCGCCGACAAACACGGCAACGTCCTCCACCTCCACGAGCGCGACTGCTCGGTGCAGCGCCGCCACCAAAAAGTCATTGAGCAAGCCCCCAGCTACGGGATCGATCAAGCTATCATCGACGCCCTCTGCGCCTCCGCCGTCCGCATCGCCCGCGCCGTCGACTACACCCACGCCGGCACCGTGGAGTACCTCGTCGATGTCGAAAGCGGCGAATGGTTCTTCATTGAGATGAACCCCCGCATCCAAGTCGAACACACCGTCACTGAAGAAGTCACCGGCATCGACATCGTCCGCAGCCAAATCCTCATCGCCCAAGGATACCAACTCCACGGCGAACCCCTCGGCCTGCCTCCTCAAGACCAAATCGAAAAAAGCGGCTTCGCCATTCAGTGCCGCATCACCACCGAGGACCCCGCCAATAACTTTACTCCAGATTTCGGCAAAATCCTAACCTACCGCAGCGCCGGGGGCTTCGGGGTGCGCCTCGACGGTGCCCTCGGCACCAACAACGCCGTGATCACCCCCTACTACGATTCCATGCTAGTGAAGGTGACCACCTTTGGGCGCACCTACGAGCAAAGCCTCAACCGCATGGACCGCGCCCTGCGCGAATTCCGCATCCGCGGCGTCAAGACCAACATCCCCTTCTTGGAAAACGTCATCGCCGATCCCATCTTCCGCGGCGGCGCCGCCACCACCCGCTTCATCGACACCAACCCCCAACTCTTCCACTTCGAGAACCGCAAGGACCGCGCCACCAAGCTGCTCCGCTACCTCGCCGACGTCACCGTCAACGGAAACCCTAACGCCAAAGGTTGGAAGCCCGCCAAACCCCTCCTCTCCCCGGCCCTCCCCAAAGCCCACGACTTCGCGGTCGCGGTGGCTCCGCCCCCGGGCACCAAACAACGCCTCACCCAGCTCGGCCCCGAAAAATTCGCTGCCTGGATCGCCAAGCAAAAACCCCTCCTCCTTACCGACACCACCTTCCGCGACGCCCACCAATCCCTCCTCGCCACCCGGGTGCGCAGCTATGACATGCTCGCCGTGGCCGAAGCCGTGGCCCACCGCACCCCCCAGCTCTTCAGCTTGGAAATGTGGGGCGGCGCCACTTTTGACACCGCGATGCGCTTCCTGCGCGAGTGCCCCTGGGACCGCCTCCGCCAACTCCGCGAAAAGATCCCCAACATCTGCTTCCAAATGCTCTTCCGCGGCTCCAACGCCGTCGGCTACACCAACTACCCAGACAACGTGGTCCGCGGCTTCATCAAGCACGCCGCCGCCACCGGAATGGACATCTTCCGCATCTTCGATAGCCTCAACTACCTCCCCAACCTCACCGAAGCCATGGCCGCGGTGCGCGAGGAAACCCAATCGATCTGCGAAGGAACTATCTGTTATACAGGCGATATCCTCGACCCCAAGCGCGACAAGTATTCGCTCTCCTACTACGTCAATCTAGCCAAAGAACTGGAGAAAATGGGGGCCCACACCCTCTGCATTAAAGACATGGCCGGCCTCTGCCGCCCCTTCGCCGCTAAAAAACTCGTCAAAGCCCTCAAGGACGAAATCGGCCTCCCGATCCACTTCCACACCCACGACACCAGCGGCATCAACGCCAGCAGCATCCTCAGCGCCGCCGAAGCCGGCGTCGACATCTGCGACGCCGCCATCGCCTCCATGTCCGGCTGCACCAGCCAGCCCAACCTCAACAGCATCGCCGCCGCCCTCGAGCACACCCCCCGCGCCACCGGCCTCGATGCCACCGCCCTCCAGGAATTTAGCGACTATTGGGCCCACGTCCGCAGCTTCTACAAACCCTTCGACACCGCCGAGCCCTACGGCACCGCCGAGGTCTACCTCCACGAAATGCCCGGCGGACAATACACCAACCTCAAGGAACAAGCCGAATCCATGGGCATCGGCCACCGCTGGCCCGAAATCGCCCGCATGTACGCCGAGGTCAACCTCCTCTTCGGCGACATCGTCAAGGTCACCCCCTCCAGCAAGGTCGTCGGCGACATGTGCATGTTCCTCATCTCCCGCGGGGTCAAACCCGGCGACGCCCGCTCCTACCTCGACACCTTGCCGCCCGGCACCAGCTTCCCCGAAAGCGTCATCGACATGCTCCAGGGCGGCCTCGGACAACCCCTCGGCGGCTGGCCCGCCGACGTCCAAAAAATTGTCCTCGGCAAGAAAAAACCCTTCACCAACCGCCCCGGCGAACGCGCCGAAAAAATCGACCTCGACCAATCCCGCCTCCAAGTCGCCAAACTCACCGGCCAAAAGGAATCCAGCGAGGACGACCTCTACAGCTTCCTGATGTACCCCCAGGTCTTCGCCGAGTTCCACTCCTTCCGCAAAGCCCACAGCGACATCAGCGTCCTCCCCACCCCCGCCTACTTCTACGGGCTGAGGGACAAGGAGGAAATCACCATCAGCCTGGAAGCCGGCAAAACCCTCTTCGCCCGCCTCCTCAACCTCAACGAACCCGACCCCACCGGCCAGCGCACTGCCATCTTCGAACTCAACGGCTACCCCCGCCACGTCAGCGTCGCCGACAAATCCGCCGCCCGCCAAGTCGAATCCCGCCCGCAGGCCGACCCCAACGATCCCCTCCAAATCGGCGCTCCCATGCCCGGGATGATCGCCAGTCTCGCGGTAGGCCTCGGCCACAAGGTCAAAGAAGGCGACCCCCTCCTCACCCTCGAGGCCATGAAAATGTTCACCACCGTCACCGCCCCTTGCTCCGGCACCATCGCCCAACTCAACGTTGCCGTCGGAAACACCGTCGAAGCCAAGGACCTCATGGTGACCCTCGTCAACTAATTCCCCGCTCGGCGCGCCCGCCGCGCCCAAGCCCGCCGCAGCCTCCGCGCGCCACGAACATCGCCGCGCGTGGAGGCCCCGGCCTCAAAACGAGTATGGGGCCCGGTAGGCGCGGGTCAGTTGCTGCGGATCGATGCCCTTCCCGACCAATTGCCGCAGCTGCGGATCCCACTGGAATGCGGCGTTGGTCCGGTAGGCGATGGAGATGAGGTGGCAGCCGATGGCGGTGCTGCCCCCGGCGATTTCGTGGGCCACGGGTTGGCGGCGAGTCCGGATGGCATCCAAAAAGTTGGCCAGGTGATTGCCGCTTTTGGGCAGGCGGATTTTGGCGTCGCGCAGCAGTTCGCGCTCCGCCTTGCCGTACTGGCTCTCCACGCTGACCCGATCCTCTGCGCTGGTCTTTTTGGCGAAGCATTTGCCCCCCAGTTCCAGTTCAAAGCCGCCGCGGTCGACCCAAACCCGGCCCTCGCTGCCGTAAAAAGTGACCCCGTTCTTCTCCGCTTGGCGCACCACTACCCCATTGGCGTAAGTCAGCTCGCAGCCCCGCAGGGCGGCATTCTTTTTCGCCGCAAACGCTTCCGCCACCCCCGCCGGAGGCTTGATGGAAACCGGTCCGCTGCCATCCATCCCCAACCCCCACTGGGCGATGTCCAACTGGTGGGCCCCAAAGTCGCACACCCCGCCCCCGCCGTATTCCGCGCATTCACGCCACGCCGGATAGCCCCCGTGCACCCCCCGCGGCGAAAGCACCGCGCTGTAGGGCGCCAGCGGAGCGGGCCCCAGCCAGCGATCCCAATCCAGCCCCGGCTCCGCCGCCTCTTCGGCCAGATCGCGCGGCCGCGCCGGCCCCCCGAATCCCGCATCCACCCGGCTGATCTTCCCCAACACCCCATTAAGCGCCAACTCGCAGGCCACCCGAAACTCGCCCATCGACCGCTGCATCGAACCCGTCTGCAGCACCCGCCCATTGGCCTTCACGGCCTCCATCACCGCTACCGCCTCGGCGATGTTGTGCGTCAGAGGTTTTTCGCAATACACGTCCTTCCCCGCCCGCAGCGCCGCCACCGTAATCAGGGCGTGCCAGTGGTCCGGCGTCGCGATGCAAACCGCATCAATGTCGGCGCGCCCCAGCAAGGCCTCGTAGTCGCTGTGGCTGGCACAGCCCTTCCACCCCTCCGGCCGATCCTTGCCGTAAAAAGTTTCCACCTGCTGCTGTGCCGCCTCGCGGCGGGTGCGGTCCACGTCGCAAACGGCCACCACCTGCGCCGACGCATCTCCCAAAAATCCTCCCAACAGGCCCCGACCCTGCGTCCCCATCCCAATAAAACCCATCGAAATCCGCCGCGAAGGAGCCGGGTCCCCCGCCCACACCCGCGACGGCAATATCCACGGCGCGGACAAAAGGGCCGAAGAACGGAGAAAACGGCGGCGATTGGAAGTGTTCATAAAAAAAGAGAGCCCAAAGGGCCAAAAGTCAGGGCGGCAGGCACCACGCCCAGTCCGTCTCCTGGATAATACCCGGAGAATCCTCTAGGCGTCAAGCCTACTCATCCCCCCGCTCCAGGCCCCGGCCCCAGAGAAAATGCGCCCTATCCCCGCGAGGCCGCGTATTTTGAAAAGGAGGGAATCCGTCTTGCGTTGCTCCAGTTCGCGTGACAATTCCCTCCTCTACCCCATCCATGAAACTACTCCTCATTTCCCTCCTTTCCCTGTCCGCCCTCACCTCCGGTTTCGCCCAGGATGCGGCCCCAGCGGCCCCAGCGGCCCCTGCTCCCGCCGCAGGTGCCGTGACCAAGCTCAAGCTCGGCGTCCTCCCCGCGGTCATGAAATTCGACAAGGCGGCCCTCGAAGTGAAGGCCGGGGCCAAGGTCATGCTTCTCTTCATCAACGAAAAGTGCCCCCTCCAACACAATTTTCTGCTCGTCAAACCTGGCAAACTCGCCGACATGGGCGCCCTCGCGGACAAAATGCTCACCGACCCCCAGGCCATGGCGAAGCACTACACCCCGGAAAGCCCCGAAATCCTCGCCCACAGCTCTAAGCTGATCGGCATCGGCCAATCCGACATTATCGAGTTCACCGCCCCCACCGCCCCGGGCGACTACCCCTACCTTTGCACCTTCCCGGGCCACTGGCGCCTCATGAACGGCGTCCTCAAAGTCGTCCCCTGAGCCCCCCTCCAGCCCGCCGCGCGGGACTCCCCTCTCCCCACGGGCCGCAGTTCGCTGCGGCCCGTTTCTGTGAAAACGCCGCGCCACTCCCTCCCCTCTACCTGCGATGTCCCACCCCATCCTGCGCCTCGCCACCGCCGAGGATCTGCCCGCCATCAACGCCATTTATAACCACTACGTCCTCCATTCCACCGCCACCTACCAAACCACCCCCGAAACCGAAGCCGCCCGCCTCGCCTGGTTCCATAACCGCAACCTCGCCCACCACCCCGTCGTAGTCGCCGAACAAGCTGGCCGCATCGCCGCTTGGGGCAGCCTCTCCCCCTTCGGCAAGCGCGAGGCCTTCGCCAAAACCGTCGAAAATTCCATTTACGTCCACCCCGACTGCCACCGCCGCGGACTCGGCCGCCTCCTCCTCCAAGACCAACTGCAGCGCGCCGCCGCCGCCGGGCACCGCGCCCTCATCGCCGCCATCTCCAGCGACCAAGCCCCCAGCTTGGCCCTGCACCGCACCCTCCACTTCGCCGAAGTCGGCCGCCTCCTCCAAGTCGGCTGGAAATTCGACCAGTGGCTCGACCTCGTCTACCTCCAGCGCCTCCTCTAAACCCCTTCGAAGCCGCCGCCCCCGCCCTGCCCCCAGCCAGACATTCCGCCCGCCCGCGCGGCAGACCAGCCGATTCGCCGCGCCGGGCAACCTCGGAAGGGTTATCCCTATCAGCCGGGAATTATAACCTAAAATCGCAAGTTGCCTATCGTATTCGGTGGGCGCGAAGCGCTGGCGCGAGAGGCTTTTGCTTCGCTCGTGGGCCTTTTTAGGGCTGCCGCGCGGGCACCCCTGCCCGGGTGCCAGTCCTGCTCCTAGATTACTCTTGCCTAAGTTGCGCCGCAGGAACGCGTTGGAAACCGCAGGCTTCAGCTTACCCTAACGCCAATAACCTCGCCCATGCCGGGGCCTCTGCCCTGGAGGGGCCGCGCAACCCAGCCCAGGGCCACGCCCTGGGCTGGAGGGAAAGCCAACCGGTGCGCTCTGAAGGAGCGCCGCCGCGAGCAGCGAGGCGAATGAGGCCCACGCCCGCCGCGCATCGCGATGCGCCGTTCCTACAGAACGCGGGAATCTGGGGCCTTGCATTACCCAGGGCGTGGCCCTGGGTTTTCCCAGCACCAAAGGCCTTTGAAGCCCTGTAGGGGCGCCCTAAGGCCGACTCCGAGCGCGTCCCCTGGTCGCCAAAAAGGAGAAAAACCGCCGCAAACCCTCCCCAATCATGGGCACCTCAGGGCACCCTGCGGCGTGCCCCCGCCCGACGGGCGGGTCCACCGATCGCGATGCGGGGGTGCCTTTTGACGCCGCAAGGACTCACCCGATGGTTGAGTCTAAAAACGGGGTTTGACTATCTTCATTCGCGAGCGCGAGGTCCCGGCGTGTTAAACTGTCTATTCTCGCGTTGGGCATTTGGGGGGGACGGAGCGCTGGCACCCCTGCCGGGGTGCGGATGATGCGAAAACGGTAAAACCGGTGGTGTCGCTCCGCTCAACCACCGGCTACCGGCTGAGATGCCTCCGGCATCAGGATGTCTCCGGCATCAGGATGTCTCCGGCATCAGGATGTCTCCGGTATCATGCGGGGATGTCTCCTGGATCATGCGGGGATGTCTCTGGCATGGCCGCTGGGCGTGTCCACCATTCACGATTCAGTGGGGGCATGTGACAAAGGAAGGGAATCCCCCAAAGGGTGAGCCCCTTGCGCGTTCCAAAGCCCCCCATAGCGTGGCCGCTAGACACGTCGGGCGGCGATGCCGGAGGCAGCCCAGGATGATGCCGGAGGCATCCCAGCGGGTAGCCGGTGGTGCGCGAAGCGACACCACCGGATCCCATTCCCAAGAGGGCCCGCACCCCGGCAGGGGTGCCCGCGCGGCCGCCCCCAAAAAGCCCACGCGCCAGCGCGCTGCTCCCACCGAATACGCTAGGCAACGCCCGGTTTTAGGTTCAGGAGGATCGGCGGAGCCTGGGCACCCCTCGAGCCGCAATGGAGGGTCCGGTCCCGGCTTGTCCGGGCCCTGGATCTTTTTTTCGGGTCGGGCTGGCGCGAGCGGGTCTAGCTGCTTCGTGTGAGCCGCCCGCCTTCAAAGCCCCCGGGCCCGCTCTACGGCGCGGACCGCGGCGGCCGCCTTGTTGACCGTCTCCAGGTATTCGCTTTCCGGAACCGAGTCCGCGACGACCCCGGCCCCCGCTTGAATGTAGGCCAGCCCGTCTTTGAGGACCACGGTGCGCAGGGCGATGCAGGAATCGTGGTTGCCGTCGAAACCAAAATAGCCCACCGCCCCCGCATAGGCGCCCCGCTTGCTCTTTTCCACCTCGGCGATGACCTGCATGGCGCGCACCTTGGGGGAGCCGCTCACCGTGCCGGCGGGAAAAGTGGCCCGCATCACATCGTAGCTGCTGCGGCCCCCCGCGAGGCGGCCGGTGACGTTGCTGACGATGTGCATCACGTGGCTGTAGCGCTCGATCACCATTTGATCGGTGACCTTGACGCTGCCGTATTCGGAAACCCGGCCCACGTCGTTGCGCGCCAAATCCATCAACATGAGGTGCTCGGCACGCTCCTTTTCGTCGGCGAGCAACTCCGCCGCCAAGGCGTCGTCTTCGGCGGGCGTCTGGCCACGCGGGCGGGTCCCGGCGATGGGCCGGATGTCCACCTTGCCGTCGATGCAGCGCACATGCACTTCTGGACTGCTCCCGACCAAGGAAAAGTCCCCCAATTCCAAGCAAAACATATAGGGCGAAGGATTGACGTGCCGCAGGGCCCGGTAGAGCTCGACCGGGCGGCCCGCATAGGGCACCGCAAAGCGCTGGCTGGGCACCACCTGGAAAATGTCGCCCGCCTTGATGTATTCCTGCGCCGCCGCCACCATCCCCAAGTATTCCTCCCGGGTGGTGTTGCACAGCGGAGCCGCCGTGGAGGCCACTGGCGCCGCCGCCATCGGCTTGACGTGCAGCGGTTGGGACAACTTGGCGATCAACTCGCGGATGCGCTCGCCCGCCCAGGCATAGGCCGCGGCCAGATCCGCGTGCTCGTCGATGCACACGTTGGCCACTACCTGCAGCAGGCGATAGCGGTGGTCAAAAATCACCAAGGTGTCCGCAATCGCAAAGACCATGTCCGGAATCCCCAACTCATCCGCGGCCGGGGGCGGCGAAACCGTGGGCTCGAACCAGCGCACCATGTCGTAGCCCAAATAGCCCACCGCCCCCCCCGAAAAGAGGGGCAAGCCCTTGACCGCCACCGGGCGAAACGCCGCCATGAATTGTTCCACCTCCCGCAGGGGGTCGCTGGCCGTTTCATAACTCTCCACCGACCCATCGGCGCGCCGCCATTCCATGCGCGCCCCCCGGGCGGTCAAGACCGCGCGGGGCTTGGCTCCCATAAACGAATAGCGCCCGGAAAATCCTGTGGCCTCCGCCGATTCCAACAAAAAGCGCGGGGTGCCGTCGCCGATTTTTTCATAGGCCGAAAGCGGGGTCTCGTAATCCGCCGTCAGCTCGGCGTACACCGGAATGAGGTTGCCCTGGGCCGCAAGGCTCAGGAAGGCGTCATAGGAGGGCAGCAGCGGAACGGACATGGCAGGGAGCGCCATCATCCCCCCGCGGCCCCGGCGCGCAACGGGAAACCAGGCCACAGGCCAGGCCCAGAATGCCGCGCGGCCCCGCCTTCCTCAGCCGTCCCGGGCCAGCAGGCCGCGGCTCTTGCTTTTCTTGGCCGGGGCCTCGGACTCGGCCTCCCGGGTGAAGAGCGAACGCACGTCCTCCAGGGCCAAATTGCTCGCAAAGCTCTCCTCGCCCAGCACCCCCGTGACCAGGGCCTGCTTCTGGTATTGCAAGCGGCGGATTTTTTCCTCCACGGTGTTGGCCGAGAGGAGCCGATAGGCGATCACCGGGTTGGTCTGCCCAATGCGGTGGGTCCGGTCGATCGCCTGGCTTTCAACCGCGGGATTCCACCAGGGGTCGTACATGATGACGTAGCTCGCGGCGGTCAGGTTGAGGCCGCTGCCGCCCGCCTTGAGGCTGAGCAGGAAGACCAGGGGCTCCTTGCTGGTCTGGAATTCCTGAACCACCCCCTGGCGGTCCTTGGTTTGGCCCGTCAAGATCACGTAGGGCCGGTCCTCGGCCACCAGGCGGGCCTTGATGATGTCCAGCATGGAAGTGAACTGCGAGAAAACCAGCACCTTGTGCCCGGCCTCGCGCAGCTGGTCTAGCAAGTAGAAGAGAGCCGTCAGCTTGGCGCTGGGGGTTTCCAGGTATTTGTCGTCCACCAGGCCGGGGTGGCAGCAGATCTGGCGGAGGCGCATCAGGCCCTGCAGGATCACAAAGCTGTTTTTGCGCAGGGCGGCGTCGTTGTCCAGCCCGAGCAGGATGCGCTGCATGCGCTGCATTTCTGCGCTGTAGAGTTCCTCCTGGACCTCTTCCAAAGCGGAGTACATGTCCTCCTCGGTGCGGCTCGGCAGGTCCAAGGCCACCTGGCCCTTGGTGCGGCGCAGCAGGAAGGGCCGCAGGCGGGCCCCCAAGCGGATCTGGGCCCCGTTGTCCTTGCGGCGGTCGAAGCGATCCTTAAAATACTTCCGGTTCCCCAGCACCCCGGGCATCGCAAAGGCCATCAGGCTCCACACATCGAGCAGGCGATTTTCAATCGGCGTGCCGCTCAACACCAGGCGGTGGTCCGAGGTCAGCTCCCGCGCCGCCCGCGCCGCCATGCTGTCAGGATTCTTAATCTGCTGCCCCTCGTCGAGCACCACCGTCAACCAATGGATGGCCTTCAATTTGTCCCCGTTCACCCGCAGCTGGCTGTAGTTCAGCACCAGCAAGTCCACGTCCCGCCCCAGCCGCTCGACCTCGAGCTCGGTCTTGTCGCGCACCACCTGCACCCGCAGCGAGGGCGCAAATTTCACCACTTCCCCCGCCCACACGTCCAAAACCGACTTTGGCGCCACCACCAGCACCGGCGCCACCATCCGCGGCTCGCCCCCCTTGGCCGCCTCCCGCGCCGCCGCCTCGGCCCGCTCCCGCAGCCACAAAATCCAACAAATGCTCTGGGCCGTTTTTCCCAAACCCATGTCGTCCGCCAAAATTCCCCCAAAATGGTTCGAGGCCAAATACGCCAAAAAGTGGAAGCCCTCAATCTGATACGGCCGCAGCTCCAGCTGGAACCCCGCGGGCACCGGCGGGCGAATTTGCAGCTTGAGGCGCGCCGCCCGGTCGCACACCCGATTCCAAGCCTCGGGGTCGAAAATCTCCTGGGCCCCGGGCTCGGCCAGCTGCAGCACGTGCATGCGGTGGGCCTCACCGGACAAGTCGTAGACATCCAGCCCGAGTTGGTTGACCGCCGCTTCCTGTTCTTGGCTGAGAGTCATCTCCAGCCGCAGCCAGCCCCCATTGGGCAGGCGCACAAACCCCCCGCGGGCATCCACCAAATCCCGGATCTGCTGCCGCGTCAGGTCCATGCCTTCCACTTCCACAAGCACCTTGAGGTCGAACCAGTCGATCTCCCCGGCCTCCGTGATCTCAAATTTCACCGAGGCCTTGACGGGGTCGGCCCGCAGGGTCTTGAGGTCACCATCCAGCTCTACCGCCACCGAAGTCGGCAGGGCATCGAGCCATTTTACAAAGCGATCCGGAAAGGTTTTCGTGAGCCTGGCCTTAAAAAAGTGTCCCGTGGCGTCCCAACTCAGCCCCATCTCGCTGAGCTGCTCGGGCACCGCGTGGAGGGCGCGGCGGTCAAACCAGGGCAGCCGCCCATCCTCAAAGCGGCGGCTCTCCTCGAGGCGCCAGGTGTCCTTTTCTAACACTTCTCGGCGGAAGAGGTCCTCGTCGCTGGCGCTCGCCCAGGCCTGCACCTGCTCGGCGTCCACGGTGGCCCCCTTTTTGGTCAACTTGAGCACCAGCAAGGGCTGCAACACCGCCTCTACCGAGCGCGCCTTGAGGGCGGGCGGCAGCTCCACGTCGAGGCGGCGCAGGAAGTCCACTCCGGTCTCGCTCTCCACCACTTCCGCGGGCAATTCATAGCGCGGCATGGCCTCGCCGCTATCCATCCAGGGCCGCGGGCCGCGGAACACCGCCTCGTCTGAAAGATACAGGTCCACCGCTCCCGGCAATACCGCCAGCCCATAGGGCACGGCCTCGCCGTCGGCCATGGTCAACTGCAGGCCGTAGCTGCGATCCTCCACCTCTTCCGCCGCGGGGTCGCTGCACTCCCAATGGAGCGGCTCCGCCACGTGGAAAAACGGCTGTTCATCCAGCGTCACCAAGCGCTCTGCGAGGGCCCGCTGCCGCAGCAACTGCCCCAAAAACTCCCGCGCCCGGGCCACATCTAAGCGCAGCGACGGCGCCGGGGCGTCCCCCCCTCCCCAGTAGGCGCACCACTGGCTGAAAAGCGACTCCGAGCGGTCGTCCAAGAGCAGCATCCCCTGCGCCAAACTCTGGCGCAGCCGGGTCACCTCCAGCTCCCCGGGAAGGGTCTCAAAACTCCCGCCCCCCGGCGCGCGCTGCTGCAATTTGGCCTCCCGCGTATTCACCAAAAGCCGCAGCTCCAGCGCCCGCGGCGGCAGCACCGGCGCCGTAATCACCCGGTCCAGCCGCGCCTGCCAAGCCGCCCGCTCCCGCTCTTTTTCCCAGGCCCGCAGCTGCTCCTTGGTGGCCTCCTTCTGGGTGATCACCTCCATAAAAGCCGGATAAAAAAGCTTCCGCCGAATAAAGGCCGCCGCAATGTAATTCCAAAATTGCAAAATGTCCCCCGGCGGCTCCGGCCACAGCGTCACCGGTTCATAGCTCTCCACGGTCCACTTCGGATTCAGCCGCACCAAATCCGTGTCGTAGAGCGCCTGCTCCATCTCATAACGCTTGTAGCGTTTTTCCAATTTCTCCACAAACAAGTCCTCCATCGGCAGCAAGCTGCGCCCCAACTTCTCCTCAATCACTTCCAGCAACGCGGCATCGCCCACCTCGTTGGGCGAATCCGGCAGCGATTCCCCCCGCGCCACCCGCTCCAGCATCACCGCGGCAATCACCGCCGGGTGCTGCGTCTCCGGCCCCGTCAACTCCCACTCCCACCCCAGCACACTCCGCTTCAACATCACCCGGTACACGTCGCCCATCTCCTCCACTCGCGCCCGAATAAAAGCTGCCCCCCCAAAAATCTGCTTCACCGCCCCCGCCGCCCGCAGGCGCTCCGCCTCCTGGATGATCGGTTCAGAAAAACGGGAGAGAAAGGCCTGAGTGACGCGGTCGGGTTCCATGGAGCGGGGGGAAATCTGGAAAAGGGGGCCGGATTGGCGGCTTGCACGCTACCACGCCCATTCCCCTGCGCGCAAACCGTAATGCACAAGATCGCAGGCCGCCCCCAGCCATGCCAGCCATTGACGCCGCCCCCCCCGAGATGTTTCTTGACTCGTGGAAAGCCGGTTGCCCGATGACCTGTTGCAAGATCTACCCCAGGGCAGATCCGGCACCTTGACGCCCGCTCCAGACACCCTCAGCGGCCTCGCCCTCGAAATGCACCAGGCCTTTTCGGAAAACGGCATCCTCTCCAAGTCCCCCGACTTCGAATACCGCGCCGAACAACAGCGCATGGCCGTGGAAATCGGCCAGGCCCTCGAAAAAAAACGCCCCGTCATCATCGAAGCCGGCACCGGCGTCGGCAAATCCCTCGCCTACCTCCTCCCCGCCATCCTCACCGCCCAGCGCCACCAGCGCAAAGCCGTCATCTCTACCCATACCATCAACCTCCAAGAACAACTCATCGCCAAAGACATTCCGATCGTCCAAAAGCTCCTCCCCCAGCCCTTCGCCGCCGTCCTCCTCAAGGGCCGCGGCAATTACCTCTGCCCCTCCCGCCTCTCCCGCGCCATGCGCAGCACCGGCGACCTCTTCAGCACCGCCGAACACGACGAACTCCGCGCCCTCTGGAAATGGAAACAGGAATCCAAAGACGGCACCCTCAGCGATCTCAATTTTTCCCCCTCCCCTAATGTCTGGTCCCAGGTCTGCAGCGAGTCCCACGTCTGCACTCCCCGCAGCTGCGGCCCCGACAGCGGCTGCTACTACCAAAACGCCCGCCGCGCCGCCGCCGAAGCCGAAGTCCTCGTCCTCAACCACACCCTCTTCTTCACCCTCCTCGCCGCCCAAGACGAAATGGGCGCCGAAGGCGAAGGCTTCCTCTTCCCCAACGACTTCGTTATCCTCGACGAAGCCCACACCTTGGAAAATACCGCCGCCCGCCAACTCGGCCTCAACCTCTCTCAGACCAGCCTCCGCTTCGACCTCAACCGCCTCTACAACCCCCGCACCCAAAAAGGCCTCTTCGCCCTCGCCAAATGCCCCGAAGGCGTCACCAGCACCGCCAAGGTCCTCGAACAAGTCGAGGGCTTTTTCGAAACCGTCAAAGAAGCCGCCAAATTCTCCCCGGCCGGCCGCGAATTCCGCGTCCGCCGCGCCGGCCTCGTCGAAAATACCCTCCACGGCGCCCTCCTCGAAGTCGTCCAATGCGTCCGCCGCCTCACCGACGACAAGGAAACCCCCGACAACACCCTCTCCGAACTCGCCGAAATGGGCCGCCGCCTCGCCGAAACCCGCGCCGCCCTCGAGGAATTTCTCACCATGGCCCGCCCCGGCCACGTCTACTGGGTCGAGCGCAGCGGCATCGACCAGCGCAACGTCAGCCTCCACGCCTCCCCCGTCGACCTCAGCGGCCTCCTCCGCCAACTCTTCTTCAGCGGCCAAAAAACCTGCCTCCTCACCAGCGCCACCTTCGGCGCCGGCGAACCCAATCTGCGCTACTTCCGCCGCCGCTGCGGCGCCGAAAAAGTCCGCGCCGTCCACATCGGCAGCCCCTTCGACTGGCCCAACCAAATGCAGCTCCACCTGGTGCGCCACCTCCCCGAACCCAATAGCCCCGGCTACGACGCCGCCCTCGAGGAATGGGTCAAACACTTCCTCCTCCAATCCCAAGGCCGCGCCTTCGTCCTCTTCACCAGCTACAAACTGATGGAAAACCTCGCCTCCCGCATGGAGCGCTGGTTTCAACAACAGGGCTGGGAACTCCTCATCCAAGGCAAAGGCCGCCCCCGCCACCAACTCCTCCAAGACTTTAAAGAAGACATCAGCAGCGTCCTCTTCGGCACCGAAAGCTTCTGGACCGGCGTCGACGTCCCGGGCGAAGCCCTCTCCAACGTCATCATCACCCGCCTCCCCTTCGCCGTCCCCGACCACCCCCTCACCGCCGCCCGCATGGAACACATCGAAGACCACGGCGGCAATCCCTTCTCCGAATACTCCGTCCCCGAAGCCGTCCTCAAACTCCGCCAAGGCGTCGGCCGCCTCATCCGCACCCGCAAAGACCGCGGCATCGCCGTCATCCTCGACCCCCGCGTCCTCTCCAAAAGCTACGGCAAAATCTTCCTCGACGCCCTCCCCCCCGCCCCCCGCCTCATCGCCGACTGACCGCCCCGCGCCCCAAAAAACAAAAGAGTTGCCCCCGCCTGCGCTGCGCCGACCTTACCCACCCCCCTCCGCCCTCCCCCAAAACCCCTCCCTATGGTCACCCGCCTGCTCCACACCCGCTACCGCGTCGCCGACCTCGCCCGCACCGTCGATTTCTACACCCGCGTCCTCGGCCTCAAGGAAATCCGCCGCCACAAATCCCCCCGCGGCTCCGAACTCGTCTTCCTCGAAACCCCAGGTAGCTCTGAATTGATCGAAATCTGCCAGTTCGACGCCAGCGGCCCCGTCGTCGTCGGCCCCGACCTTACCCACCTCGCCTTCGAAGTCCCCGACCTCGCCGCCTTCGCCGCCCACGCCGCCGCCCTCGGCTACCCTCTCTCCGACGGGCCCACCACCTCCAGCTCTGGCTCCAGCTTCGCCTTCATCGACGCCCCCGAAGGCTACGAAATCGAACTCATCCAGCCCGCCCCCTCCCCCACCTGATTTTCCTCCACCCCCCACGGCTACCGCAATGGACTTCGACTGGCTAGACGCCCCCTTCGACCTCAAGCCCCTCCCCCCCAGGGAAATTGAGGAATCCTTCGAGGACCCCTTCTCCCTCCGCATCCTCCCCGAAACCGAAAGCGCCGCCACCGAGGCCCGCTACTTCTGCCTCGGCAAAACCATCGCCAACCAAGCCATCTTCAGCCTCTTCTGGACCGACGGAAAAAAATACCGCGTCCTCTTCGCTCGCCCCATGACCCCCGACGAACTTAGCTTCTACGAGCGCAAAAACACCGAATTTCTCTAGCCTCCACCATGAAAAAAATCACGTCCTGGCGGGAAGTCCCCGAGTTCGCCGACGAGGAAACCGAAGCCCAATTCTGGGCCCAGCACCAACTGGATGCCCGCCTCATGAACAGCGCCCTCCACCGCCCCGACGTCCGCGAGAGCACCACCATCACCCTGCGCTTCGACCCCCGCATGCTCGCCCGCATCAAGCGCCTCGCCCGCTCCCGCTACCTCAACTACCAAAGCATGATCAAACATTGGCTCAGCGAGCGCCTCGAATCCGAACTCCACAACGGCCCCCGCTAGGATGAACCCGCCCCCTACTCCCCTCTGGCGGCGCCCCCAAACCTACCTCGCCGCCTGGTTCGCCTGGTTCATCACCCTCCACATCCTCTCCTCCCTCAGCCACCCCGGCCCCCACATCGCCGTCGCCCACTTCGACAAATTCGTCCACGCCGGCTTCTTCGCCCTCGGCGGCATCCTCCTCGCCCTTTCCCTGGCCCTCCGCCCCCAGCCCCTCCCCTTCCCCCGCATCGCCCTCGCCGTCCTCGCCGCCGGAACCGCCATCGGCGCCCTCGACGAATGGCACCAAACCTTCACCCCAGGCCGCCAGGGCCTCGACCTCTACGACTGGCTCGCCGACATCCTCGGCAGCCTCCTCGCCCCCGCCCTCGCCCTCCCCCTACGGCGCGGGCTCGCCCCACCCGCACCCCAAAACCTGGCACCACCCATCCCCTCAACAAACGTGGCCGCAAAAAGCCCCAAATCGGCATTTTAACTAGATTTGGGTTATGAATTTCCGTGGGTTGCGCCTTTCAAAAATAGCCCACCCCAAATTTCCAAATACTTATTGCGGCCACGTCGGAACGCTCCCATGACCGCCTGAATGCTGCGGCGGTGCCTTTTGACGCCGCCAGGACTCACCCGATGGGGGAGCCTAAAATTGGGAGTTGAAACTCGACCAAGGGGCCTTTTTCGTGAAAATGGCCGGGAACGAGCCGTTTTTCCCTTCCGAGAAGACTCACCCATTGGGTGAGTCCCTTCTCTGGTCACATGCCCCTACCGAATTGTGAATGATGGACACGCCCAGCGGCATTGCCAGAGACATCTCAGCATGATAAACCTAAAATCGTAAGTTAACTATCGTATTCGGTGGGCGCGAAGCGCTGGCGCGGGAGGCTCTCTTTTCCCGCGTGGGTTTTTGGGGGGGCTGCCGCGCTGGCACCCCTGCCGGGGTGCGGGCTCTCGTGGGAATGGGATCCGGTGGTGTCGCTCCGCGCACCACCGGCTACCCGCGGGGATGCCTCCGGCATCATCCTGGGATGCCTCCTGGATCATATGCTGGGCTGCCTCCGGCATCGCCGCCTAACGTGTCCACCAGCCACGATGCGGTGGGTGCTTTTGACGGCGCAAGGGACTCACCCAACGGGTTAGCCTCCTGAGGAGGAAAAACAGCTCTTCCCCTGTCCTGATCAAAGGAAAGGCCGCAGGGTCGCGTTTCAGCTTCCGGTTTTAGGGTTATTCAGGGGGATGAGGCGGCGGCGCGTTCGGCGGCGGCTTCGCCTTTGCCGTCTGGGGTGGCGGTGGCTTCGGCGGCTTCGGCGGCGGTGGCCTCGGGGGGCGGGACGTATTGGTCGCGGGGGCGCTCGGTGTCGGCGCTGAGCTTCATGCCGACGGGTTTGCTGACGCCGAATTCTTCCATGGTGACGCCGTAGAGGACATCGGCGCGGCGCATGGTGCGCTTGTTGTGGGTGACGATGACGAACTGGCTTTTCTCGATGAATTTGTCGAGCATTTTGAGAAAGCGGCCGATGTTGGATTCGTCGAGGGGGGCGTCGAGTTCGTCGAGGATGCAGAAGGGGCTGGGCTTGACCATGTAGATGGAAAAAAGCAGGGCCACGGCGGTCATGGAGCGCTCGCCGCCCGAAAGGAGGGTGATGCTGGTGGGTTTTTTGCCGGGGGGTTTGGCGATGACTTCGATGCCGGATTCGAGGGGGTCGTCTTCGTTGACCAGGATGAGGTCGGCCTGGCCAGCGTTGCCGAAGAGTTCTTTGAAGGTATTGCGGAAATTATCGCGGACTTGGTAAAAGGTGTCAGCGAAGCGTTTTTTGGTTTCGGTATTGATGCGCTGAATGACGGCGAGGAGTTCGATTTTGGCTTTGACGAGGTCGTCGTTTTCGTTTTGGAGAAAATTGTGGCGCTCTTCTAATTCTTCGAATTCCTGGATGGCGTCGAGGTTTACTGGCCCCATGGCGTCGAGGCGCTGTTTGAGTTCGGTGACGGTTAGTTCGACGAAGTCCCAATCGGGTCCGGCCGCGAGGAGGGCCTCCATTTCGGGGTCGAGGCCGAGATCGGGGGCGTCGGGGGTGGGTTCCTCGGGGGCGGAAAATTCGGCGGCGGGGGCGAATTCGGGGAGCGGGGCGGGGGTTTCGGAAGGTTCTGCGGGGGGGGCTTCGCGCTCGAAAAGGGCGCGGCGGTCGGGGCGGCGGCGGGGGAATTTTTGATTTTGAATCGCGGTGAGGAGGGCCGGGAGGTCTTCTTGGAAGGCGGCGAGGTCGAGGCGGTAGCGCTCCAGGGCGTAGGCGGCGAGGTTGTCGAGGCGGAGGCTAAGGCGTTCGCTGCGGACTTCTTCGCGGCCGCGCTGTTCGGCGAATTGGGCGATTTCGCGGCGGATTTCGGAAAGGCCGCGTTCGCGCAGGGTGACGGATTCGAGGAGGGCGTTGCGGTCGTCCATGCGGGATTCGCCCAACTGGCTGAGTTCTTCCAAGTGGGAGCGCCCGGAGGCACATTCTTCGACGAGGAGCTCGTTTTCGGCGGCGGCGGCGTGGATGCGTTCGCGGTAGGTGAGAATATCGCGGGAGCGGCGGGCGATGGATTCGGCGAGTTCGCGGAGGCGGGAGTCGATGGGGGCGCGCTGGTCTTGGAGGGCTTGTTCGGTGCGCTGTTCGACGGCGAGGGCGGTGCGGAGGTGGTTGAGTTGTTCGGAGGCGTCGGCTTCGCGTTGGGCGGCGGAGCCGAGCGAGGCTTCGAGTTGGGCGGAGGCTTCTTGGCGGCCTTCGAGCTCGTCGGAGGCGCGGAGGTGGCGGTGGCGGGCGTCTTCGAGTTTGCGGGAGAGATCCGCTTGGCGCTTGGAGAGTTCGGCTTGTTCCCAGGCCAAGCTGTCGAGTTTGTGGGTGAATTGCTGGAGTTCGCGGGCGATGAGGGTGAGCTGGCCGGTGAGGGTGCTGGCGGCGAGGCGGCGGATGTGGAGGATTTCGCGCTGTTCGTCGAGGTGGGTTTTGCGGGAGCGGAGGGTATCTTGGCCGCGGAGGTGATCGGCTTCGAGGGAGGCGAGTTCGCCTTCGAGGCGGGCGACGTCGGCATCGAGGTCGACCAATTCGATTTGGCGCTGGAGGATGCTGCCGGCTTTGTCTTTGGAGAGGCCGCCGCGCAGGGCGCCTTCGCTGGAGATGAATTCGCCGGAGAGGGTGGCGAAGGCGACTTCGGGGTGGTCGCGTTTGAGGCGGACCGCGGTGGCGAGGTCGGGGACGACAAGGACGTTGGCGAGGAGTTGGTGGACGAGGGGGCGGACGGAGTCGCGGACGGCCACCTTGTCGAGGGCCCAGCTGAGCGCGCCCTCGGGGAGGGTGAGCATTTGGGTTTCGCTGGTCAGGGGCAGAAGGTCCTCGGGAAGGATGACGGCCTCGCCCAGCTGATTTTGGGTGAGGGCGCCGATGATTTCTTCGGCCAGGAGCGTATTGGCGACGAGAACGGCGTGGAGGTTGGTGCCAAGCGAAGCTTCAATGGCGGGGATGAAGGAGCGCTCGACGTCGAGGAAGCGGGAGAGGAGGCCGCGGGTGCCACTTTTGAAGTGTGTCGGGTTGTGGAGGCCTTTGAGGACCGCTTGAGTGCCTTTTTCCAGGCCTTCGCCCTCGGCGAGGAGTTGGCGGAGCACTTGGGCCCGGCTGGACCGCTCGCCGTGGAGCCGGGCGCTGGCTTGCAATCGCTTGGCGGTGGCGGCCAGTTCCATTTCAGCTTCCTGCAGTTCTTTCTCGCGCTGGAGCAGGAGGAGTTCGTGGCCCTCGATTTCGCCTTTGAGGGAGTCGAGTTGGGCCTTGGCCTCCGCTTCTTCGGCCAGTTTGGCGCCACGTTCCTCTTGGAGGTGATCGGCGTCGCGCTGGAGTTGGGCCTGGCGGGCGAGGTCGGCGGCCTCCTGGCCCTGGTGGCTGGCGATTTCCGCTTGGGCCGAAATAATGAGGCCCTCGGAGTGGTGGAGGGATTGGCGGGCTTCGCGCAGAGTCAGTTCGAGGTCCGCGCGGGCGGCGCGGGCGGCCGCGGTGGCGCGGCTGTGTTCTTCGATCTGGGCGCGCTGGCGGTCCAGGTTTTCGCGCAGGGAAAGGAGGGCCTCCTCGGCAGATTTGAGGGATTCCTCTTGAGAGAGGAGCTGGGACTGGTGCGAGGCGAGGTCCTGGGAATTTTGCGCGATGAGGGATTCGAGTTCGCGTTGACGCTCGGTATTGAAGCCGATGCGGCTGTCCGCGGCTTGGACTTGGCTTTGGCGCTCGTTGAGTTGGTGGCGAAGATTGGAGAGTTGGGTATCGAGTTCGCGCAATTCCAGGCGGTCGGCGGCGACCTGGGCTTCGTCGCCGTGGATGGTGGCTTCGCGTTCGCCCTGGAGCTGGAGCAAGCTCGCCGCACTGGCGTCCAGCGCGGCCTTCTCGCCCTGCATTTCGCCAAAGCGCTTAAAACTCAGGTGAGAGTCGAGCACCAGGACGTCCTCGTGGAGTTCCTGGTATTTGCGGGCCTTGGTCGCCTGGCGGTACATCGAGCCCATCTGGCGCTTCATTTCCACCAGGACGTCGGTGACGCGGAGGAGGTTGGCCTCGGTGTACTCGAGTTTGCGCAGGGCCTCCTTTTTTTCCGCTTTGCTCTTGGTGATGCCGGCCGCTTCCTCGAACACTTGGCGGCGGTCTTCCGGCTTGGCGCTCAGGAGCATATCGATTTTCCCCTGCTCCATGATGCTGTAGGCGCTGCGGCCAACTCCCGTATCCATGAACATCTTGTTGATGTCCTTCAGCCGACAGGTGTGGCCGTTCATCTCGTACTCGCTCTTCCCGTCCCGGTAGACCCGCCGCGTGATGCAAATCTCGTTGAAATCGACCCCCAAGCTGGCTTCGCAGTCGGAAAAAGTCAGACTCACTTCGGCCATGCCGTGGGGCTTGCGCCGATCCGTGCCGTTGAAAATCACGTCGGCCATTTCCCCGCCGCGCAAGGCCTTCGCCGAGGTCTCCCCAAGCGCCCAGCGCACCCCGTCGACCACGTTCGATTTCCCGCAGCCATTCGGCCCCACGATGCCCGTCACTCCCGCGTGGAAGTCGATCTTCGTTTTGTCCGCGAAGGACTTGAAGCCGTGGAGCTCGAGGCACTTGAGGCGCATGATTGAGAATTTTAGGCGGGTGGAAAACCCCGCAGCGGACGCTCCGGGGCCGATTCCACGCTGTCCGGAATGCAGTTTTTCACAAGGCGTTTTCTGAACCCGCCCCTTCGGCCGCGGGCCCCGGGGCAGCTTCTGGGGCAGGCCTAGGGGCTCCGCCGGGGGAGGGCTCGGCGAGGCGCCTGGGCCGCGTCCCGGGCTCCGCTCAGAGGTAGGCATTTGCGGCGGCGCCGGGGGCAGGTTATGCTCCCCCGCGAGGCCAACTACATCATTTCAATTTTATGGAAAAGCTGCTGCTGATTTGCGATTTGGGTCGGGTGCGGGCGGTTCACTTCCGCGAGCCAGGAGGCCTGCCCTTAGAACAGCCCCACTTCCACGAGGAGGAAGGCGACACCTGGGAGTTCCGGCCCGACCGCATCACCGAGGCCACCAGCGACCAAGCAGGCCGCTTTACCCAGAGCGGCCCGCTCGGCCGGGGCGCAGGCATGTCCTTTGGCGAGGAACACCACCTGACCGATGAACTCCACCGCAAGGCCCTGCTCCGCATCGCGGCCCGCGTCACCGCCGTTGTCGAGGAGGCCGACTACCCGCCGTGCCGCCTCGTGGCCCCAGAAAGGGTGCTTCCCCGCCTCCTCGAATTGCTCCCGCCAGCCGTCGCCGCCTGCGTGGCCGCAACGGAAGAGGCCGACCTCACCAAAATGTCCCTCCGCGACTTGGAGCACCGCTTCCTCGCGGCGCGCTGAGACCCCCCAAACCTCCTCCCCAGCCGGAGCCAGGAGGCAAGAGGCGGCAAGAGGCGGCAAGAGGCGGCGGGCGAGGCGAGGCCAGGAAAGACCGGAGGTCGCTGGCCGCGGATGAGCGAGCGCACTAGTTCTGTGGCTGCGACGGGGTTAGCCTTAAAACCGGAGTTGAAAGGTGGCCATGGGGCCCTTTTTCGTGATTAAGACGGGGGGATCAGCCGTTTTTTCGCCTCAGGAGACTCACCCAAAAACGGGAGTTGACTATCTTCATTCGCCAGCGCGAGGTACCGGCGCGATAGGCTTTCTCCTCACGCGTTGCGCAGGTTGTAGGGACGGAGCGCTGGCACCCCTGCCGGGGTGCGGATGACGCGAAAACGGGGAATCCGGTGGTGTCGCTCCGCTCAAACCACCGGCTACCGGCTGAGATGCCTCCGGCATCAGGGTGTCTCCTTAATCCTAAAACCGAGAGTGGAAACGCGACCATGGGGCCTTTTCTTTGATAAGGACGGGGGATGAGCCGTTTTTTTCGGCCTCAGGAGACTCACCCTTTGAGTGAGACCCTTCCGTTGTCAAAAGCCCCCAACATCGTGGCCGGTGGACAAGCCGCACGGCGATGCCGGAGGCATCCTAGCGTGTAGCCGGTGGTGAGCGCAGCAACACCACCGGATCCTCATCCCAAAAGGGCCCGCACCCCGGCAGGGGTGCCAGCGCGGCAGCCCCCAAAAAGCCCACAAGCGAGGAAAAAGCCTCCCGCGCCAGCTCTCCGCCTCCACCGAATACGCTAGTCAACTTGCGATTTTAGGCTGATTGGGAAACTCAGGGCGTGGCCCTGGGATGGGATGGGATGGGATGGGATGGGATGGGATGCGATGGGATGCGATGGGATGGGATAGGGTGCCGCTGGAGAGCGCCAACGGCGCGGCCTACGCCAGCCCAGGGCAACGCCCTGGGACTGGGGCCAAAAAGAGCGCCGAGCCCCGAAAGGGCGGCGTAATCGGCGGGCCACCTCGCGCACTTTTTCATGACATTGGCGCGTTGTGGGGTGCCCCTGCCCGCCGGGCGGTTCCACCGCCCACGATGCGCCGGGGGCTTTTGACCGCGAAAGGGACTCACCTAAAGGGTGAGTCTCTTGAGGCGAAAAAAACGGCTCGTCCCCCGTCCTGATTAAAGGAAAGGCGCCATGATCGCGTTTTAAGTCACGTTTTTAGCAAAGAACCGGCGCGGGGCCGGTGGGGGGAAAGTAACTCGCAGACGCGGTCTGATCGCTTGTGGCGCCTGCTTTTCCCAGATCATGGGCATCCAGGGATGCCCCAACGGGGCATGGCATATCAGCCCAGGGCAACGCCCTGGGGTCAGTTTGGCAGCCAACCCGTGCGTTCTGAAGAAACGCCGCAACGAGGTGGATGGGGCCAACGCCCGCCGCGCGTGGGGATGCGGCGCTCCTTCAGAACGCGGGGCTCGGGGGCCTTAGCTTACCCAGGGCCTTGCCCCGGGCTGGGATGCGCTTGCCCCATTGGGGCAGATCTGGTGCCATTGGGGAGGTCATTGGCGTTGGGCGAAGTACAAGCCTTCAGTTCCCAAATCGCTCCCGCTGGGTAACTTACGCAAGAGTTATTCAGGAGGGTTACGGCTTGGCGAGCTTTTCAGGAGCGGCCTCCGGGGCGGGCTTAGCTGCGGGCTTGGCCTCAGGCAGGGGGGCCAGCCTGGGCGCGGGCTTGGCGGCCGCGGGCTTGGCGGAGGGTTTGATGACCTCGGGTTTGGCGGAGGGCTTGGCGACCTCTGGGGCGGCCGCGGGTTTTTCGGCGGGCTTGGGCTCGGGTTTAGGATCTGGAGCGGCGAGTTTGGGGGTGGGTTTGGCCATGCCGTCTTGGACCCATTGGACGGCGCCGTCGAAGTTGGCTTGGCCCACGCCTTCCACGAGGATCAAGGAGTCGGCGGTTTTGAAGGGGCGGGCCTTGAGCACGGCGGCGGACTTGCTTTCGCCGATGCCGGGGATGGCTTGGAGTTCAGCGGGGCTGCCTTGGTTGAGGATGTGGAGCCAGCTGGCGGCCTGGGCGGGGCTCAGTTTTTTGAGTTCGCTTTTGGCGTGGGTGAGCAGAGCCTGGTCGGCGGGGGCGGGTTTGGCTGGGTGGACCGCTGGGGTGGGCTTTTCCGCCTTAGTTTTTTTGCCGACGGGGGCCTGGGCTTGGGATGGGGCGAGGGAGAGCAAGCCCAGCAGAAGGGCGAGGAGAGGGGTTCGGATCATGGATTTCTGGGGGTGGCTGGGGAGCTGAATGCGCCCGCGGTCCAGGGAACCCGAATTGGGCGGCGGCACTGTCATTAAAAAGAGTGCACTGGGCCGGGCGTCAGGGTCGGGTCATGCGCTCGGCTACGACCCACTGGTCGAATTCTGCCTCGGTGAGGTGGCCGAGGGCGAGGGCGGCGGCCTTGAGATTCGTGCCTTCGCGGTGGGCTTTTTTGGCGATGGCGGCGGCCTTATCGTAGCCGATGTGAGGATTGAGCGCGGTGACGAGCATGAGGCTTTCGGCGACGTAGCGCTCCACGGTGGGGAGGTTGACTTGGAGATCGGCGAGGCAATAGTCGGCGAAGCTGTGGAGGGTCCCGGTGAGCAATTCCACGCTATGGAGGAAGTTGTGGATCATTACGGGGTTGAAGACGTTGAGTTCGAAATTTCCCTGGCTGCCGGCGAAGCCGATGGCGGCGTCGTTGCCCATGACCTGGACCGCGACCATGGTCATGGCCTCGCTTTGGGTGGGGTTCACCTTGCCGGGCATGATGGACGAGCCGGGTTCGTTTTCCGGGAGGGCCAGTTCGCCGAGGCCGCAGCGGGGGCCGCTGCCGAGCCAGCGGATGTCGTTGGCGATTTTCATGAGGGTGGCGGCGAGGGTTTTGAGGGCGCCAGAGGCGAAGACGAACTCGTCGTGAGCGCTGAGGGCGGCGAATTTGTCGGGGTGGCTGGCGAAGGGTAGGCCGGTCAGCTCCGCGATTTGGGCGGCGGCGCGCTCGGCAAACTCGGGGTGGGAGTTGAGGCCGGTGCCGACGGCGGTGCCGCCGATGGCGAGCTCGAAAAGGCCGGGCAGCGTGCTGGTGATGCGGGCCATGTCGCGCTCAATCAGGCTGACGTAGCCGCCAAATTCCTGGCCGAAGGTGATGGGGGTGGCGTCTTGCAAATGGGTGCGGCCGATTTTGACGATGTCCTGGAAGGCGGCGCGCTTGGCTTCGAGGGCGTCGCGGAAGTGCTGGCAGGCGGGGAGCAGGCGATGGACCACTTCTTCGGCCGCCGCGATGTGCATCGCGGTGGGGAAGGTGTCGTTGGAGGACTGCGACATGTTGACGTGGTCGTTGGGGTGCACTGGGGACTTGCTGCCCAGGGTGCCGCCCGCTTTCTCGATGGCGCGGTTGGAGATGACCTCGTTGGCGTTCATGTTGGTCTGGGTGCCGGAGCCGGTTTGCCAAATGCGGAGGGGGAAATGGGCGTCGAGGTCGCCGATAATAACTTCGTCGGCCGCGGCGGCGATCAGGGCGCAAGTGTCGGCGGGGAGTTTGGCGAGGTCCCGATTGACCAGGGCGCAGGCCTTTTTCAGCACCCCCAAGGCGCGGATCAGGGGACGGGGCATGGTGTCGCGGCCAATCGCAAAGAATTTCAGGGAGCGCTGGGTCTGGGCGCCCCAATAGGCGGTGTTGGCGACCTCGACGGGGCCCATGGTGTCGGTTTCAGTGCGGGTATTCATGAGGGAAAGAGGGTCAGGGGGTAAGGTGGCGCCAGCGAAGCTGAGCCAAAGGGAGGGGAAACCCGGCCGATGGCAACGGGAAATGCGTCCGCGCCCCGCGCCATCGAGGGGGTTGGGCGGCGCACGGCCCCAGTCCGCCGGGTATGACCACCTTGCGCCGCTTTGGCGGGCGATTTTTTCATTTAAAATACATGAAAAACAGGGTGATTTCATAAAGTCCTATTTATTCTGACCGATCGCCGGTAGGCGCCTTTGGGAAAGCGCCCACAGCGTAGGGAATGGACGGCGGGAGAGGCGGTACGGCGCTGAAGGGCTCGCTGGGGAAGGCATTCAGCGCAAGAACAGGGAGCCGCCCCCCGCCCTAGACCTCCCTGAGCCGGGAGGAAATCCGGTGTATAGTACTGAAAATCAATGAGTTGAGGATAATCACGGTTTTAGGGAGCTTATTTAAGAATCTTTTTTCAGAACTCTCTCATTATCAATTCATGAGAATCTCTTTTCCGAGAAAACCCCCTTGCTTTTGGGGGCCTTTTATAGTTTCGGAATCGCGTGCTTTTCGGGCTGTGCTAAATAGCTTTGAACGGCGCATTTCCTGAAAACTAAACTAAAGCCCACGAAGTTCTCTACACTCCCCGCTGCGTCCGTGCACACGACCCAAACCGTTCCCTTCTCCGCCTAATCCGCGGATCCCTTTTTCGGCTTTTCATGAAACGACGACCCCATTCGACCCGCGCCGCAAAGCGTGCCCCCGTGTCTCCCAAAGCGAGTTTAGCGGTGGCGGCCAACGCGGCGGTGCTTTTCTTGCTGGGCGGTGGCCCAGCGGCGGCGGCGACGATTTATTGGGATGGGGGTAGCACGGACTGGGCCGCCACCGCCAGCTGGTCGACGGCGCTGGGGGCGACGACGCCGAATCCGGCGGCCGTGCCCACGACGACAGATGTGGCCACGTTTAGCATCAGCACCTTGACCAACACCGCCCAGACGGTTTATCTCAACGCCAATCAGTCGGTCCTCGGGTTGAATTTTTTGGGAACCAACACGGCGACGACCACTCTTTTAGGTAAAGCTACTGGCTCTGGGCAAGGTTTGACCCTTGGAGCCTCTGGGATTGTGGTGGAAAGCTCAGCCGGTGCGGTTACGATCGGCAGTGCAACAGTCAATGCCGATCGAGTAACCCTCACACTTGGCGCGGCGCAGTCCTGGACAAACAACTCGGCCAATGCCCTGACGGTGTTGAATGGGGTAACCAATGGGGGCTTTTTGCTGACGGTGGGGGGCACCGGCAGCAGTGTGCTGAGCGGGATCCTGGCGGGCACGGGCGGGTTGACGAAGAGCGGTGCGGGAACGCTGACCCTCTCGGGGGTGAATACGTACAGCGGCACCACCACCGTGAGCGCGGGGACGCTGCGGGCGACGACCAGCGCATCGGCGCTGGGGGCGGGGACTTTGGCGCTCTCCGGGGGCACGCTGGAGCTGGCCAACGACACGGGGCTGAGTTTTAACCGCAACACCACGATTTCGGGGGCGGTGCAGATCACCTCGGACCGCCTGGCGGCCGGGGCGGGGGT
>CANHIJ010000036.1 GCA_947460575.1 Verrucomicrobiales bacterium | reverse complement strand
TGTTATTTTGGGGCCCAGGGCACCGAGCAGGACATCCCGAAAGCCCTAGCTGCCTGGAAAAGCGCCGCGGCGCGAGGGCATGGGCGCGCCGCTTCGTCGGCGGCGATGGCTTATCTTTCCGGGGAAGGCATCGCGCCCGATGCGGGCGAAGCGCGCCAAATGGCCGAGCGCGCCGCGCAGTTGAACGACCCCTCCGGGCTCGTCGTGCTCGGCGAACTGCAGTTCCAAGCCGGGGAATTAGACGCTGCCAAAGCGAGCTGGACGCGAGTTTCTCAGCTCCACCCAACTGCCCCGACGGGAAATCCCGAGCAGCCCTCTGGCGCCATGTCCGCGCAGCAGGGCGCGGATTTGCTCAAACTCATGGCGTATCGCCAGCGCCAGCCGGAGCGCGGGAAATTCGCCCTCGTGAAGTCGCCACACATTCACCAGGGCTGGAACAACTGCGGGGCCACTTCGTGCGCGACCCTAGCACGGTTTCAGGGCGCCGCAGTCGGTGGATGGGACTTCAAGCGCCTTTGCCCGTCCTCGCCGCTAGGCACTGGCACCGATTGGGCCGAACTGGTGGAAGCCTCCGCTAAACTCGGGCTGAAGTGGAAGCTGACCACCTTTGCGGCCGACGCGGGGGGCTTTGACCAAGCTACCGCTTTCCTTCGCGAGGAACTCGATGCCGGACGGCCGGTCGTGATTGATTTCAAATACATCGGCCCGCAATATCCGGGCGGCGCCGCCGGTCACACCCTTGGGGTTTGCGGCTACAGCGCGGCGGAGCACCTCTACATCCTTTGCAACCCCGCTATCGCCAGCCCCGGCCTCCAGTTTATGAGCGCCCAGGATCTCGAAAAATACTGGCGCTCGGACGGCTACAGCTCGCTTTCTAATAATGTGCTTTCCCGGCCCGCTATCACCATCGAACGATAGGAAAATCCAATCGCAAAGTGGGCTGTTCGCCAAACGTAAGATATCCTTCCGCCACCCCGCAATGTGCCTCCTGACTCCCCCAACGCCTGGCCGCTTGATAACGCTTTCCAGTGCGGCGGGCGGGGTCATCGCCGACACTGCGAAATTCTCGCCGGTGATAAAAAAACCTGGCAACATAACTCGCGAAGCATGAAACAGAACCCGATCACCCGCAGGGCGCTTGCCCTCTCATTCATTGCGGTCGCCGTCATGCTCGCCAAGCCCGGCGCCGCTGGGGGGGCGGTAAAAGCGGCGGCGACGGCTGCACCCGATTTCACCCAAGGCGCCAAGATTCCGGAAAGGGCGGAGCACGACTGGAATCTCGGTGCCACCGGCCTGCGCGGCTGGATCTTTTGCGACAAGCTGGTCACCTCGGACGCTCGCCAGATCGCGATCACCCAGGTGGCCAAGGGCTCTCCCGCGGAGGGCGTGGTCGCGGTCGGCGATGTGATTCTCGGCGTGGGCGGCAAACCTTTCTCCTATGACCCGCGCACCGAAATGGGCCAGGCCCTGACCTTAGCGGAATCGGAAGCGGGCCAAGGCCAGCTCCGCCTGACCCGTTGGCGCGTCGGCCGCGCGGCGGAGGTCGCGGTGAAGCTTCCGGTACTCGGAACTTACCGCGCCACCGCTCCCTACGATTGCCCGAAGTCGAAACGCATTCTCGAACAAGGGTGCCAGGATCTCGCCGCGCGGATGGCGGATCCCTCTTATGCCGAGCGGCTCGACCCGATCCCTCGTTCGCTCAATGCCCTAGCCTTGTTAGCCAGTGGAGACCCACGCTATCTCCCGCGCATCAAGCAGGAAACGGCGTGGGCTGCGGACTTCAAGGCGGAAGACATGGCGACGTGGTATTACGGCTACGTCATGATGTTCCTGTCCGAATACAAAATGGCCACAGGCGATGATTCGGTCATGCCTGGCCTGACGCGACTCGCCCGAGAAGCCGCCCACGGACAAAGCGCGGTCGGTTCGTGGGGCCACAAATTCGCCCGGCCGGACGGGCGCCTTTACGGCTACGGGATGATGAACTCTCCGGGCTTGCCTCTGACGATTTCGTTGGCGATGGCGCGCCTGGCGGGGGTGACAGATGAGGCTTTGGATCTGGCGATCGAACGCAGTGCCAAGTTGCTGCGCTTTTACATCGGCAAAGGGTGCATCCCCTACGGCGACCACGCCCCGTGGATGGAAACGCACGAGGACAATGGCAAATGCGGCATGGCTGCGGTCTTGTTCAACTTGCTCGGTGAGGAGAAAGGTGCGGAGTTTTTCTCCCGCATGAGCGTGGCCTCCCATGGACCCGAGCGCGATTGCGGGCATACCGGAAATTTTTTCAACATCCTCTGGTCCATGCCCGGAGTTGCGCTGTCGGGACCCCAGGCGACCGGGGCGTGGATGACGGAGTTTGGAGGCTGGTATTTTGACCTGGCACGGCGTTGGGACAATAGCTATCAGCACCAAGGCCCTCCGGAAAATGAACAGGACAGCTACGCGGGCTGGGACAGCACTGGCGGCTATCTGCTGGCCTACGCCATGCCGCTGAAAAAGCTTTATCTTACTGGCAAAAAGCCTGACGCCATGCCGCAACTTGATGCTGCCGCCGCCCAGGCGCTCATTCTCGATGGTCGCGGCTGGAACAACAAAGATCGCACTAGCTTTTACGACAAGCTCAGCGTGGATCAATTGTTAGAAGCGCTCCGCAGTTGGTCCCCGATTGTGCGCCCTCGCGCTGCCGCCGCGCTGGGCCGCCGCGAAGATGCGCAACCGGTCGCTGCCCTCGTGGCGATGCTTTCCGCCCCGCGTCTGGAAAGCCGCTACGGTGCCTGCGAGGCGCTGGCCGAGTACGGTGGTGCCGCAGCTCCCGCCGTGCCTGAACTAGCTAAACTTCTCGCACACAGCGACCTCTGGCTGCGCGTCAAAGCCGCCGAGACTTTGGCGAACATAGGTGCCCCCGCCATGTCCACGGTGCCCATTTTGTTGGAGCGGCTCGCGCAGAAACCCACCGCCGCAGATCCGCGCGGCATGGAGCAACGCTTTTTATGCTCCTCCGTTTTTGGAAAGATGTTGAAACGTTCCCTCGCCGACGTGGACCAGGACTTGCTCCGCAACGCCGTGGTCGCCGGACTGCAAAACCAGGACGGCCGCGCCCGCGGCCAGATCGGCAGCGTCTATCAGCAGCTGAGCTATGCGCAAATCAAGCCACTGCTGCCCGCCGTCCTCCAGGCCGTCATCGAACCCGCCCCGAGTGGCGAAATGTTCGCCGACGAGATCCGTTTGGCCGGGCTCCGCATTCTGGCCAAACATCACGTGGAAGACGGCATCCGCGCCTGCGTCACATACACCCGCGATCAGAATCCATGGGCCAGTCAGGAGCGAACTCCGGAACTCATGAAGATCCTTCTGACCTACGGCACCCACGCCAAGGCGGCCATTCCGGAACTGAGTAAAATTGCGCATTACTTTGAGAAAGAGGAACCGGATTTCCCACCGCGTCTGATGCGCATGAAGGCCAAGTGCGTCCGAGATAGCATCGCGGCGTTGGAAGCCTCCGCGGACACCCCGGAGCTCATTAGACTCCCATGAGATGCGCTGCCTTTTTTTTTAACCGTCTCGTGACTTGTTCCTGCTCGTACCGTTGCGCGCTTTGCCGGTGGTTGACGATACACGCATCGTCGAGGTCCCGTTTCTCCCTCCGGCAAACTGCTGCTCTTCCCCCATTCTCCAACCCGTCCTAATTGATCACCCCATTCAGACCCACTTTATGAAACGAATCTCTCTCCATGGCCGCCCCGCTCTCCTTACCCTCGCTGCCGGATGCCTCTTGGCGGATCTGGCGGTGGCAAAACCGGCCGGGGACGTGACCGATAAAGTCACCGCGGCGGTGAAGGATGAGAGTCTTTCGGTTGCCGCTTCGAATGAACTGTTTGGGGACACGGCTCCTGGTGTGCCAAAAAAACTCTGGGTGGAATACCAGGCTGGGGACGAGAAGCTGACCCAGGAGGCGGATGAAGGTGGGCAGGTTCACATTTCGGCTCCGGCGGGCCGGAAGCTGGTGATCCTGAAGGCCGTTTATGGCCCCGCGGATGGCTCCACCCCGGCGCATGCCGCGCTGCTAACGGATAATCCCGGCGAGGTGCTCGACACGCTGCCGGGATTCAAAGTCGAGCATGTGCTCCAGGCTGACGCGCCGACGCAGGGCTCATGGATTTGCCTGGCCAAGGATCCGAAAGGACGTCTGCTACTTGGCGGACAGAGCGGGCAGCCGATTACGAGAGTGACCCTTCTAAATGGAAAAAGCACGCACCAAGAAGTCCTAAAAATCCCGGTCACGGAAACCATGGGCATGCTGTTTGTGGACAATGTCCTTTATTTGAACGGAAGTGGCCGCAAGGGCTTTGGACTGTATCGCTGCCGGGACACGAAGGGAAATGACAGCTACGATGACGTGGAGCTTTTGCGCTCATGGGAGGGCGGTTCAGGGGAGCACGGCGCGCATGGTTTGGTGTTAGGTGCTGACAAGAGTTTGTATGTGGTCTGCGGAAATTTTACCGCGATTCCCGGGGACCTTGCCCCCAGCTCGCCGCACCGGAACTACGGGGATGATCTTGCGCTCAAGCGGATGGAGGACGGCAATGGGTTTGGCGCAGGTGCCAAGCCGCCCGGCGGCTATGTGCTGCGCATGGATCTCGACGGGAAAAACGCGGAACTGTGGTCCTCCGGGCAGCGCAACAACTACGACATCGCGTTCAATGCCGATGGCGATTTGTTCGGCTTTGACAGCGACATGGAGTGGGACTGGGGCACCCCATGGTATCGTCCGGTGCGGGCCTTTCATGCCGTGCGCGGCGGCGACCATGGGTATCGCGAGGGCAGCGCCAAGTGGCCTGAGTATTATGCCGACAGCTTGCCCGCGACGGTCAATATTGGCATCGGTTGTCCCACTGGGGTCGCCTTCGGTACGGGCGCCAAGTTTCCTGCCAAATACCAAAAGGCTTTTTATATCTGTGACTGGACCTACGGCCGCCTCATTGCGGTTCACCAGACGCCGCAGGGGGCGACCTACACGGGATCCTGGGAGAATTTCGTCGCCCCTAAGTCCCTGAAGACCAAATCCGGAAAAGTGCCGCTGAACCTGACAGATGTGCTGATCGGGGCCGATGGAGCCATGTATTTCACGGTGGGCGGACGGGGTACCCAGGCGAATCTTTTCCGCGTGACCTACTCGGGCAGCGAGGCTGCGGCCCCGCTGGCGGCAGCCGCGCTGCAGGAGCAGGTCGGCCGTCAGGCGAGGGAGTTGCGCCGCGAGCTGGAAACGTTCAATGTGAAGCCGGACCCGGGCGCGGTGGCCTTTGCCTGGCCGCATCTGGCCAGCCCGGACCACGCCATCCGCTACGCCGCACGGCTGGCGGTCGAGCGGAATCCGGTGGGGCAGTGGCAAGCGAAAGCCCTGGAGGAGAAACAACCGGACGCCGCCTTCACCGCGCTGCTGGCCCTCGCGCGGGTGGGTACTTCCGACACGCAGTCTGCGATCATTAAATCCCTAGCCGCTTTCCCGGCTTCATCCTTAACGGAAGCTCAGACGCTCGACAAACTGCGGGTGATTCAGGTGTCTATGGCGCGGCAGGGGACGCCGCAGGGCGAGACGGCTCGGGCGATTCTGCAGGGGATCGACCCGCTCTACCCTGCCAAGAGCGAGCCGCTGAACCGTGAGCTTTGCCAGATCCTGCTCGCGCTGGAGGCTCCGGGCGCGGTTTCCCGCACCGTGACCCTGCTGCGCGCGGCGGCCACGCAAGAGGAACAACTCACCTACGTGACCGCGCTGCGGAATATCAAAACCGGGTGGACCGAAAATCTGCGCCGCGACTACCTTGCATGGTGGAATGGAGCACGGTCGAAACAGCATCCGCTCAAGGCGGTACAGTGGTTTACCGACGCCGGCGTCAATTTCAACAACGGCGCCAGTTTCGATGGGTTTGTCAGGAATGCGCTTGCGGAGGTGAAGGCTTCGATGTCGCCGGCGGAACTCGCCGCGATGGGCGATCTAACGAAAGTGCAGACTGCCCTCGCCGCGCCAACCGAGGCTCGGGCGTTCGTTAAGGAATGGACTGCCGCTGAGCTCCTGCCGCTGCTGGATAAAGTGGGCCAAGGACGCGACTTCGCCCGCGGCAAAGCGGCGTTCACTTCGGCCCAATGCATCCTTTGCCACCGCTATGGCGACCAGGGCGGCGCCGCCGGGCCTGACCTCACCAATGTGGCCACCCGCTTCAAGCGTCAGGACCTGCTAGAGTCCATCGCCGAGCCATCCAAGGTCCTCTCCGAGCAGTATATGATGACTGTTTTCACGATGAAGGACGGGACCGTCACCGCTGGGCGCATCAGTCAGGAAAATGGGAACACCGCCGTGGTGATGACTAATCCCTTCGACGCCACTACGACCACGGTGGTTTCCAAGGGCGACGTCACCTCCCGGGAACTGTCCAAAGTGTCGCTGATGCCGCCGGGCCTGCTAAACACCTTTAAAGAGGAAGAAATCCTCGACCTGCTGGCCTACCTCGAATCCATGGGAGACGAGCAACATCCCCACTTCCGCAAATAGAGAATTGGCGCCGTTCCCATTCAAACGCTGCTCCGCTCATGCAAACCAGTCTCGCCAACGTTGGCCGAAAAGAACCTTCATTTCACGGTTGGCCGTGCCGCACTGGCGTCCTTGATGGACGTCTCTGCGGCACTGCGGCGCGGCGATTGGCCTTTTCGTTCCTCGCCGCGGCAGCGCTCATCATGCCAGTGCCTGCGGCAGGCTCGCCAACGGAAGCGAACGTCAAGCTGCTGGCCGAGATTGAACCACGGCTCCAGGCGGTGTATGAAACCGGCCAGTTTCGGATGCGCGGATTTTCCGCCACTTGGCTGCCCGATGGCTCAGGCTATCTGAAGTTGGAGGAGCCCGAGGGCGCGGCTGGACCGGAGATCGCTCGCTACGATCCGGCCAGCGGCGAACGAACCGTCCTGGTTGCCAGTGAGAAACTCGTCGTGCCCGGCACGTCGGAGCGGCTGAAAATACGCGGGTTCGTCTGCTCGCCGACGGGCCAGCGCTTGCTGCTGCAAACCGATGAGGCTGGTGGCACCGATCGCTGGCTATATGCTAGGGACTCTGAGGACTTGCGTCCGGTGAAAATAGGCGGAGGCGTGGGGTTTGAGGCGAATGCGTTTTCGCCCGACGAGAGAAGTCTGTTAGGAATGCGCGGGGCGGAGTTGATCGTGTTCGACATTGCCCGCGAGCGGACCACCCCGTTGACGCAGGACAGCGATCCCGACGCGATCTCCCACAGTCGCGCCACCTGGAGTCCCGATGGAAAATGGATCGCCTATGTTCGATCTGATGCCTCGGCCATCCCGAAACGAGCGGTCCTTGTGCCTGGCGACCCGACGTATCGCACGTTTCAGGAAACCCGGTTTGAGCGAATCGGCGGTCCGATCCCCACGCTGCGCATCGGGGTGGTCGGCGTGGAAGGCGGGCCCACCCGCTGGGTCGAGCTAGCCGATCAGCCGGGCACTTTTTACATGAACACCCTCGGCTGGGCGGGGAACTCGGACGAGGTGCTGATCGATAAACTCAGTCGTGGCCGCGAGGCCCGCGAAGTCCTCCTCGCCAATCATCAAACGGGAACGATCACCCAAGCCTACTCCGCCACCGACGCCGCGTGGGTGGTGTCCTGGGTAGACATGGAGCCGGGCGGACTGGAATGGGTTCGCGGCAGCAAGACCTTCATTCTTTTTAGCGAGCGGGATGGCTGGCGGCGTGCCTACGTCATTTCGCGGGACGGTGCTAGTCAGACGCCGATTACTGCTGCGGGCAGCGACCTCATCGCGCCCGGCCCTATCGATGAAAAGCACGGATGGTTCTACTACTACGCGTCGCCGACTAATGCGACGAAGCGCTACCTTTACCGCACTCGCCTTGATGGAACCGGCACGCCCGAACGCTTGACGCCGCAGGACCAACCGGGCTCACACCGTTATGTTTGTTCCCCCGATAACCGTTTTGCATTTCACACCTGGTCCACCTTCGACAAGCCGCCGGTCACGGACCTGGTGGAACTGCCGGGACACCGGATTGTCCGCCTTTTGGAAGACAACGCCGCTGCGGCTGCCCGGGTTAAGCCACTCATCACGCAGCCTACCGAATTTCTCCAACTCGACATCGGCGGCGGCGTGGTGATGGACAGTTGGATGATTAAACCACGCGACTTCGATCCAGCCAAAAAATATCCGGTATTCGTGTTCGTTTATGGCGAGCCCGCCGGACAAACCGTGCTCGACGACTGGCGCGGAGGGCAGGGATTCTCCCTCTTTCACCGGGCCGTCGCGGACCTCGGCTATCTTGTCGTTTCGATCGACAACCAGGGCACTCCCGGGCCCAAAGGCGCGGCGTGGCGGCGGGCCGTGTATGGCAGCCTCGGGCCCCTCTCGACAGATGAACAGGCCGCAGGATTGCAAGCTTTGGAGCGGCTCCGCCCGTTCGTGGACCTCTCGCGCGTCGGCATCTGGGGCTGGAGCGGCGGCGGGTCAAACACGCTCAACGCCCTCTTCCGTAAGCCCGACGCCTATCACGTCGGTATCGCCGTCGTGCCGAAGCCTCAGGTGCAGTATTACAACGCCGAGTATCAGGAGATTTTCATGCGCACGCCTCAGGAGAATCCCGAAGGCTACCGCACCGGTTCGGCGATTAACTATGCCGAGGGACTGCGCGGCGATTTGCTCCTCATCACCGGCTCCGGCGAGACCAACACCCACATTGAGATCACCGAAGGACTGGTGGACCGCCTCATCGAACTAGGCAAACGCTTCGACTACTTCGTTTATCCTAATCGCGACCACGGCCTGCAGGAAGGCAAGGGCACGCAACTTCACGTGCAGATGCTCATTGTCCGCTATCTCATCGAACACCTGCCACCGGGACCGCGCTGAATCGGACGATGCGTTTTTCGTTATGACTCCCCAAATCAACCGCCGCAGGTTCCTTCAAAGGGCAGTCGCCTTATCCACCTTGAAATATTACACCCAAAAAAGAAACCTACTGGGCGCACTTGTCGCTGGATTTGCCCTTCTCGCGAGCCTCCCGCAGGTCGGGGCTGAGGCGACCTTGGAAAATGGCAAGGACCGCATTGATGTGCCGGCCATCGGGGATGGTTTGTGCCTGCACAATCTGTTTCAGACCGGCATGGTGCTGCAGCGCGACAAGCCGATCCGGATCTGGGGCTGGGCCGGGCCGGGAGAGGAAGTTAGGGTGACGTTTGGTGGCCAAACGCACGCTTGCCGCGCGGCCGCTGACCGGTCGTGGAAAGTCGAGCTGCCGACGCTGCCCGCCAGTTCCGAGCCGCGCACGTTGGTGGTCCAGGGCCAAACCACGACGCTCAAGCTAGAGGATATCCTCCTCGGGGATGTGTGGTTGCTCGGGGGACAGAGCAACATGGAGTTTCCCATTTACAAGGTTGAGGACGGTGCCCTCGAAATCGCCTCGGCCCATTTTAAAAACATCCGCCTTTTCACCGTTCCGCAGCTGAACGGGCCTGATAACAAAAATGCCTTTCCGCGCCTGTATCAGTGGAATGACTTTTTCTCGGAGCACTACCGGCAGGGCTATTGGGATGTCTGCTCGCCGGAGACGGTCCGCGAGATGTCTGCGATCGGCTATACCTTTGCGAGACGCCTTCACCTGGCGACGCAAATTCCCCTTGGCGTGATTGATGCCTCGCGGGGCGGCACCTGCATCGAAACGTGGCTGCCGCTGGATTTGCTGAAGACCATCGACACGCCGGAGGTCAAAGCCGCGCTGTCCGACTGGGACCAGCGAGTCGCGGCCTTTAATCCGCAGCACGACCTCGCAGCCAGGATTAAGCAGGATCAGGACTGGCGCGTTAATCGGAAGAAACAAGGCAAGGAGATACCGGCCGATCGCGCCGTGCCCTCCGATGTGCGCCCGGGTCCCGCTGATGACATGAATCGTCCGGGTAACTGTTATGCCAGCATGATGGCCCCGATGGCTGGACTTCAGATCAAGGGCGCCCTCTGGCATCAGGGCTACAACAACGCGTTGGTGCCGAATGGTCACGCCTTGTACTACCAGGTCTTTGCCAAAATGATCGAGGCATGGCGCGCCGCGTTCACTGACCCTCAAATGCCGTTTGGCATCATCTCGCTCTGCACCGAGGGGGGCCCGCAGGATTTGGATAACTACCTCGCGATGATCGCGAACGAAGGGATCTACATTCGTGAAGTCCAATACAAGACCTTTCTCGACTTCCAGAAAGCCGGAGACAAGAATGTGGGATTTGCTAGCAGTTTCGATCAGCGCCGGTCGTGGTATCATCCGCAAATCAAAATTCCGCTTGGCGAACGCATCGCCGCTTGGGCCTTGTCGACCCAATACGGAAAGTCTGGCGAACTCCGCTGGCTGCCACCGGCGATCCAGGAGATGAAGGTGGAAGGTGGTAGCATGATCCTAAAACTCGATACCTCTGAGGCTGCCCCCTACAACGACGGACCCATCTTGGGGTTCGCTATCGCCGGGATGGACGGGAAATTCCAACCTGCCAAAGCCGCCTGGGGCACCAAGGTCAACCATGACGAGGATCACAGCCTCATCGTGCTTTCCAGCCCGCTGGTGGCGGAACCGGTGTATTACCGTCATGCCTGGGGTCGCAACCCGCTGGCCAATGTGAAGCTCAGCGGCATCCCGCTCGACACCCTGCGCAATGACAACTTCACGGTCGCCGATATGTATCAAATTTATACTGGCAAGAAGAGTGTTAATTCTAATGTTCTGGATCGAGTGGAGCAACGTGACCTGATTAATGCACTGAGGGCCGAAGACGGGAAGCGCCGCCTAAAGGAGGCGGAAACGTTCATTCAGGAGTACCCAAGCGCGAGCGAGGCTGCGCCGAAATGAACTCGATTCAGTTCAGCCCATTTAAGGCGCTATCCGGAACCAAGACTCATGAAAAACAAGCGTCGACATCCTCTGGCACAATCATGGCCAATCCTGCGGTTTGCGCGGCCAAGCGATGGGCCTGGCAATGAAACACCGGAAATGCAGCTATGAATCCCATGACCGAATCGAAGCCCGGAGGCATGGGCGCCTTCAAATACGAGTTGTTGCTCCTGCTGATGTCCCTGATCTGGGGTTTTGCGTTTGTGGCCCAGCAGATCGGCATGGAAAAAGGGCTTGGTCCCATGACTTTTAATGGGCTTCGTTTCGCCCTTGGCTGCGTCTCCCTGATCCCCCTCATGATCTGGCGGAAGCAGCATCTGCCTGCATCAGATCAAGCGGCCAAGTTGCCCTACAAAGCCTGTTTAGGCGCCGGCCTGTCGCTGTTTGCCGCCGCCGCCCTGCAGCAGATCGGACTGCAGTATACCTCCAGTGCGAACTCCGGCTTCATCACTGCATTCTATATTCTCTTTGTCCCGGTGCTGGGCCTTTTTTTCGGCCACCAGGCGCGCAAGAGTCTTTGGGTTGGCATGCTAGTATGTCTCATTGGTTTCTATCTCATGAGCGTGAGCGGACACTTCGTCGTGTCCCAGGGCGATTGGCTGACCTTGCTCAGTGCGGTGTTTTGGGCGTGTCAGATCTTGGTCATTGACCACGTTGCCGACCAAGGTGACCCCATCTGGATTGCCTTTGCGCAATTCGCGGTTTGCGCGGTCTTGAGTATTCTGGCCGGCCTGCTCTTCGAGCACTGCTCTTACGATCAGATCAAGGCGGCGTCCGGCGCGATCGCCTACGCTGGGCTGATGTCGGTCGGGGTGGCCTATACGCTGCAGGTGGTCTGTCAGAAGCATTGTCCTCCGGCACCCGCCGCGATCATCATGAGTCTGGAGTCGGTCTTTGCCGCGATCGCCGGCTATCTGGTGCTCCACCAAACCCTGACGGGGCGGGCGCTCTTTGGCTGCGGGCTGATTTTGTCGGGCGTGCTGATGGTGCAACTGGTTCCGATGATGAGGAAGAAAAAGGCTCGTGCGTTGGCAAACTTACGCCCACTCTAAAATCATGAACCAAAGACCCCTTGCTCGCAAAGCCTTCGCGCTACTCTGCATCGCGCTCACGGCGACGGTCCTTGCTGGTCTCACCCTGCCGCTCAGGGCTCAAGCCGGGTTGCCCAAAACTGCCGCCACCCCGCCTTTGCGGCAGGTCAAACCGATCAGCGTGGAACAAGCCAGGGAGTACAAGCTCGACGCCAAGTTTTATAAAAAGGGCACCCTGGTTCAAAACATCCTCATCGCCACTTCGGAGAAGGTCTCCGACCTCGCGCATCTCGAAGCGGCCTATCTTTTGGACACGGTCATGGGCCATCTCCTTCCAGCGGTTGCCCAGCGCATCCGCGACAAAAAAGTGTTGTGCGTCCTGGTCGGCCACGCCGAGCTGCAGTCCGACGTCCCGCAGTGGGCCACTGACAAGACCGGCAAGGAACTCGACTTATACAATTGGCGCGGCCGGGGCGAACTTACGGAGATCGATGGGCGTCCCACCTTCCTGTTCGCCGAGGAGGACGTCATGGAGTATCCCGGGGGCATGGATCGGGAAAGCATCCTCATCCATGAGTTCGCCCATGTGATAGACGGCGTCGGCTTCGACGAGCCACTCCAGGAACGCCTCCGCGCGGCCTTCCAACACGCCACGGACCAAGGCCTCTACCATGACGGCTATGCCGCACAGAAGTTCCGGCGGGTCAGCAGCGTCGCACCCGTTGGATTGTTAGATTCCCTGGTCAAAGCGTTCCCCGCGCAGCCCCGCGCTTTCCTCTCCCAATGCTTGGATGGCGGCGACATCCTCGTCAACGATCAGCCCAGCCGGGCGGATGTGAAGGTTACGCGCGATGACAGGGTGCTCATCGTCTTTGGCGGGCCCAAGGCGACTTACTGGGCGCTCAATGCGGCGGAGTATTGGGCGGAAGGGGTGCAGGCCTGGTATGATACCTGCCGCAGCATGGATCATGATCACAATCGCGTTCACACCCGCGACCAGTTGCAGGCCTATGATCCAGATTTGGCCAAACTGATCGCCGATGTGTTGGGCGACTATCCTTGGCGTTTCGTGTCACCCCGCACCCGCGCGGGCACCGGGCACCTCGCCGCTTACGATCCGTCCCAAGCCCCCAAGGTTGTCCCCCCCGCAGACATCGACCGCGCGGGCCAAGATTATTACGACGAGTATTGGAAGGACTACTGGCCGCGATTGCATCTCAAGTATCCATCCAAGGCGTCATCCAAGGCTCAGTAGCTCATAAAGCCCACCACAGCATAACCATCACCCATAAGCTAGAATTTCCTGCATGATCACGCGCCTTGCATTCTTCAGTTTGATTCTCGGATTTATAAGCATGCCAGGGCGGGCGCAAAATCCCGCGGCCGATTCACCCCGGCTGGTTTTGGATGCCGACACTGGAATATCGCTGCGCGAAGGATTTCACGCGGAGTTGCTCTACGAGGTGCCAAAATCTCAAGGCTCCTGGGTGGCGATGGCCTTCGATCCCAAGGGCCGCCTCATCGTCTCTGATCAAGACGACAACGGAGTTTTTCGCGTCACGTTGCCAGCTGCTGGGGCGGCCATCAAGGTCGATAGCCTGCCGGGATTTCCCTATGATCCAGTGGACTGGGGGACACGCAAAGTTGGCGGCGCCTATGGCTTTCTCTACGCTTTTGACAGCCTCTACATGTCGAACATGCGGGGCTTCTATCGCATCCGAGACACCGATGGAGACGACCAGTTCGATGAATTTAAACTGCTGCAAAAGCTGGACATGGGTTATGAGCACTCGGCGCACTCTATCATCCAGACGGCCGACGGAACGGGGCTGTATTTGGTCAGCGGAAATTTCACCCGCGTGCCCAAGGGGACGACTTCCGTGCAGCCGCCCGTGTGGCGGGAGGATACGCTTTTGCCCGTCATTCCAGATCCGATGGGACACGCGGTGGGGCTCAAGGCACCGGGCGGCTGGATATGCCGCATCTCACCGGACGGCACAGATTGGAAAATGATCGCCTCCGGTTTCCGCAACGCCGTGGACATCGCGCTGAATCGCGAGGGCGAACTCTTCAGTTATGATTCCGACATGGAGTTTGATGTCGGCGTTCCGTGGTATCGGCCCACGCGAATCAACCACGTCACCAACGGTGCGGAGTTCGGCTGGCGTGCGAACACGGGCGTGTGGCTGGATTATTTTGCCGATAGCCTCGGCTCGGTGTTGGATATGGGACCGGGATCGCCCACCGCCATCAGCTTTGGCCACCACTCCCATTTCCCTGCGGAGTTTCAAGACAAGCTCTTCGTCTGCGACTGGACCTTCGGCACGATTTACACCGTGAACATGCAGGAGAGCGGTTCCAGTTATACCGGCACCAAGACGGAGTTTCTTCATGGCAGCCCGCTCAACATCGCGGCCATGCGCTTCGGGCCGGACGGCGCCATGTATTTCGTCACTGGTGGGCGCACCACGGCGTCCCGGCTTTATCGCGTCCGCTACACCGGCGAGAAAACGGCGGGGACTCCGAAAACTCTGCTGGCCAACCGCGAACTCCGGGCATTGCGCCACTCGCTGGAGCAGATGCAAGTTCGCCGCGAATCCGGAGTTGATGCGGTGGAAAAAGCCTGGCCGCATCTTGCGCACCCAGATCGAAACATCCGCTACGCAGCCCGGATCGCCATCGAATGTCAGGACGCGGCCCTTTGGCGCGAGAAGGTTTTCGCGGAGAAAAACCCACGGGCTGCAATTTATGCGAGCATCGCCCTGTGTCGACATGGCGACAACTCATGGTCCGGACGCTTGCTCGACAAACTCGGCGAGGTGTCCTTTGGCACCCTTGAGAAGGAAGACCAGATGGCGCTGCTCCGTGCCTATGCGCTCTGTTTCATCCGCATGGGGCCGCCCACCGGAGAAAAGGCGGCGGCCGTGATTGCCAAGCTGGATCCTCATTATCCGTCGAAGGACGACACCGTGAACGCCGAGCTTTGTCGCGTGCTCGCCTCGCTCGATGCGCCCACGCTTGTCGGCAAGACCATCGCCCTGATGAAGTCCACCCGCGTCGCGACGGCTGACTACGACAAGGAGATGCTCGGTCGGCATGAGTATGGCGGAGCGATCCTCAAGATGATGGCCAATACTCCTAACGCACGCAATATCCACTACGCCTATTGCCTGAGGCGGGTGCGGAGCGGATGGTCGATAGAAGACCGGAAATATTTCTTTGGCTGGCTGAACGAATCCCTGGCAAAAGATGGTGGCAAGAGCTTTACTGGATACATCCGGGCCATTCGCATGGATGCCATCGCGCAATTGGAGACCAAGGATGTGGAGCGGATGGCTGGATTGCTGGGTGACTTTCCTTCGCTGGATCTTTCAAAACTGCCCCAGCCCGAGGGCCCGGCCGGAGCTTGGACCGTGGACACCGCGATGAAGCTTTTCGCCTCAGAACTTCGCGGTAGAGATTTCACAAACGGCAAAAAAATGTTCTCTGCCGGATTGTGCATCGCCTGCCATCGCTTCGGAGGGGAAGGAGGGGTTACCGGTCCCGACCTCGGCTCCCTGGGCAATCGCTTTTCCATCAGGGACATTCTCGTGGCCATCTGCGAACCTAGCGCCTCAATTTCGGAGCAGTATATGGCCAGCACGGTCAAACTCAAAGACGGCGCTGCGCTCTATGGCCGACTCATCATTCGCAACGACAAGGAAGTTGGCGTCGCTTCCAATCCATTTGATCTGAATCAAATCACTAAAGCTTCGGCGGACCTGCTGGAAAGCATGGAGTTCTCCAATGTATCCATTATGCCCCCGGGTACGATCGCAGGAATGAACCGTGACGAATTGATGAACTTAATGGCCTATCTGCTCTCGAGCGGGGATTCCCAGCACAAGGTATTTCAAAAGTAAGCGTGGCTCCAAGTGCCTATAAAGACAAAAGTCGCTTGCGGCGGCAGTCGATGGTGCTGGTCTAGAAGACGTGGCGGGGGCGACGGCGGCCCTCAACCTCCGCTCGTATTGCACCCGCAAACCCGCTCGCGCGCGGCCCCGCAGCACGTTCAGCTTTTGCGGGTAATCCGCATTGCCTTGTAATAAGACGGCTTTGATGTTCACATGGGGATGGTTGCTTGGTTGTTTTTCCAAAACCGCGCTGTCCCCTGGCCCAACCAGATCTACTTCCATTTCAACGACCTCGGGGACACTTCCCTTGCTTCCCCCGCGCCCGGCAATTAAACTTAAAAATACACAATGAAACTTCGCGCCATGAAATTGCCTTGCCGCCTCCTCCTCTCCGCCGCGGTATTGACCTCGCTCCCGCCCGCGCACGGTGCCCCGCGGGGCGGATCCGCGGTTTTGCCTGCTCCGCAAGCGGCGGCAGGCGCCGCGGCCGATGGCGATAGCGGGGCGATTGATGGCGCGCGCTCGGGCCAGGGTGCCCTCAAACAGTTCGCCGCCGCGGCCAAGGAACTGCCTGGGCTCGAGGATGCGGTGGAGCGAGCCGCCACCGCGGAGCAAAAAGCCGCGGCCAGTCGGGCCGCCGTGGCGCACCGCAAATCGATGGACCAACTCCAAGCCCAACTGGCGCAAGCCGAACCGAACGGCAACCCAAAGATTCTAGCATTGACTAAAAAGCTCGATGCCATCGCCATTCGCGGCGCCGCTTTTAAGGACGCCCCGCTGCGCGAAGTTATCGATTTTCTTAACCGCAGTGGAAAGGCATCCGACCCTGCCAAGGCTGGCGTGCCCATTCGCGCCACAGAGATAGACGGCAAAGGCGAGCCGCTTATCACCTTTCATCTAGAAACCGCCAGCTTGCGCCTCTTGTTGCAAGTGGTAGCCGAGCAGGCGGGCCTGGTACTCGACATCGGGGAAGACGAGGTCTCGCTGCGCGCGCGCCGCGGCCCTAAAACCCCAAATAGCCCTGGAGAGCCGCCTGCTGAGCGGGTGATTGAGGACGTGGCCTTTTTTGAAAGGAAATATAATAGGCTGATTGTCGGCGTAAAGCCGATCGGCGCGTATCCCGATCCCGACCAATTTTACGCGGCCATCGCCGCGGAGTTGGGCATTGTCGATATCGCTCTAGCGGCGGCAGCGGCGCAGTTTGGATGGAACGCCGCCGACGGCAAGGTCACCCGGGCCATGGTGAAAGGTGGGCCCACGGCGGGCGGTGGGCCGGGATCTTGGGACGTCAGCATCAGCCGGATCGCGATCAACCCGGCGACTAAGCAGCCCGATCGCGCCAGCATGGAGATCAAGATGGTGCAGATCGACTACGACGGGGTCATCACATTTCCCCGCGCCAAATAGAACCCGGTGCGAAAGGTAATTTATCCAATCTAGCTCGACAACCCCATGACGGAGCCCTATTCCCGGCGCCGACCTTCCTTGCCATCATGAAGTCACATACTACATTATACGATGCCATCGTCGTCGGCGGTGGTCACAATGGGCTAGTGGCGGCGAGCTATTTGGCCCAGGCCGGGAAGCGCGTCCTCCTGCTCGAAGCGCAGGGCGATCTGGGCGGCGCCACCAGCAGTGCCAAACCTTTTCCCGAATACGAGGCGCGGCTTTCGCGTTATTCCTATCTGGTTTCCCTGTTGCCCGATCAGATTGTCACTGACTTGGGAATCCACTTCAAAACTCTGGAGCGCTCCGTCTCCTCGTTCACCCCCTATCATCGGGATGGTGCGGACGAGGGATTGATCGTCTCTGCGGCCTGGGACGAGGCCACGGCTCTCAGTTTTCGGCGGCTGACCGGGTCGGATCGGGAAGGCCGCGCCTGGCGCGCTTTTTACGGCGAGATTGCGGAACTAGCCGAGCGGCTTGCCCCTTCCATGCTCCAACCGCTCAAGAGCGCCGCGCAACTCAAGTCCGAAATGGGCCTGCCGGAAGTGTGGCGCCATCTGATGGAGGTTCCCATCGGCGAAGTCATTCGCGAACGATTTGCTGACGATCTTGTTAGGGGTATTGTTTTGACGGATGCGCTGATTGGCACCTTTGTTTCGGCGGACGACCTGCAGGCTAACCGCTGCTTTCTTTATCACTTGATCGGCAATGGCACTGGACAGTGGCGCGTGCCGCAGGGAGGGATGGGGGCTTTGGTCAAGGAACTGCAGCGCGTCGCCACCGCCGCGGGGGTCGAGATCAAAGGGCGCTCCAAGGTCGCGGTCCTGGAAAGCGGCCCGTTGGGGGTGCGCCTGGAAACCGAGGGTGGAGATTGCTATCGCGCCAAAGACGTGCTGTTTGCCGCCGCGCCCCAGCACCTGGCCCGCTTGCGCGGAGTCCCCGTGGCGCCGGCGCTGGAGGGCTGCCAGCTGAAAATAAATATGCTCTTGTCGCGCCTGCCGCGGCTCAAATCTGGGGTGGACCCGCGGATCGCTTTCGCGGGCACGTTTCACGCCAACGAAGGCTACGCCCAACTCGAAGCCGCCTACGCCGCGGCCCGCCGCGGGGAGATGCCGCAGCCCATGCCGCTGGAGTTGTATTGCCACACCCTGACTGATCCCACCATCCTGTCTGCCGAGCTGCAGCAAAAAGGGTTTCACACCCTCACTTTATTCGGCCTGCACGTGCCCGCCCGGCTCTTTGATGCCGACCCAGCGGCCGCCTCGGCCCTAGCCAAAGAGCGCGCCATTGCTAGCCTGAATCGCTATTTACTCGACCCCATCGAGTCGGTGCTCGCTCCGTGCGGTGGCGGCGCGCTGGCGATGGAGGTGAAATCGCCGCTCGATCTGGAGCGGGACATCTCCCTCCCGCGCGGCAACATTTTCCACCGCGACTTGGACTTTCCGTTCCTCGAGGGCGCGGGCGAGGCCGGGGAGACGGCGCTCTGGGGGGCGGAAACCGACGATGCCCACATTTTTCTCGCCGGGGCGGGCGCCCGCCGCGGCGGCGGAGTTAGCGGCATCGCGGGCCACAATGCCGCCATGGCCCTCCTGGCTAGGTCCTGACATCTCACTGGGTTGCCAACCCCGCGAGAACCGGGGCCAGCGCGGCGAAGGCGAGCGGACGGCCCTGCCAAAAGCCGCCGACGCCGCCTTCCACGGCAGCTGCTGCCCATTTCCGCTCCCCGGGCGCCGCGACTGGCCGCGAGCCCTTCCGCGTTTCAGTCCGCCGCCGATTCGTTGGCGCCCTAACGAACTTACCGCTGCTCCACCTCGCCCTCGCCGAGAACGCCTTCGTCTACAGGCCCAGGCCTTTCCATCATGTAGGGACGCCGAGCCGCCAACGCACGCATTCACCCCGGCGAAGCCCAATTCCCGCGAAAGCGGGCCCAGCTCCCTGCTTTCTTCCCTAGCCTGGACTGCCAGGTATGTTGTCAGGGATGGGGTCGGCCGCGAAGCCAGCGGGCTGCGAGGGAGAGCAGGACGAGGATCACGACGGTGCAGACCACGATCATGAGGGTGATCTCGGGGTCGCGATAACTGTTGGCGGCGACGCCTTGCGCAACGGCGACGTTCCGGGCGGCGCAACTGAGGCCGAGGACTGCTTTGATTTCCCGCCGCGGTCCCCCCAGTCCGTAGCCGATGGCAAAAAGTCCGCCCACAAAGAGAGCCGCCGCGCCGAGCGCTCCACTGCCTAGCACGCTGAGCAGGCCCCGAAAATTCAGGGCGACGAGCAGTCCGAAAAGCGCTCCAAGGCTCAGATGGCCCAGCTTGGCGGCGATGGGTTGGCATTGGGCGGCTAAGTTCGGCGCGCTGCTTTTAAAAAAGATCCCGAGGACCATGGGGGCCATGATCAGGGTGAGGAGCGGTTGCGCGATGCTCCAGGCGTCGGCTTCCGAACCCGGCAAAAGCCACGGTAGGGCTAAGGGCAGAAAGAGGGTTGTTCCGAGGAGCAGCAACGCCATCAGCGCCACCGCAGCAGTGGCGTCTCCCCTCGCCTTGGCTGCGAGCATGGGGAGAAATGGAGCGCCCGGCGCGCCGCCGAGTAGCATTAGCCCAATGGCGTGCGGGCGCTGCAGCGCGAGTCCCTCGGCGAGGAGCCAGGATAAGGCTGGAGCGGCTACAAAGTTCAGCACCAGCGCGGTGGCGACCAATCGCAGGTCGCGCAGTGGGGCCAGGATCGCCCGCGGGGTAATCGCGAGCCCCGCGGCCAGCATGCCGCCAACCAGAAAGGTCACCAGCAGGCATTGGGACAGGATCTGGACAGCGGGGGCCATGGCTGGGATGTTGGCGCTGCGGGCAGGCTATAAGGGGTTTGACTCAATCGCGGCGGGAGAGCAGGGGGGCGCCCATTGCATTTTGGGGAAGTCGGATCAATGCGGCGCTGCAGTTCGTCCGCTTGGAGGAGATGGCCCTCCGAGGGAGCTCTGCGGAGCCACCGGCGCGGGAGACGACGGAGGCGACGGAGGATTTGCATCCTTGGAGGAAATGGACCCAGGAGGGCGCGGCCTCGCCCCCCGGCCGGAAGGCGAGCTCTCGTAAGGGATGCCCCGGGGTCGGCGGCCGTTGGCTCCCGAGGCGAGATCTCGGGGGGCCGCGGGTGTATTGGCGAGAAAAGGCAGGCATGGTCGGCGCGTTGGTGGGAGAGGAGTCCGGGCGGTTCGGCGAGTGGTTTGGGGCGGGCCCCGGCGGGTGGGTTTATTGGGGGCGGGCTTGAAAACTGCCGCCGAGAGCGAGGTGCAGGTTGGCGCGTTCCCGCAGGCGGGCGGCGCGGATTCGGGTCAACTCAATCTTGGCGGCAAGGCTCTCCCCAGTGAGGCGCAGGATATTGAACATCTCAGTTTGTCCCTGATCGAGCTGGAGTCGTCCTAGCTTGACGGTGGTCGCGCCGCTGTCTACCATATTAGTCAACGAGGCTTCGCGTTGCCGTAGGTAGGATTCGTTGGCTAGGGCGTTTTCGACGTCTCCGAAGGCGCGTAGACCTGTAGCTGTATAGGCGGCGGCGGCGGCTTTTTGTTCCGCGCTGCGGATGTCCTCGGCGGCCTTGAGTTCCCCGCCAAAAAAGATGGGCTGGGTAAGGCCCGCGGCGAGGCTCCAGGTCAGGGCGTTTAGGGTCCCGACGGAATCGAGCTGAGCGCTGCCCAGTCCGCTGCTGGAACTCAGGGCAAAGCGCGGCAGGCGGGCGGTGCGCGCTTCGTGCACCCGGTGGAAGGCGGCGGCAAAGCGCCGCTCGGCGGCGATCAGGTCGGGGCGGCGCTCTAGCAACTCTGCGGGCAGGCCGGAGGGAACTGGCTTGGGCTGGCTGGGAAAGCTGGTGCGGGTGGCCAGCTTGCCAGCGGGGTAGCGGCTGGTGATCACCTCGATAGCTAGGATGGCCTGGGTGCGGGCGGCCTCGGCGGTGATCAGGGTATCCTGTGCACCGGCCACCCGCATTTTGATCTGGGCGATGTCGAAGTCGCTGGCGAACCCTATCTTTTGGCGCACTTCGGAGAGTTTGAGGTAGTCGCGATACAAAGCCATGGTTTCCCGCGCATGGGCGGCTTGCTGGGAGGCTTCGATGGTGGAGAGCCAAGCCTTGACTACGGCGGCGGCGAGTGATTGACGGGCGAAGGCCAAGTCCGCCTCCGCGGCAGCGCTGTCGGCCTGGGCCGCCGCCTTTTTGGCCCGGACCCGGCCCCAGACATCGGCTTCCCAGGAGGCTCCCATCCCCAGGCCTTCCACGCCGCGGATGGAATGGCCATCGGCGCTCTGGGTGTCTCCGCCGCCTCCGGCATCCTCCACGCCGAGCCCGCCGAGGCTGGGAGGATCAATGCCGGAATCCAGATTGCCAGACAAGGCTTTGACCCGCCCTTCGCCCATCAGCTTGAGGGCCAAGCGGGGATATAAGGCGCCCGCGGCGACGCGCACCGCCGCGCGGGAGGCCTCCACTTTGGCGGCCGCCACTGCCAGGTCAGGATTCCGCGTCACCGCGTCCTCGACGAGGCGGTTGAGTTCGGCATCGCCGAAACTGCGGACCCAGTCCGGCTCCACTGGCCCGCCGCGGTGACTGCCGCTCCAGGACCCGGGAATTTGGGCGCGGGCTGATTCTGTCAGGATGAGCGGTCCGCCCGGTGGAGCTTTGAGGGGCGAGCAGGCGGCCAAGCCCAGGCCGATGGCGGCCCCTGCGGGAATGAATTTGTTCATAGGGGGACGGCCTCAATGAAGTTTGGCGACAAACCAGTCCATTTTGGTGGAGACGCGAATAAAGACCTTGCGCAGGACGTGGAGCATTTTGCCCTCCTCCGTGTAAATGGCCCCGGCTCCGCGCACCCCGGCGGCGAGAAAGAGGTCGCGGTCCTTTGGCTCCACGAGGAGGCGGACCGCGATGCGCTGTTCTGGCGCGGCCGCGGCCATGGTGTTGGGCAGGTTGCCGCTGATCGGCATCTGCCCTTGGGCGGTGGCCCAGAGGATGGAGTCGACCTTGCATTTGAGGATGCAGTTCGGGTGGGTTTTGACAAAGATTTCCGCTTCATTGCCCGGCTGCACATAGCGCAGTTCATTTTGGCGGAAGAAAGCCATCACCCATTGGTCGCCTTCCTCGATGAAGCTCATCACCGGAGCCATGGGAATTTGGGAGGCTCTGACTCCGGGGCGCAGCGCCAGGTTGGCCACCCGCCCGTCCGCTGGGGCCAGGTGGACCGTGCCTTCGAGGTCGAACTGGGCATTCCCCAGGTCGGCCTCGGCCTGGGCGATTTGGGCCTTGGCCTTGGCGACTTCGTCAAACTCGCCGCTGCTGGTGCGGGCGGAAAGCTTTTGCTTCGATTGCGATTCGGTGGCGTCGGCGGCCACGATTTCGCTCTCGAGATTGGCGACGTCAGCCTGCACCTGTTCGAGGTCGGCGCGGCGGCCTGCGCCAGCCTCCGCCAGGGCGGTGAACTGCTCGACCCGCCTGACCGCGAGGGCCAGGCGGGGCTGAAGGGCGGCCTTTTTGGCCGCGGCGCTGCGGATCTGATCTTCCAGGCTGCGCTCGCTGCCCTGAGCCGTGACGAGGGCCACTTTGAGTCCTTCCAGTTTGGCTGCGGCGGCTTTGACCGCCCAGGCAAAGGGAACCGGATCAATCTTGAACAGCACGTCGCCCTTCTTGATTGGGCGGTTCGGTTCAATGGGAACCTCGGTCACTTGGCCGGTGACCCGCGGGACAATCGGGATGACATAGTTCATGGCCCGGATGTCCGACGAGGACGGGGCAAAGAGGTTGAGGAGAAGAATGAGGATCGTCAGGGCGATGAGCGGAATCGTGACCACAATGACCTGGCTGGTGATCGTCCACGGCAGCCATTTGAACTTGATAAAGATCAGCCAGACAAAAAGGCAGTAGATCAACAGCAGCAGGATATCCATTAGAACGGCCCTCCTTCCGCTTTGAAGTGTTTTTCCAGGGCGGCGACTCGAGCGCGGAGTCTGGAGGCTTCGTTGGGTTCCGAGCGATCAGCTGTCTCCCGGGCCCCACCACCTTTATCTTGGGTTTTTTCTGGGGCCCCGGATTTGCCTCCAGGGGGCTCAAGCGACTCATCCACGTCCGTCCCGTAGGCCAGTTTATACAACACGGGTTTGCTGTAAGCCCACAGCCAAGCAATGGGCCAGAGCAGGCCGCCGAAAACGAGCGACAGCAGGCACAGGCATTGGATGGCACGGGTCTGGGGATGTTGTTTCTTTTCTGCGATTTTCTCCGGCAGGATGTGGACCAGCCAGAACACCGCGATGAAGACGGTCGGCACCACGATCAGCACCACCCACGAGAGCGCATCGGCAACGCTGTCGAGGGCCTCGCCCTGCAGCAACGAGGCCTGAGCTCGGTCGAGGGTGGCTAAAAGCCAAGCCGCCGCGGCCAAAAACCAGCAGGGCGGGGCGTGACGAAAGCGTGTTAGGGAACGAGGGCGCATGGATTCAAAGTGGAGAAAATGGCGGGGAGGCGCGGCAAGCAGCGCGGTCAGGGGTCAGGGCGATCCGCTGAAAATGGACTTCGTGTTCCAGTCGAAATAGATCGCCAGGAGGCGGGAAATGAATGTGATGGCGATGGCCACCATGGCGGACGGGAGCAGCGGCACCCGCAAATAAGCTGTCAGTAGGGCAAATCCGGAGACCCCCAGCAGGGAGGCGATCACGTAGAATTGCCCAGGTTTGAGCAGGAGCGGCTCCTCCCGAACCAGCACATCGCGGATCAAACCGCTCCCCACCGCGTTCACGACCCCGACAAAGATGCAGGCGGGAAGCGCCAGGCCGGCTTCAAAGGCCTTGCCCGCCCCCACCACACCGTAGGCCCCAGTGCCCAGCGCGTCGAAAATGAGAAAGGGTTTGGATAGCCGCTCGACGTGTTTGAAAAAGAGTCCGGCCACGAGGCTGCCGACCAGCACGGCCATCATGTAAGGGGCTTCCAGCATCGCCGCCGGGGGCCCGGACTGGATGAAAATGCCGTCGCGCAGCAAGCCCCCGCCCAGCCCGCATGCCAGCGCCAGGACGAATAGGCCGATCGGGTCGTAGTGGCGCCTGATGGCCACCATCCCTCCCGTAATGCTGAAAAGAAACGTCGCCCCCAGATCTATACACAAGGGGAGGGCAACAGTTCGGATCGCGGTGGGATCGACAGACATGGGAAACTTGGATAAGAGACCGGGAGATTCCGCGCTACGCCATCATGGCCACGAGGACTGGTCCCCAGGCGGTCAGGACGATATTTCCCACCGCATAGGGAACGGTGTAGCCGAGGGCTGGCAGCTCGCTCTCCGCCTCTTCCTGAATAGCCCGAAGGGCGGCGGTAATCGTCCCCGCCCCGGAGCAGGCCCCGAGGACGATCAGCGGATTCATTTTCAGGACATAGCGGCCGAACAGAATCGCCACCGTGTGCGGGAGGACGGCGACGATGAGCCCAACAAAGACGAGGGCGATCCCGGATTTTTGGAGTCCAGAAAAAAAACTGGGCCCCGCGGCGAGTCCCACGCAGGCCATGAAGACGGTCAATCCCACCGTGTCGAATACCCACATCGCGGGCTCGGGGATGCGCCCAAAGGTGGGGTGGATCGAGCGCAGCCACCCAAAGACCAAGCCCATGATCAAGGCTCCTCCGCTGGCGGTGAGGGTGAGCGGCAGGCCGTACACGGAAACCGAGAGGAGACCCAGCAGGCCGCCGAGAAAGATGCCGAATCCGACAAAAATCATGTCCGTCATCACCGTCCGGCGATCCGCGTAGCCGAGATTTTGGGCAGCCCGCTCGACGTCGCTTTCCGCCCCGATCAGCGTCATCAAGTCGCCGCGCTCGAGGCGCGTTTCCGCCGAGAACGGCATCGACTGTCCCGTGCGGGTCAACTTTTTGAGGTACACGCCGCGGGCAAAATCCATCGCGGCCAACTCTGCGAGGCGCTTGCCCAGGAGGGGCTTCTTGCTGATCACTACATCGAGGAATTCAATGGGGAAGTCGAGCAGCGCCTTGTCCTCCACCTCGGGCCCGATCCGGGCAGCAAGGGATGTTAGGGTCTCGGTCCGGGCCAGGACCGCGACTACGTCCCCCTTTTTGAGCACGAGGTTGGGTGCGGACTCCAAAAGGTTGCCATCCCGGCGAATTCGCGAAATGAAGATGCGGGTGCCCTGGGGGCGCGCCTCCAGTTCCGCGATCTTTCGGTCCACCATTTCTGGCTGGGTTATTTGGTAGGCGCGGACCCCGAGGCTTTGAAAGGCGGATAGAGTTTCGCTTTCTCCGGGGCTTTCTCCGGCGATTGTCAGCTGCAGTTTCCGGGCTTCCACCTTCAAATTCACCCGCATCAATTTCGGTCCGATGTTGGGCAGGAACCAGACAATGAATCCAGTGCCGACCAGGTAGGTGACAGCGTAGGCCACGGGGATGTTATTGCTGAGGTCGGTCTTTTCAGCCGCGGAGAGGGGGAGTCGGCCGATGGCATCGCTGGCGGTGCCGATGACGGTGGATTCGGTGAAGGCGCCGGCCAGCATGCCGGCGGCGGTTCCCAGGTCGTAGCCGAGAAGTTTGGCCGCGAAAAACGCCGCCAGCAGGCAGGTGACGCAGAGCACCAGGGTGAGGGCCACCTGGGGCAGGGCATCTTTTTTCAGTCCGCGGAAGAACTGGGGCCCTACCTTGTAGCCGGTGGTGAAGAGGAAGAGATCAAAGAAGATGTACTTCACCACGGCGGGAACCGGGATGTTCATTTGCCCGATGATGACCCCGGCGAGCAACGTGCCCACCACTATCCCGAGGGAGAAGGATCCGATCTTGAGGCGGCCGATCAGGAATCCGAGAGCCAGCGTCAAAAATACGGCCAGTTCCTGGTGCTCCTGGAGCGCGGAGGTGAGGTAGTCCATGCCAAAATGTCGTTAGAAGCTAATGGCGTAATTGCAAATGGCGCGGAAGTCCTCCAAGTCGTCGCCGCCTCCGCCGTCCTGTTCGACCACTGCGTAGCGCAACCTTAGGGAAAGGCCCTGGAGGAACCCCTGCGGTGGGGCCCACTGGAGGTTGAAGTCGTACTCGTTTTTAGCGTACTGGCCCTCTCGGTCGGGACTCGACCCGAGGACTCCGAGGGCGTAGGCGCTGAGGCCGGGGAGGAAATCGAAGTCGTAGCCCGCCCGCAGCAGGAAGGCCCCTTCGCCTTCGCGGTTAAAGTCCTCCACCTGGACGCTAGAGTAGCCGGGGTAGCCGCTCCAGGGATTTTGCATATTGGTGCCTCCGGTGGTTTGGGTATACCCGGCGGTGAAGAGGGCCCGTCCCGCTGGCAGCTCTGCCTTCAGGCCGAACTGCTGGCCGGAAAACGCCTCGCCCTGGAGCAGTTCGTCCCCCACGCTGCGCTGGTCGATGAACTGGGCCGCAAAGCGCGGGTTCCAGTCGGCGCCCCCGGGGATGGCCCACTTGGCTTCGAGGTACCCGATGTTGATAAGGTCTGGACTGTAGTAGTCGATGCCCCCGAAGGAGAAGTCGCCTTTCTGGTAGTTGGCTCCAGCGACGAAAACGCCGCGGTCCACCTGGGCCCCGGCGTCTTCGCCCATGGAGATAAAGTCGTCCGAGTTTCGCTCCTTGATGGCGTCGAAATAGCCGATGCCGTATTTGAGGGTGTCGCGGCGGTCGACGGGTGCGGCGGCGCCATCGGCGGGGGCCTTGCCGGGGCCCGCGGCTGTTTTGCCGCCGCCTGCGGCGTTGTGTTCGCTGGCGAAGGCGCCCAACTTGAGCTTGCCCTGGAGGGTGATGGCTTCAAAGGTGTTGGGAGTCATGCGCACGTCGTTGCGGTTGATGAATGGGGTGTCGTATTCCTTGCGCCCGACAAAAAGCTTAAGATCGTCCGCGATGCGAATATCGGCGTACAATTCGCCGAGCGCCGAATACCCCTCTTGGCCCGGAGCCAGCAGCAGAGTGCCGTCTTTGTCTTCGTCCCCGTGCAGGTGCTGCGAGGTGTAGCCGGTCAGGCCCAGGGAAATTGCGTCGAGGAAATAGCCTGTTTTGAATCCGGCCCAGCCACCCACGGCGAGCGCTTCGCTTGCTGCGTCGTCGAACTTGTCGCGGTTTAGATAAAAAGTGCGCAGATTGACCGCAAACTGGGTGTCGCGCAGGGCGGCCCGCCGCTTTTCCAGCCGCCACTTGCGCCCTTCCCAGTCAAAGGCATCGCTCAGCGGGGTTTGGCCTTCTTCGGTCGAGGAGGCGGCGGCGGAGACTGGTATTTCCGTCAGGGGTGGAGCTGGGGGAGGCAGGGCTGTGAGCGGGGGGGGGAGCTGGGCCCACGCGGCGGTGGGGAGGGCGGCCAGCACGGCGGCGAGTTGGGGGCGGCGAAGGAGCAATGGCTTGGTGAAAATCATGGAAAGGGGGAGTGGGAGGTGAGGCTATTGGCTCAATAGCATGGCGAAGTATCCGAAAACCGTCAGAAGCACGCCGGACACGGCATAGCCGACGGGAAACCCGACCCAAGGCACGCTGCTTTCGATTTCCTTGGAGGCCTCGCGGGCTGGGCCGGAGTGGGAGCGCGCGCCGGCGACGCCGCCCATGAGCACGGCGGGATTGATTTTCAGGAAGTGGTAGCCGATCACCCAAGTGAGGATGGGGGGAATGGTGCTGGCGATGAATCCGGCGAGGAAGATGAAGAGGGCAATTTTGCCTGTCAGCTGGGCGAGGAGGGTGGAGCCGGCGTTGATGCCGACGATGGCGATGAAGGTGACTAGGCCGAGGTCTTCGAGGACGTTGCGGGCGGCGTGGGGGGTATTTCCGAAAAAGCGCAGCCGGGAAACGAGAGAGGACACGAGGATGCCGGAGAGCAAGAGGCCGCCTGCATTGCCGAGTCCGACGGAGAAGCCGCCGACGGGGACATTGATCTGCCCGATGAGCAAACCGAGCACCATGCCTCCGGAGAGCGTCAGGAGATCGGTGGCGGTGCTGGGCCGGGCCACCTTGCCGAGCAGATCGGCCGCTTTATTGACGGCGGACTTGAGGCCGACCACGAACAAAACGTCCAAGCGCTGGAGCTCGGTGTCTGCGCCGAGGGGAATGGGCACGCCGCCCCGCTCCAATCGAAGCACTTGGAGCTGCCCGGCAAAGTCCTCGCTGCGAAACTCCTTCAAGGCCTTGCCCTCTATTTCTTTGTTGGTGACGAGGATTTCCGCCTGGTCCAAGGGAATGTTGAGCGCGGTGGAATCAGCCACCTCGGGGCCGATGAGGCCCAGGTTGGCGGTGAGGTCCTCGAGGCGCCCGCCGAGGGCAACGACGTCCCCGGCCTCCAGCTTGGTTTCTGGGGCTGCGCCGAGGGAGGCGCCGCGGCGCACCACATTGACGATGCGGTATTGCGGCGTTTGGCCGCGGAACTGGGCGATGGTCTGGCCGACCACTTCTTGGTTTTCCAGGCGATAGGCGCGGAGGCCGGCCGGGCGATAGCCGGTGAGGCCGCTGTCATCCACGTTGGCCACGCCGTGCTCCCTTTCGTAGTCTTGAGCGGCCTGCTTGGCGTCCACGCCCCACCAGCGGGGGAGGTATTTGCAGATGAGAATGATCCCGACGGTGCCCCAGATGTAGGTGACGCCGTAGCCGAGGGCGATCATGGCTGAAACCGACTCTGCGGTGCTGCCCTCGGGCAGCTTGTAGGCTCCCTGCTCCACGGCCATTTCCGCGGTTCCGATGGCGGCGGACATGGTCTGGGATCCGGCGAGAATGCCTCCGGCGGCTCCGGGGGGCAGGTTGAACAGATTGGCGGTGAGCACCACCAGGGCCAGTCCGGCCACGGCGCAGAAGACCGCCAGCAGGGTGAACTTGAGGCCGTCCTTTTTGAGACTGTTGAAGAAGGACGGGCCGACGCGGAGTCCCACCCCATACATGAAGAGGTAGTAGAAGAGGGACTTGGCAAAGTTGTCCAGCTGAAGCTTTATGCCGTAGGTGGAGGCCCAGGTGGCCAGGGCGCAGCCGACGACAACAGCGGCGGCGACCATCCCCAGGCCGTAGCCCTTGATGTTGAGCTTGCCGACGTAGACGGCCATTCCGACGGTGAAGAACAGCAGAATGTAGGGGTTGGATTTGAGGAACTCAAAGAATGCTTGCATGGCGAAAGGCCTTTTGGAGGTGGATGGGCACGGGGAGACTCACGGGGGAGATTTGGGGCGGCGCGGGGCTACGCTTGGGGCTGCGCCCTGCCGAGCTCTTCCAGTTTCTCCGGCTTGATCAGCTCCAGGCCAGAGTCGGCGCGGTAGCCGTGGATCTCCTTGACGTCGAGCTTCCGCATGAAATCGATGGTCGCTGCGGTGAGGACCTGGCCGGGCACCATGATGGGGAACCCGGGGGGATAGGGGATGACAAATTTTGCGGAAACGGCCTGACCGCTTTGGACGAGGTCGTCGATCTCCTGGCCGTGGAGCTTCACGTGGGTGCAGTTTTTGGCGTCGTAGGCCAGGAAGAAGGGAGTGCGCATGTCTCCTTCGTTGGTCTTGCTCTGCGGGTTTTCGCGGAAGGCGTCGTGGAAGCGGCTGAAGTTGGGCAGATCGGGCACGTCGGCGACGAGGCTCTGCACGCGGGCGTCGAAGGCCGCCTTCTCGTCGTAGTCCTTGGAGAGCTTGCGGTCGAGTTCGCGGGAAAGATCCGCCAGCACCTTGATCAGGTAGGCGATATCGCTGCGGGTGTTGTTGATGTTGGTCTGGAGGAGGACGCTGTTGCGCGAGGTTTTGTTCAGTTGGATGTCGAACTTGCTGGCCAGGAGGTTCTTGAAGGCGGTGCCGTCGAAGCCGGCTGAGCCGCACAACAGGGTGATCCTAGTGGGATCGAGCACAAATTCATCTGCGGCCCAGGCATCGTAGACGGTCTTCCAATTGACGCCTTCGGCGTGAAAGTCGGTGAACCCGCTGGCCCGGTATTCGGCGGGGACCATTTGGGCATTGGTGGCGATCTGGAAGTATTTGGAGATGAGGGCATGCTGATTTACCTCGCGGCGCAGAATCAGCGAGAGTTCAATGGAGCGGCCCACTAGTTCATAACCCTCCAGTTCCGCCTGGCGCCGGGCGACGTCGAGGGAGGCGATCAGTTGGAGATTGGGCGAGGTGCTGGTGTGCGTGAAGAAGGCCTCTTTGAAGGTCGCCTCGGTGCTCTCCCAGCAATCGTCGTTGACCATGATATAGGAGCCCTGGCGGAAGCAGGAGAGAGATTTGTGGGTCGAGGTGGTGGCGTAGACCCGGAGTTGCACCGCCTCTGGGTCCGGCAAGAGGTGGAGATTGAGGAGCGCGGGGTCGCTGGGATCAATCTGGCCGCGCTGTTTTTTAAAGGCGGCGTACTGGGCGCGGTAGGCTTCGGAGGCGTACTTTTCGCGCAGCACTTCGCAGGCTCCCATGGCTGAACGCATGCGGTGGAAGGGGGAGAAGCGGTTGTAGGCAAACCAGGCTTCGTCCCACAGGAAGACCATGTCTGGCTTAATGGCGAGGACCTCCTCCATGAAGCGCGGCACGTTGTAGACGTGGCCATCAAAGGTGCAATTGGTAAGGAGCAGCATGCGCACCCGGTCGAGGCGTCCCTCCGCTTGGAGGTCGAGCAGCGCCTTTTTGATAGTCTTGAGCGGCACCGCGCCGTACATCGAGAATTCCGTGAGGGGGTAGGCCTCGACGTAGAGCGGTTGACCCCCACAGAGAACCAAGCCGTAGTGGTGGGACTTGTGGCAGTTGCGGTCCACGAGCACGATGTCGCCCGGGCGGACCAGCGCTTGGACGGCAATCTTATTGGAAGTGGAAGTGCCGTTGGTGCCGAAGAACAATTGCTGGCAGCCGAAAGCGCGGGCTGCTTTTTCCTGGGCCAAGCGGATATTGCCGGTCGGTTCGAGGAGGGAGTCCAAGCCTCCGGTGGTGGCCGACGACTCGGCGAGAAAAATATTAGCTCCATAAAAGTGCCCGAAATCGCGGATCCAGTGAGAATTGAAGACGGACTTGCCGCGGGCGATGGGGAGGGCGTGGAAGGTGCCGACGGGGCGGCGCGCGTAGTTTTTGAGGTTGTTGAAATAGGGGGTGTCGTAGCGCTGATTGATCCCCTCCATGAGGGCGAGGTGGATCTCCATGAGGTCTTCGATCCCGTAAAAAATGCGGCGGATATTTTTGGAGTCCAAGTGGCTGGCCATCTTTTCCACCGCGGTATCCACTACCAGGTAGACGTCCAGTTCGGGGCGAATTTTGCCGATGGCCCGCGCGAGGGCCAAACCGTAGTCCTTGGGCTCCACGGTGCCGAGTTCTACGGCCATGTGCTGCTCCAGGTAGGCGCGCAGGCGGGGGGCGTCGAACTGGGCCCGGAAGCGGAAGTTGTCCTTGATGACGACGGCCTGGACATCGGCATTTAAGACCACGCCGAGCACTCCCTCTTCGAAGCTGGGCACGGTGACCACTTCATAGATGAAGGGATCTTCGGGGCGGCGCAGTTGCCTCAACTCGGCGCGCCCCTGGTGGATTTGCTCTAGGGTGGGGTCATCGCTGACGATGAGGACTTCGAAGTAAGGTTTGGTGAGGTCGGCGGCGTCGAAGTAGTCTTTCATGAGCCGGTCCTTGTTTTCGGATTCTCCGTCCTCGCTGAGCTTCCAGGGGTTGGCGGAGCGGCGATAGGAGCCGGTGATGACCGCTTTGGCGACGCGGGTGGCGACGCGGGAGAAGCGGGGGAAGTCTTCCCGCTCGAGGGCCTCTCGGAGTGCGCCTAGAAGCGCTTCGCCCGGGTAAGCGTGAAAGCCCTCTAGGGCGCTGAGGGGCAGCAGCAGGGCCTTCAATTTGGCGATGGATTCTGGGGCGGCGGATCCTCCGGCGGGCCGCGCGGCTGCGGCCTGGGCCGCGTGGGCGAGGTCTTGCCAGCGGTCGCAGCGGGCCTCGCCGGCGCTGAACATGCCGACGGTGGAGCCGCTCAGTTTTTCGGGGGGCTGGACTGGGCTAAGTGTGCGAGAGGACATGAGTTCGGGAGGGGGGGTAGGGGGTGGAGGCAGAGTTTGGAAATCGGGGGCGCGGTGCGGGCAAGGCGCGCCGACCCGAGGCCGGGGAGCGGCGGGGCCCTTAGGGCGGGGTTCTGCTAGAGGGAGATTGGGGGGCGCCAAGGATCCGCGGCCTCCCTGTGTTTACAGAGTACTCCATAACAAGATTCCGTCGATGGGCGCCGTGGCACAATGGATGCTAAGGTTCACACCTGCCGCCCGCCGCGCCCGCCCGGAGAGCGTCTGCGGCTTTGCCCAGGCGGGCGCTAGGGGCGCCGCACCTGGAGGGCCGCAGGAGGGGGGCGAGAGGGCGCGGGGGTTTTGACTTGAAGCGAGATACGCGCGGCGTCCGCCCTGCCTAGCGGGCGGCGCGCGCGATTTGCCAGCAAAGAACCGGCGCGGCCCCGGGGACAACAAGGCGCAGAGCCGCCGCCTGGCACTTTTTCAGTTAGAAAATAAAACCGCTCGTCCCTCAGAAAATCATGACAAAATCAGAGGCGGCGTTTTTGCGGTCAAGTCTTTTCAAGACATCTGGCTCTGCGATTGTAGAGGATAATAGATCCAAGCTGTTACACTTGCGCTGACTCTTGGATAGTGGTGCCCCGCGTGACGCTTGCGCTGAATCTCTGCTTTGGGTGGGAGGTTTGGGCGGGCGGTTT